>CAXTES010000137.1:0-8080 GCA_964243215.1 uncultured Microbacterium sp. | reverse complement strand
GTACTGCAGGTCGCGGCCCACCATCAGCTCGATCTTCTCGGTGGTCTCAGCGGCATCCCACCGCTCGACGGTGTCGGTGATGATGGATGCGATGTCGTGGCGATACCGGTCGACGAGGAACACCGCGGCGTCCGAGACCCACCCGTCCACGCGCCGCTGCAGCGCCGCATCCGTCACGAGCCGGTCTCCGACCTCGGCGATCACGGTCGTGGCACGCTGCCGCAGCGAGCTGTTCGGATCGGCGAGGGACGCCAGCAGTCCCGCCTTGGCGGTGTTCCAGGTCTCGGCGGCGAGTTCGCGCACCCGCGGGCTGTCGAACACGGCGATCTTGGCGTCTTCGAAGCGTCCTATCGTGGCGGCGTCGTGCTGGAGGTTGTCGGCCAGCCGGATCAGGTACCCGTCGATCGCGCGGCGCACGGGGTGGTCGACCTCGACGCGTACCGCCGCGACGAGCTTGACCGCCTCGTTGTAGATCGCATCGTCGACCAGTCGCACCGCGATCGCCGGCAGCCACGACGGCAGGCGCCGTGAGACCAGACCGTCGAACGCCTGCCGGTTGTGCGCCAGCCACCCAGCGACGTTGTCGGCGGCGAGATCGACGGCACCGTGGTGGGCGCGCGAGGCGATGAGTCGCTCGAGCCACGCACCGAGCGGCGGGCCCCAGTCCGGCTCGATGAGATGCTCGCGCGCGAGGTCGGTGATCACGTCCTGCACGTCGTCGTCGCTGAGAGCCCGCAGGATGCCGGATGCGATCGCCGACCCCTCCTCGGTGATGCGGCGCGCGTGGTCGGGGCGGCTCAGCCAGTCCCCGAGCTTGGCCGCGATCGCCGCCGACTCCAGCTTCGTGCGCACGATCTCGCCCTCGAGGAAGTTCGTCTCGACGAACTCGCCGAGGCTGCGGCCGATCTCGTCCTTCCGGGTGGGGATGATCGCGGTGTGCGGGATGGGGATGCCGAGCGGATGCCGGAACAGCGCCGTGACCGCGAACCAGTCCGCCAGCGCGCCCACCATGCCACCCTCGGCCGCGGCGCGCACGTACGCGAGCCACGGCACCCGCTGCTGCAGCGCGAACGCGAGGACGAACACGATCGCCAGCGCGATGAGCGCACCCAGTGCGACGCCCTTCATGACCTGCAGTGCGCGACGGCGCTCCTGGTCGGCCGGGCTCAGCAGCGCGGTGGGGGTGCGCACCATCTGGTCATCCTCGCATGGCGGGGTAGGTTGGCCGCGTGATCGAGGACATCAAGAAGCGCGCCCTGCACCGCACCAGCATCCTGGAGGGTCAGGTCCGCGGGCTGGCGAAGATGATCGAGAACGAGGACTACTGCATGGACATCATCGGGCAGTCCCGCGCTATCCAGAACGCCCTCGAGTCGCTGAACAAGCTGCTGCTGGAGAACCATCTGCGCACGCACGTCGCCGAGATGTACGAGGGGGGCGGCACCCAGCGCGAGCAGGCCGTGGCGGAGTTGCTGCGCGCGTTCGACTTCGACAGCCGCTAGACGACGGGCCCCAGCCACGCCGTCGCGACCGTCGCGTGCGCGGACTCCGGATCGGACGGATGGAACATGCCCGCCAGCACGTCGCGATACAGCCGGCCGAGCTCCGCCGACGCGAAGTACGACGACCCGCCGGCGACGAGCATCGCGTCGTCGACGACCGCCTTGGCCATCGTGACCGCGCGGTGCTTGATGCCCGACAGCAGCGAGAACCACCGCGCGCCGTGATCGGCCTGCTGCTCGACGTCGCGGCTGAGCGAAGCCAACTGCGGCGGCAGCGCGTCATACGCCAACGCCATGTCGGCGATGCGCCACCGGATGTCGGGGTCCTGGTCGTACGTCGTCCCGGTCTTCTTCGACGTGCGACGGTGCGCGGTCGCGACCGCGACATCGAGCGCACGCCGTGCGATCCCGGTGTACACCGACGCCAGCAGCAGCTCGAACACGCTGAACAGGGCGAACACGAGCGGATCGGGATTGGGCCCGGGGTCGATGCGGCGCACCACGCGGTCAGCGGGCGCGATCGCGCCGTGCAGCTCGGTGGTGCGCGACTGGGTGGCGCGCATCCCGAGCGTGTCCCAGTCGTCGCGCGTGACGATCGCGGCGCTGCGCGGCACGAACGCGTAGACCATCTTCGGAGCGTCCGGGCTCGTGGTGTCCAGTCCGTGCAGGCCGAGCTGTGTCCACACCGGCGCGAGCGACGTGAAGATCTTCGTTCCGGTGAAGGCGTACGATCCGTCCGGCCCCGGGGCGGCATCCGTGTCGCTGTCGAAGAGCACGAGGTCGTTGCCGGCCTCGCTGATGCCGAACGCGAAGATCTCGCCCGCCGCGGCGCCCTTCTGCACGAAGCGGAGACTGTCGTCGCCGCGGCCGGCGAGCACCGCGGCGATACCGGTCCAGATCAGGTGCATGTTGACCGCGAGCGCCGTCGCCGGTGCCGCGGTCGCCAGCCGCTGCTGCAGGAGGGATGCCTCGGTCAAGCCGAGCCCGCCGCCGCCGAGGTCGGACGGCACGAGGATCGAGAGGTACCCGACGGCCTTCAGTTCGGCCAGGTCGTCGTCGGGGAAGGTGTTGTCACGGTCGTGTACGGCGGCGCGCTCGCGAAAGCGTTCGAGCAGGTCGTCGGGCAGGATCCCGGCGGGGTCGAAACCGGTCATCGCAGGATCTCCCGCAGCTGTCGCATCGTCTCGTCCGGTCTGTCGCGGTGCGGCGAGTGCCCGGCGCCTTCGACCACCGACATCGTGATCCGCGGGTTCGCCGCGAGCATCTCGGTCGACAGCGGCGCCGTGAAGATGCTGTACACGGCGGGATCCGACGCGAGGACGTGCGTGGGCACGGTCAGCCGGGAGACGGCATCCGTCACATCCCACGGCTCGTTCTGCGCGCGGGTCTGCTCGACGGCCCAGCGGCTCGCCTGCTGCGCCGCCAGGGCCTTGAGCTCGACGTCGTGCTCGTGCCAGTGCGGATGCTCGGCGCGCACGGCCGCCACGGTCGGATCGGCGAACGCCGCCTCTTGACTTGCGCGGACGATCTCGAGGTCGCGGTCGGTGGGACGGATCGCGGGATCGATCAAGATCAGCCGCCGCGCCCACTCCGGGTCTCCGGCCGCGGCGAGCGCCGCAGCCGCGCCGCCGAGCGAGTGCCCGATCACCAGGTCCCACGAGCCGCCGGCTGCCGGCTCCGTCGCGGCGACATCGGCCGCGTACGCGGCGACCGTGTAGTCCAGCGTCCGAGGCGCCGTGCCGTGGCCGCGAAGGTCGACGGCCTCGGCGTGCCAGCCGGCATCGGCCAGCGCAACCCCGAACCGCCACATCAGCGCGCCGGTGGAGCCGAGCCCGTGGATCAGCAGCGCGCGTCGATCGGATACCGCGTCGCCCCACGCGAGACGGGGCAGGGTGACGGGAACCGGCATGCGTCCAGCGTACGAGCGACGCCGAGTCAGGTCGCATCCGGGCCAAGATGGTTGGCATGATCTCGACGGAGCTGGCCGTATCGCTGCGCGAGGCCGGCCTGGTGTGGCACCCGAAATCGGGCGACCGCTTCCAGCTGAACGAACCGGAGTTCGAAGCCGACGTGTTCACCGTCAGCGACATGACGATCGAGCCCCGCGAGTACTCGACGGGCAAGATCCTCTCGTTCAACGGCACGACCGAGTGGGCGCTGGATTCCGTCGCGCTCGAAGACGCGCTGTGGCTGCCGAGCGAGGATCAGCTGCGCGAGCTGCTGCGCACCACCTTCCGGTCGCTCGAGCGACTCGCCGACACCCATCAGGTCGAGATCGAACTCGGCGGCAAGCGGCTGCGGTTCGAGCATCCCGAACCGGCGGATGCGTACGCGCTCGCGGTGCTGGAGCTGCTGCGCCGCCTCGAGTGAGCCTCAGGTGATCGTCGGCACCGGCTCGGTGTCGGGGATGGGGCTCGGGTCGCGGCCGCGCAGGTCGGGAAAGCTCGGCGCGAAGACCACCGAGACCGCGAGCCCGGCCGCGGCGAACGCGGCTGCCACCCCGTAGGCGCCGGGGGCACCGGCGCCGTCGATGAGGAAACCGGCGATCGCCGACCCCGCGGCGGCGCCGATGAGCTGCCCGGTGCCGATCCATCCGAACGCCTCGGCGGTGTCGCTGAACCTCACGCTCGCGGTCGTCATCGCGAACAGGACCGCCAGCGCCGGCGCGACGCCGATTCCGGCCACGACGAGGCTGGCGCCGATCCACCAGACGTTCAGTGAGAACAGCGTCAGCGCGAGCCCGACGGTCAGGATCGCCATGCGGCGCGTCATCGCCCATCGCCCGATCGGGATCGAGCCCGACACCAGCCCGCCGGCGAGGCTGCCGATCGAGAACACCGCCAGCACGAGTCCGGCCTCCAGGCCGCCGTGCCCGAACGCGGCGACCACGCCGACCTCGACGGCGGAGCACGCGCCGATCAGCAGGAATCCGATGACGGTGGCCAGCAGCACGGGCGGGCGGGCGAGCACCTTCCCGAAGCGGCGCTTGCTGCGGGGGATGCGGACGCGTCCGAGTTCGGGCGAGAGGATGAACCAGCCGCACCCGCCCACGAGGATCACCGCGATCAGCAGGAGTCCCTGCACCGTGCCGACCTGCGTGGACACCACCGTGATGAGCACGGGCGCGAGGATCCAGATGATCTCCTGCAGGCTCGCATCCAGGGAGAACAGCGGGGTCAGCTGCCGCGAGTTGACCATCTTGGGGTAGATCGTCCGCACCGCCGACTGCACCGGCGGCGTCGACAGCCCCGCGACCAGTCCGAGCGCCATGTAGCCGGGCAGGGCGAGCGGCACGAGTGCGAGGAGCGTCACCGCGGTGGCGCACACCAGCATCGTCAGGGTCAGCACGCGACGCATCCCCCACCGGCCCATCCAGCGGCTGGTCACCGGCCCCGAGACGGCCTGTCCGACGGATGCCGCGGCCAGCACGAGCCCCGCCGCCCCGTACGAGCCCGTGACGTGCTCGATGTGCAGCAGGATCGCCAGGCTCGACATCCCATTGGGGAACCGCGCCGTCAACTGCGCCGCGATGATGCGCCCCACGCCCGGCGTGCGCAGCAGATCCCGGTAGCCCGCCACCCGTCCACGGTATCGGCCGGGCCCGCCCGCTGCGCCCGCCCGGCGACACGCCGACGGCGCACGGATCGCGCCGATCGGATGTCGGAGGCCGTCGGTACCGTCGATTCGAGTCGGCCGCCGGCTTCTCGGCATCCGGAATCCCGCGTCGGTTCAGGGTTTTTCGAGGTTCGCGCCATGTCGGCCGGCTGTGGATGAAACGGTGGACAACGGGTGTTGTACCTGTGGAGAGTCGTGGAAAAACTACAGCGATGTAACTACTACACCTTGTGGTGCTATCCGATGTCGGTACCCATATGTAGTATTGGTGCTCCGGCGGGGGATTGCCGGGCAGAGCTGGATGATCGAGGGGAGAGACGGGTCGACATGGCGATCACGGTCTACACAAAGCCTTCCTGCGTGCAGTGCACGGCGACGTACCGCGCACTGGACTCGAAGGGCATCGAATACGAGGTCCACGACCTCTCGCAGGACCCGTCGGCCCTCGAACAGGTCAAGGCTCTCGGCTACCTGCAGGCGCCCGTGGTCATCACCGACGAGGACCACTGGTCCGGCTTCCGGCCCGACAAGATCGACGAGCTCGCCGCCCGTCTGGCCTAGTCCGTCGACGTCGCTCACGAACCGGGGGTGACCTGTGACCGCTGTCATGACGTCCGCGCCGCTCCTGGTCTACTTCTCGAGCGTCTCGGGCAACACGGCACGATTCGTCGACAAGCTCGGGATGCCGGCGGTGCGGATCCCGATCCACGCGAATGAGGAGCTTCCCGCCGTCGAAGAGCCGTTCGTGCTCCTCACCCCCACGTACGGCGGCGGAACCGGCCGGAGCGAGGAGAAGGGCGCGGTTCCCAAGCAGGTCATCCGGTTCCTCAACTCCGAGCGCAACCGGAGCCTGATCCGCGGGGTCATCTCCGCGGGCAACTCCAATTTCGGCGAGTCGTTCGGGCTGGCCGGAGACATCATCAGCCGCAAGTGTCACGTGCCGCACTTGTACCGCTTGGAAGTGTTCGGCACGCCGGAAGACGTCGCTCGGGTGAGCGAAGGATTGGAACGATGGTGGCAGCGGCAGTGACCGAGACGGTGACGTACAAGACGGACGCGCGTTTCGAGGACATGGATTACCACGCCCTCAACGCGATGCTGAACCTGTACGGTCCGGACGGCAGGATCCAGTTCGACGCCGACAAGCGCGCGGCACGGGAGTACTTCCTGCAGCACGTCAACCAGAACACCGTGTTCTTCCACTCGCTGCGCGAGCGCCTCGACTATCTGGTCGAGAAGGAGTACTACGAGCCGCTGGTGCTGGCGAAGTACCCGTTCGAGTTCATCGAGCAGCTGCACGACCTCGCCTACGCGAAGAAGTTCCGGTTCGAGACGTTCCTCGGCGCGTTCAAGTACTACACCAGCTACACGCTGAAGACCTTCGACGGCAAGCGCTACCTCGAGCGCTTCGAGGACCGCGTCGTCATGACCGCGCTCGGCCTGGCCGACGGCGACCCGCAGCTGGCGACCGACCTGGTCGAGGAGATCATCGCCGGGCGCTTCCAGCCGGCCACCCCGACGTTCCTGAACACCGGCAAGGCGCAGCGCGGCGAGCTGGTGTCGTGCTTCCTGCTGCGCATCGAAGACAACATGGAATCGATCGCGCGCGGCATCAACTCCTCGCTGCAGCTGTCCAAGCGCGGTGGCGGTGTGGCGCTGCTGCTGTCGAACATCCGCGAGTCGGGTGCGCCGATCAAGCAGATCGAGAACCAGTCATCCGGGATCATCCCCGTGATGAAGCTGCTCGAAGACAGCTTCAGCTACGCCAACCAGCTCGGTGCCCGCCAGGGTGCCGGCGCGGTGTACCTGTCGGCGCACCACCCCGACATCATGCGGTTCCTCGACACCAAGCGCGAGAACGCCGACGAGAAGATCCGCATCAAGACGCTGTCCCTCGGCGTCGTGGTGCCCGACATCACGTTCGAGCTCGCGAAGAACGACGAGGACATGTACCTGTTCTCGCCGTACGACGTCGAGCGGGTGTACGGCGTACCGTTCGGCGACATCTCGGTGACGGAGAAGTACCGCGAGATGGTGGATGACGCGCGGATCAAGAAGACGAAGATCAACGCGCGGGAGTTCTTCCAGACCCTCGCCGAGATCCAGTTCGAGTCCGGCTACCCGTACATCATGTTCGAGGACACCGTGAACCGGGCGAACCCGATCGCGGGCCGCATCAACATGTCGAACCTGTGCAGCGAGATCCTGCAGGTCAACACTCCGACGACCTACAACGAGGACCTCTCGTACGGCCGGATCGGCAAGGACATCTCGTGCAACCTCGGCTCGATGAACATCGCCCTGGCCATGGACGGCGGCGACCTCGCCAGAACGGTTGAGACCAGCATCCGCGCCCTCACCGCCGTCAGCGACCAGAGCCACATCGGCTCGGTGCGGTCGATCGAAGACGGCAACGACCGCTCGCACGCGATCGGGCTCGGGCAGATGAACCTGCACGGCTATCTCGCGCGCGAGCACATCCACTACGGCTCGGAAGAGGGCCTGGACTTCACGAACATCTACTTCTACACGGTGCTGTTCCATGCGCTGCGCGCATCCAACCGGCTCGCGATCGAGCGCGGTCAGGCGTTCGACGGATTCAGCGACTCGACGTACGCGTCGGGGGAGTTCTTCGACCGGTACATCGAGGGCGAGTGGATGCCGAAGACCGAGAAGGTCGCCGGGCTGTTCGCCGGGATGCACGTGCCGACCCAGGATGACTGGCGCGAGTTGAAGGCCAGCATCCAGGAGCACGGCATCTACAACCAGAACCTGCAGGCCGTCCCACCGACGGGGTCGATCTCGTACATCAACAACTCGACGAGCTCGATCCACCCGATCGCGTCGAAGATCGAGATCCGCAAGGAGGGCAAGCTCGGCCGCGTCTACTACCCGGCGCCGTTCATGACGAACGACAACCTCGAGTACTACGAGGACGCGTACGAGATCGGCTACGAGAAGGT
>CAXTES010000136.1:0-8140 GCA_964243215.1 uncultured Microbacterium sp. | reverse complement strand
CGCCGTCACCGTCTGCGCATTCCGCTGCTCAATCGGCGCCGGACCCCCCGCCGCCGACGCCGGCGACATCGGACCGACGGCGAGAACGCCTGCTCCCAGGAGCACCGACGCGGTGATGATGGCCGTCGTACGGCGGCCGAGGAAGAACATCTTCGTCTTCATGCTGAGTACCGGGTCCTATCCGATGAAGAGGGCGATCGGAGCGCCCGCGATGTATTCGACGGTGATGGACAGCCCGGCGCGCTGATCGGCCGGGAACATGAACACGTACGTTCCCGTCGCCGCCGCGCCCGCGGCGAGCGAACCGGTCAGCGGCGTGGCCGGCGAGGCGACCGTGGGCTGCCCCAGCATTCCGCCCGAGTTCGTCGCGGAGACCATCGCCGTAGACAGATCGATCGCCGACGAGCTGTTGTTCTGCACATTCAGGGCGACGGCGACGGCAGGGCCGGCCACCTCTCCCGGAGTCTCGGCGGAGACATCCACGTTCTGGACGTTCGCCACCGACACCACGACGCCGTCGGACAGCTGCGCGGGCTGGTCGATCGCGACCTGCTGGGTCGCCGCCGGCGTGGCGTCGGGCACGACCTGGTCGATAGATCCGCCGTTCGGTGCCGGGACGGTCACCGAGGGCATCGGTGTCGTGTTCTGCTGACCGTCAGCGACGGAAGGCGCTGCGCACGCCGACAGCGCGGCAGCCGCCGCAGCAAGGGTCAGTGCGACCGTGATCGTGCGCATCCTGATGCGCAACGAAGAACTCCCCAAGAATCCATCTCCCCAGATGACAGCCGAGTGACCGGCATAGATGATGCTCTGTTCGAGCGAAGTCGAACCCGGTTGAATACACGGATCCGACAGATTTCCCCAACCCGGAGCCTACCACGCGACCCCCGACGACCACGAGGTCAGTCCGACCGCCTCAGGAACGGGTGAAGAGGATCGTCGACCCACTCGAGTGGGCCATCCGCGTCGAGTCGGGCCTCCGCGCTGGTCATCGAGGTCTCCAGGCGCAGCGACACCCCTGCCAGCTGCTGCGAAAGCTCAGGGAAACTTGAGTAATGCGGGCCCAGAACGTGCCCTGCACCCGCGAGCAGATACAGGTCGACCACCGACGACCGGAGCGCGGCCTCGGTGTTGTACGCGCCTTTGTCCGCCAGCGCGTACGACCGGGGGAAGGCATCGAGGATCGCCCGCTGGCCCTCCGTCGTGTCCGCAGACACGAAGAACGGCACGTCCGGGCGTTCGCGGCGCACCTGGGCCATCCGGTCGATGAACCAGCTGAGCGGCGAGCGCTCGAGCGTCTGCGCATTCGACACCGGATGCGTGCGCACCATCACGCCGATGTACGGGCCTCCCGCGAGGTGGGCGGCGTGGAAGGCGGTCACCCGGGTTGCGAGGTCGGAGACGAGCTCGAGCTCGCGGAACCGCTGCCCCCACGGCGTCGCACCGGCGGGCAACCGCAGCGCGTGCGGCGTGCGCATCATCCAGACGCGGTCGTCGGCGGCATCCGGCATCCACGTCAGATCTTCGCGGCGATAGGGATGCCGCAGCGTGAGCAGTCGCGCTCGGGGGCCCGAGATCGTCGGCCGGTCGTACCGCCACAGCTCGTCCAACCGTGCGCCGAAGGCCCGTCCGACCGGCCAGCTGTAGGCGAACGACCGCCCGGTCCACTCGGCCAGCGATTCGGATCCGAGCACCAGACGAAGTCGATTGCCCAGACCGTGGAACTTCTTGGGGCACGCGATCACCCATGCCCACCCTCGCAGCGCGGTCATCCGGTTCCGCCGCCGGGGGGTCGACGCGTGAGGAACCGCAGTCCGGCGGCCGTGCCCCGCAGCACCGACCAGATCGACTCCCGCGGGTGCAGCAGTTGCCTGCGGCTGCCTCGGCGCAGCACATTCCGCGCGGCGGCCGGCGACCCGAGCACCCAGGCCCCCCGGCGCGCGTCGGCGTGCTTCGCCGCGAACACCAGCCGGTTGCGGGTGTTGTAGAAGAAGTACAGCGGCGACTTGCGACCGGTGTCCTGAGCCTGTGTGCCGCCGGGATCGTGCACGGCAGTGATGGTCTCGTCGACGATGACGGTGCCGCCGGCTTCTTGCACCCGCACCGAGAGGTCGACGTCCTCCCAGTACAGGAAGTAATCGTCGTCGAAGCCGCCGAGCCGCTGCCACATCCCCGAGCCCATCGCGAAGCACGCCCCGCTGACCCAGGGCGCCGAGTGTTCGTAGCGGCGTCCGGGCACCGTCCTGCGCAGGCGCCCCCGCGCGAGATCCACCTCCATGAGGGAAGCGAAGTGCCGACCATCGGGCCGCACCACGAGCGGTGACACCTGCGCCGCCGGATCCGCCGCGACGCGCTCGCCGAGCCGGCTCACACCGTCGCCGACGAGATACGCGTCCGGGTTCAGCAGCACGAGCGCGGACGCGCCCCGCTCGATCGCCGCTTCGGCGGCGGCATTCATCCCGCCGCCGAAGCCGAGATTGACCTCGGGTGCGACCAGCGTCCAGCCGCGTGCCTCGCACAGCCGGGTCATCGTCGCGCGTTCGGCGGTGGTGGTGAAGTTGTCGACCACGACGACGATCGTGCCATCCGGTACGGCGGTGCGCCCGAGATTGACGTCGACGAGGTCATGCGAACCGTAGCTGACGACGAGCACCGCGATCCGGAGGGGGCGCTGCGCCGTCATGCGGATGCGGCATCCCGGTCGACCCGTCGCATGTCGCGGAACCACTTGGCTGCCGCGGCGATGAGGAACAGCGTGGAGCAGATGAAGATCGCGGTGTAGACGATCGCGAAGCCCAGCATCCACGCCCAGAGGACGAAGGACAGGCAGAGGATCCCGTAGTCGGTGGGCAGGAGCAGGATGGATCGCAGCGGACCGCCGCCACCGACCTGGGCGGACGTCGGAATCCCGCGCTTCTGCTTCAGCAGATCGTTGAGGATCATTCCGAAGAAGGTCGCGTTGGCCACCACGGTGAAGCCGATGGGCACCAGCAGCCAAACGCGGGGAAGCCCCGTCCAGTCGCTCGCGCCGACCAGCACGGCCAGGTGGAGGGCAGAGATCTTGACGGCGTCGACGAAGTGGTCGAGCCATTCGCCTGAGAGCGACCCGCCCCCGCGCAGGCGCGCGACCTGTCCGTCGGCCGAGTCCCAGGCGTAGCCGACGGCGAGCAGCAGCCAGATGACGACCGCGATGACGGGGACCGCCGGCGCCAGTGCGATGAGAGCGATACCGGCGAAGGTGAACACCGCGCTGACGAGGGTGACCTGGTTGGGCGACAGGCCGATCCGGAAGGCGAAGGCGGCCAGGACCCTTCCCACCGGGCGGTTCACGAACACCGAGTACGCCGGAGCACCGCGGGCGCGCTTCTTCTGCGCGCTGCGCAACCGGGCGTAGGTTTCGCCGATCGTTTCCACTCGACCCCCCCAAAGGTCACTCGGACCCCTCGACAATATCGTCTGGCCGGATGCGCGTTCGGTGGACGGTTAGATTTGTCGCGGGGGTGACGGCGTGGTGGCGGTGCGCGTGATGCAGAGCTTCGGCCGGCCGCGGCCGACGACGAATCCGTACATCGTGCTGCTGCGCGACGCACTCGTCGCGACGGACGGCGTCGAGCACATCCCGTTCTCGTGGCGAACGGCGTTGACCGGCCGCTACGACGTCTTCCACGTGCACTGGCCCGACACACTGCTTCAGGGCCGGCGCTGGTGGACTCGGGCGGGCAAACGCGCGGGTTTCGCGGCGATGATGCTGCGGATGCGACTGCGTCGCGTCGCGGTGGTTCAGACGGTTCACAACCTCTCGGATCCGGACATGGGACACCTCGACAGCGCGCTGATCCGAGCGCTGCGCCGGCGCACCGAACTGTTCATCACGTTGAACGAGACGGGTCCCGACATCGAGCCCGGCCGGCAGGTCCTCGTGCGGCACGGGCACTACCGCGACTGGTTCGCCGCCTACCCGACGGCTGCTGCGGTTCCGGGGCGGGTCGGATACGTCGGGCTGATCAAGCCCTACAAGGGGATCGAGGCGCTGCTGGCCGCCTTCGCGACCGCCCGAGAAGCGGATGAGCGGTTGACGCTGCGCATCGCGGGCAACCCATCCGACCCGGCGATCGCCGAAGCCGTCCGGCAGGCGTCGGAACGGACGCCGGGGATCGAGGCGGTCCTCCGCTACGTCACCGAGGCGGAGTTCGCCGAGACCGTCACCTCGAGTACGGTCGTCGTGCTGCCATACCGCCAGATGCACAACTCGGGGGCGGCTCTGGCTGCGCTGTCGCTGGGGCGCCCGGTGCTCGTCCCCGACAACGAGACGAACCGCGCGCTGGCCGCCGAGGTGGGCGCGGCATGGGTGCGCACCTTCGCGGGCGAGCTGGATGCCGACGACCTCGTCACCGCGGTCGCGGCTGGCATCGCCCCGGGTGCTCCCGACCTGTCGGCTCGCGAATGGACGACAGCCGGCATCCTTCACGCCGACGCGTACCGCCGCGCCATCCGGCTGCACCGCGGCGTGCGGGTCGCCGACCCCAGGACCGTCGATGCCTGAGATCGTGATCGCGATACCCACCTACCGGCGGCCCGAGGCGCTGGACAACGCCTTGACCGCGGTCATCCCGCAGATCGAGGCGCTTCCGACTCGGGATTCGTGCTCGGTGCTGGTGGTCGACAACGATCCGGCCGCGACCGGTCGGGAGGTGGCGGAGCGGTTCGGCGCCCGGTATGTGGTCGAGCCGGACCCGGGCATCGCGGCGGTGCGCAACCGTGCCTTGGCCGAGACCGCCGACGCCGCGGCCCTGATCTTCATCGACGACGACGAGGTGCCGCAGCCCGGCTGGCTCGCCGCGCTGCTGGAGACGTACACGACGACGTCCGCGACGGCGGTCGCCGGCCGCGTGATCACGAGGTTTCCCGACGACGTCGAACCCTGGGTGAGAGCCAGTGGCGCGTTCGTGCGACCGGTGCGGACGGACGGGCAGGCGATCGCGGAGGCAGCGACGAACAACCTGTTGCTGGACCTGGCCTCCGTCCGCCGCCTCGGGCTCTCGTTCGACGCGCGGTTCGGACTCACCGGGGGCAGCGACAGCCTCTTCACCCGCGCCCTGACCGCCGGGGGCGGCACCATCCGGTGGGCGCAGGACGCGGTCGTCATCGAGCAGGAGGAAGCCGCGAGGTTCACGAAGAGGTGGGTGCTGATGCGCACCTTCCGGTTCGGCAACACGTCGGCGCGCGTGCGGATCGCACTCGCGCACGGCCCCGTGCAAGCCGCCGCGCAGCGGCTTCTAGCCGTCGGTCGAGGTGTCGCGAGGGTGGCCGGCGGCGGGGCACGGACGCTCGCGGGCATGCTCACCGGATCACTGACCCACCGAGCCCGCGGTCTGCGCACCGCCTACCGGGGTGCCGGTATGATCGCGGGCTCGGTGGGGTACGCGCATGACGAATACGGGCGTCGTCGCCGCGCATCGGCCAAGGCGTAGCGCCGCCGGGTGACCGCGGTTGCGGTGGCCATCTCGCGTATCCTGCTGCCATGTTGCTGGCTCTGTGGGTCCGCGCGTGGGGCGGCTGGTATCGATATCGCGATCGCACGCGTTCGGGACCGCTGCGCAAGTTCCACACGATGCTCTACAAAGCGTTCATGGACTCCCGCGGAGCCTATATCAGCCTTCTCGCCGACTTCGCGGGCGAACCCCGACTGCCCCACAAGCAGCACGGGATCTTCATAGCGCCGTCTTCGCGGATCGGAGCCAGAGTGACCATCTACCAGCAGGTGACGATCGGGAAGAACGACACGGAATCCTCGCCTCGCTTCGGCGCCCCACGGATCGCCGACGACGTCTACATCGGCGCCGGCGCGAAGATCATCGGACGCATCGAGATCGGATCCGGGGCTCGGATCGGGGCCGGCGCCGTGGTCGTGACGGATGTCGCGCCCGGCGTCACCGTCGTGTCACCCAAGGCGCTCGCGGTGGAATGAGCGAGCCGCGCAGAACGCGGTACGCCCACGCCGGTAGTTCGCTCAGTTCACCTTCACATAGGTGTTCATCACGGCCCCGGTCGCGCCCCAGGTGTTCGCGGTCAGCGTCGGCGCGTTCTCGTCCGGTGCGATGACCGCGCAGAACGAGTACTGCCGCTGCGGTCCGAACACGTTGTTTGTCAGCGCGGGATGAAGCTGTGACGGAGTCTTCGCGATGTTCACCGTGCAGGCGCCACCCTGGAGGTAGTTGTTGCGCACCGTGATCGACCCGAGCGTCGAGCGCGAGGTGTCTTGCGTGATCTGGATGGCGGCGTTGTGCGCATCCTCCATGCGGTTGCCCTCGATCAGCAGGTTGCCACCCGCCTGGATCTGAATCGAATCGTCGTGGGTGGGGGTGCCGTTGCGGTCGGGATCGACTTCGAGATGCAGGTTGTCGTGGAGCCACGAGTTACGGACGGTGACGTTGCTGCCGAGGACCTTCACCGTGTCGGTGACGTCGTGGATGTTGATCCGCTCCGCCGTGAAGTTGCTTCCGAAGATGCCGTTCGCGGCGGTGCTGGGGTACGCCGCGTAGATCTCCGAGTCGGTGATGGTGAAGGGGATCCCGGACGTCACATTCGACACCAAGCCGATGCTCGACGGGGTGGCGCTGCCGACCACCTTGCTGTTTTTGATGACGACGCCGGTCGCCTGGATGTCGATGTATCCGTGCACCTCGAGGCCGTCGATCACCGTGTTGGGCGTCTTGATGATGAGGTCGCCGTCATAGCGCTTGAGGGTCACACCGGCGGGAACACCGGTGTTGGACGCGTTCAGCGCTGCCGCCGACCCGGCGCCCGGAACCGGCTTCGCCGGCGACTGCGCGACCGGATCCGGCGTCGGCGTCGCTGTCGGGGTCGGGGTCGGGGTCGGGGTCGGGGTCGGGGTCGGGGTCGGGGAGGGAGTCGGTGATGGTGCCACCGTCGGTGTGGGAGTCGCCGTCGGTGTGGGAGTCGGCGTCGCGGTGGGAATCGGTGACGGTGCCGTAGTGGGCGTGGCGGTCGGCGTGGACGAGGGGGTGGGAGCCGGAGCTGCTGCCGCGCCGTCCGTGAACGACGAGCTGGTCGAGCTGATCGAGGCGTTGACCCCGGGCGTCGACACCGACGCGTAGAAAGATCCCTGGGCGGCTCCCGCCTTCGTCAGCGCAGCTGTCGAGGAGTCGACGGCTGAGATCGACGTCGTGCCACCGGTACCGATCGTCGCGGTTCCCGACAGCGAGACACGATTGTCGCCGGAGATCCGCAGCTGCAGCGCAATGGATTCGTTCGCGTGGAGGCGCTGCGAGAGCTGCTTGATCGGGCTGATGGCGACGATGCTCGTCGAGGAGCCGTTGATGTTCTCGCGCTTGAGTGTGAGCTGCACGACACCCGACGGGTACACGCGGGCCTGAAGTGCGTAGGACCCGATCGATCCGGCACGCACGCGTATCCCGGTGTAGACGCCGCTTCCGGCGGACGGCAGCGACTGGAGCGCGTATGTCATCGCTGCGGCGCCGTCGTGGCCGCCGGCGCCGAGGGGCACGATGACGGTCGACCCGCTGCGCATCGACACGGTCCCGCGGTCGGCGGCGATTGCGGCGCCCGAGACGCCCACCACCCCGGCCACTCCCAGCACGGCGGCGATGATCATCCCGAGCCGCTTGCGGTGGGTGCGGCGTCGGGCGTGCTGGCGGAGGCTCGATCGAGTGTCCAAAGGTCACCATCTCGGTTTCGGGCGCGCGTGTAACGGGGGAGAGACAGCCGCGGTGGGGGACTGGGGGTCAATAGCAGGCTAACTGCCGATTCACGGCGACCCCGGTTATCTAAAAGAACTCTCATGTCGATTCGATCGCATGCGATGCCCCCGACTCTCTGCCGAATGGAGGGCGAGTGGTAGAGTCCGCGCAACACTCGATCACCCTGGGGAGGTGGGTCGATGCGATCACGCTCACGGGCGCTGGGGCTCTCGACTGCAACGATCATGGCGGTAGCGGGGCTGCTCGCGGTCGGAGCGCCCGCACACGCGGCCGCCGCCCCATCCACCCCGTCGCTGATAAGCCCGGCCAGCGGCAGCACCGCGCCGAGCGGGTCGGCGCTGTCGGTCGGCGTCCAGGACAGTGACAGCGCCGACCTGAGCGTCACCTTCCACGGCGCT
>CAXTES010000135.1:0-8175 GCA_964243215.1 uncultured Microbacterium sp. | reverse complement strand
AGGTTCAGGGGCATTGGCTGCGCGACCGATCGTGACGTGTGCCGGCGAAGGAAGGGCTGCAGGTCGACATTCAGGCCGACGTGCCTCTGGCGACGCCGTCGGCCTGAGTCGCGTCAGCGCCGGATCGAAGCGTCCCACCCCATCGCAGAGGGTCGCATTCCCGTCCCGCATGCTCGTTTCGACACCATCGAGGCCCCTGCGGGCCGACAATGGCCACCGCCCTGGGTCGCCCTACACCGCACCACGACACCCTTCGGTGATTCGACCTCAATCCGTCAACCCTCGGGCGACGAGCGACGGTGCACAAGAGGGCGCCGTGGTCGGAGGCCGGACGCCGTCGGCGAGCGCTGCCACGGGCGTGAGCCGACGTGACGACGACCTCGTGGACGACGCTTGACGACACGATCGTCAGAGCGCCCCAGCGATGGGCGGTCGCGATCCCCCACGCCCCTGCCGTGGGTCGGACTCGATCGACCGGCCACCCATGACGGCAGACCGCGACGCGCACCCTCGTCGTAGCATGGGCCGGACGCAGACGACATCGAGGGTGCGGGCGGGGCGGACGGCAGTCGATCCACCACAGGCGTGGGCGGGAGCTGGCCGCGCACTCGGGGACGTCAGGCGCGCCGGCTCGTGGTCGGCGGATCCTGCCGAACCGCCCGAACTCGCCAGCCTCGCCCAGAGCGCGGTCAGGCCCATGCACGGGCGCCGTGCTGTGTCTCGACGCCTCGATCCCGAAGTCGTGGTGGCGTGCCCCTCCCAGTGTTCCTCAGGACCGTCGAGTTCCAACCAGTGCCCACCCTCGCTACTGTGAACGCTCGGAACAATCCCGCTGCCCGTCGTTCGGCTGGGCGAGTCAACATCCTAGGACGCATGATCGAATGGCAAGAGGGAGGCGCAGACCGGACGCGGTGCCGGTTCAACTGGAGCGGCGTCGGGATACCATCGTGCCGATCATCTTGGCGACGGTCGCCGGCGAGGAGGCCGCCATGTATGGGGCGATCCGCGACCTGTTCATCGAGGGTCTCGGCTACGCGCCGGATCGCGTCGTCATCGACGTCGGCGGGATCGACGGCCGCCCCGACGTGACGGTGAGGGCCGACGCGGGCGACGTCGCGACCAGCCAGAGGTCCCGGCTGGTCGACTGGATCGTCGTCGAAGCCAAGACGCAGCCGAGGGTGTTCGCCAATCCGACGAGCCGTGAACGCGTGTTCTCGACCAAGGCCAAGTACGTCACGCCCAACACCGCCTGGTTCGTCATGGTTGACCCGTGCACGATCGTCGCGCGGCCGGTGGACGCCCCCCTCGACGCCGCCGCGGACATCGTCGTCGACCTCGGCGCGGGACAAGGCATCGACGCGGTCGAGACGGCGATGCACCGCCTGCGCGCCGAGGTCGCCGGGATCCCCGCGGCCATGGCCCGCTTCCGCGACGGCGACCTGTCGCTGATAGGCCACCAGAAGCTGTCACCCGGGGCCGGGCTGTCGGCGGCGAGGTTGAAGGTGGCCCGGAGAAGGTTCTCCGCCGCCTTGAAGTCGTCGGCTCAGGATCTGTGCGACGCTTCCGAGAACGCCTTGAAGGCCCTGTCGCCGACCATCGAAGAGCTGCGCAGGAGCGTCGCCGCCTTCCAGTCCAAGTACGCGCGCGCCGTCGTCGCGGCAGTGCCGCCGATCGCGCACGCGTCGGCAGGGAGCCGGGAGGAGCAGGTGGAGATGGAGGCCGACGCGAGGGCGCTGCGCCTGGCACTCCAACGGTCGAGGCACGTGGCAAAGCTGGCCGTCGACGTGCTGCCGAAGTTCGCGAAGGAGAACGGCCAGATTCCTGCCGGCGTGTATCAGAAGTTCGCCGTCCAGAGCGCGCACCTGCTCCTCGCACGGATACTCCTGCTTCGCTTCCTGGAGGACAACGGCTTCTTCGGCGAGCGGAGGTACATGTGCAACGGAGGCGTCAAGGCGTTCCAGGACCTGTTCCGGTACTTCGGGACCAACTACTCGCGCCTGCTCGAGCAGGCCTACGGAGAGGGCGCCAAGATCTACGCGGCCGCCTTCGACACGAACGACCTCGACTGGATCATCTCCGTTGAGACTCAGGACCTCAGTCGAGCGATCGAGAGCACCCTGTTCCAGATGTCGCAATTCGACTTCAGGACGGTGCGGGGCGACGTGCTGAACGGCATCTACGAACGCTTCCAGGACGACGCGCAACGGAAGCTGCTCGGCGAGTACTACACGCCTCCGACGATAGCTGAGTACATGCTCCGCAAGGTCGGCGTGGGGCCGCAGACACGCGTCTTCGACCCGGCCTGCGGGAGCGGCACCTTCCTGATCGGCGCCTACGACATCGTCGTCGGGGACGACGCAGCGCGGGGGATCGCCGACTACGCCTCCGCGCGCCGGGTCCTCGAGAACCTGGCGGGGAACGACCTCAACGGCTTCTCCGCGACGCTGGCCCAGATCCAGCTGCTGTGGCACCTCATGCCGTTCCGAGAGGCGATGCTGACCGAGGGGCTTCCCCCGCTGCGCATCACAGAGAACATAAACTCGCTCAGGTTGCGGCGCATCGACGACCTGCCGACGCAGTACGACGAGATCGACAAGCCGATGCACGACGTGGTGGTCGGAAACCCGCCATACGTGCGTCCCGAACGGACCGACGGCGGCCTGGATCAGCAGTCCGCGAAGTACTACGCCGACTCGATCGGCAAGATGAACATGGCGGGGCTCTTCGTCCATCGAGGACTCGCCCATTGGTGTTCGGAGGCGGCCGAGGCACCCGGCAAGCTAGCCTTCGTGCTCCCGGCAGGCGTCTTCGACGGAGACGAGTATGCGAAGCTGCGGCGCACCTTCGCCCCCGGGGCGGGCGGGCGGCGACGGATCACCGCGATCGTGGACTTGGAGGCGATCCACGCACAGGTCTTCCCGGATGCGAAAGTCATACCGGTCCTCTTCTTCGCCGAGGTCGGGGACCCATCCTGGAACGATAGGATCGAGGTCTCGACTCCGGGGCCCGAATGCGTCGACCTTTCCTTGGACGGGCAGCAGTCCGTGTTCCGGCTGGAAAGGGCGAGGTCGTGGCGGGTGACCCTGCGCGACGTCCTCGTCCCGGCCCACGACCACCGCATACACACCCGGATCCGACCCGGTCGGGCTCGCATCCTGAGACAGTTGCGGGGTCTCAGGTGCTTGGAGGACGTCGCTGCCCCGTTCTGGATCCGGAAGCAAGGCGCGAGGGCCGTCGAATGGCGCGACGCCCCGCCACTCGCCGGCGACCGCAGCCGTTGGAAGGAACGTCATGCCATCGGCAGCGGCATGACCTTCCGCGGCAGCGAGCCCCGCGAACTCGCGGGGGCTGCGCCGGCGCCGCGGCTTTGGAAGGGACAGAACGTCGTGACGTCGGCCTTCTCGGGACGACCACTCGTCGAACGGCTCGATTCGACGGGATCGGACGATCCGGGTCTCATGAGATACAGGACGGCGCTCCCGCCGACCGGTTGGGTCTTCCCGCAGATAATGCTGGCGCCGTGCTGTTCCCCGGTGGATCGCGACCTGGACGCGTTCGACAACACGGTCACGCTGTTCTTCCCGAACGTCGAGGCGACGAACTTCCCGTTCGACCTGATGATGGCGACCAGGGTCTACACCTGGACGTACGCCGTCGGGTATCGCATGGGACTGTTGTCCCATAGCAACGGGCGCAGTCACCTCTATGGTAAGAACCTTCGCTGGCTGCCCGTACCGCCCGACCTGGCGACCCTTGGCACCGCGCTCGCCGCCTTGCGGGGCCGATTCGAGGAAGTCTGCGAGGCCGTGAGCCATTCACTCGACGCGTTGGGGCGCGAACTCAAGGAAGTGCCGGGCGTGTCGATCCGACAAGCGGTCCGCGACGCAGGGGCTCGGCTGACCTGGTCGGACGCCTTCGACCAGACCGCGACGGCCGTGGTACCGCAGGCGGCGAAACTGGATCGGGGGAACGACGGGACGCCGGACGGCGCCACGACAGCGAGGCTCGGCTTCGGAGACCTGCTCACGTTCATCGACGTCGACGACGCTCGCCTGGCCGAAAGGATGCTGGCCGGCTTCTCGGTCGAGGAACGCGCGCTGGACCGCGCAGGCATCCTCGACGTACGGATTCCCAGCGACGAGACCGCGCTCGCGGCTTGGCGGGCGACGATCGAACGCTTCGGCGACGACGATGTCGCGGAAAGGTTCGAGGCGGTCATGCACGCCATGGACGGTCATGTGGCAGAGGCCCTCGGCCTCGACGGAGAGGCGCTGCGGTTCATCCTGGCCGACCTGCGCACGGATCACGTCCTAAAGGCGATCCGGCCCCGCCTTCCGGGAGCCGAACCGCGCGCACAACGCCTCGTCATGTCGTTGAAGTCCAGGACGAGGTATCAGGCAGCGGAATAGCCGAACCATACGGGAGTAGGGCGACCGCTTGGGTTGCCGCGCCTCCTCTTCGAGCATCGATCTATGCGACACCTGTGGATAGCGTGAACAAAACGGGAACACGCCCGACAACGACACCCCCGACTCGCCTACGTTCCGGGTGGCTCGACCACCCGGTTCGAGACAGGGGCGACACGGATGACCCGGATGACATGGCCCACCTCGTCAACCCTCCGGTCACCTCGACTCACGTTCACCACGCCGACGAAACGGCCGGTAAGACTCGTGTCGTCATCGTGGCGCGGTCAATCGAGCGAGCAGCCATGTCACGCGTCTCCGAGGTGACCCCGACGGCCCCGGCACGATCGACCGCGAGTACAGACCCGACCTCGCCATACGGATGCGGGACGGGAGGATCGCCGTCGTCGACTCCAAGGTCGCCAAGTACGCCAAGCTGCCCGCATGGCAGGGTAAGGCGGCGATCCTCGAGAGGGCGTACAGGGTCGACCACGGCGTAGGATTCCGCACCGTGGTCGACGAGTCGATCTACGTCGAGCCACGGCACACCAACGTCGGCATTATGCTGACCCACCGGCGTTCCGTGCCGGACCACGAGGCCGACGTCGCCGTGCGGGCAGCCCTCGCCACCCTCGGCCTGCCCACAACGATCCCCGCCGTGCGCCGCCTCTCCGGGCTGGCCTCGAGGCACGAGCACGAGGACCGCGCCCTCGACGCCCTCGTCGCGATGGTCATGGCGGGCGAGGCCAGGTTCGACCTCGGCGTCCCGCTGCTCGACCCGAGGGCACCGGTGCTGCCCGCGAGGGCGAGGGCCCGGGGGCGTTGAACACGCCCTTGCGCGCCCTCAACGAGCAGCCCGCGGCCCTGCCGGTCCCGGAGCACGACCTACCCATGGGCACGGTCGTGGAGCTCGGGCCCCGGGGGTCTGCCGCCCTGCGAATCATCAGGGTCGTCAGGAGGTGGCCGAGGAAGGGGAGCACGCACAGCCGCGTCGAGTTCATGGACGCGGACAGCGGCATGCCCATGTTCCTGGACGACCTCCAGATCGCCTTCCTGTGCCGGGACGGCGGGTTCAAGGTCGTCGAGGACGCGAAGGGCGTCGTCGTGCTGGATCGGCCCTCGCTCATCGAGCGGACGCCCGAGGAGGAGGCCCGCTGCGTCAGGTGCAGGGCCTACGTGGACGCCTGCGTCGCAGAGCCCGTGGCGCGATCGCGCTCCCTGCTGGGGCCGCGCATCGCGGCCGTCGCCGCGGCGCGGCGCGAGGAAGCCCCGGGCTTCACGACCGTGCTCGGGTGGATCGACCTCTGGAGGGAGCAGTCCCCTTTCATCGGTGACGACTGCTTCATCAGGGCAAGGAACCCGGGCCACTCGGGGCACAGGCTGATGTCGGACCTCGTCGCACTGGCCGTCGACCGGGGCACGCTCGCTTCCTTCAAGATGGCCAAGGGCACCGGTGCCGACGCGATGGCGGCCGCGAAGGCCTGGGTGGCGCAGAACCACCCAGACGTCGCGGTGGCGGAGGAGGATTGGCCCGACCTTCGGACGTTCCAGTACCGGCGCAGGGCGATCGACCTCTACGTCGCCGACGGCCTGACCTACGGCTGGGGCTACGCGGCACGAAAGCACACGACGCGCTACGCCCGGCCGCGGCCGGAGCTCCCGCTCGAGGAGGTCGAGTGCGACCACACGACGATGGACGTGCTGGTCGTCGACGAGGGCAAGGGGGTCGTGTTCGGCAGACCGGACATCATCGCCTTCCGGGACCGCTGCACCGGCGTCTGCGTCGGGATGTCGATCGGCTTCGACGCCCCGAGCTACACCGCGCCCCTCGCCGGGCTGCGCCACGCCATCTATCCCAAGGACGTGGGTGAGTATCCGAAGGCGAACCGCTGGTTCGCCTTCGGGAAGTTCAAGCGGCTCTACGTCGACAACGCCCTGCACTTCATCGGCAACAACATCCGGCGCGCGGCCGCGCACCTGAGGTTCGAAATCGCCGAGTTCCTGCCCGGCGAACCCTGGCTCAAAGGCGCCCAGGAGAAGCTGATCGGCCTCATCAGCAAGGAGGTGCACGAGCTTCCGGCGTCGACGTTCTCGAACACGTGGGAGCGCAACCTCTACAAGGACGTCGCCGGCAGGCCCATGGTGACGGTCTCGCAGCTGCGCGCCTTCGTGTCGCTGTGGATCTGCGACGAGTGGAACGTCACGGAGCACGAGGGCCTCGGCCTGCTCGACACGCTGAAGGGCGTGCCGCGCGACCTCTGGTTCGAGGGGATTGAGAAGGTCCGCCTGTCGTCCCTGCCGCCGGCCAGGGACTTCGTGGCCCTCGCGGGCGATTCCGACGAGAGGTGCGTCACGAAGAAGGGCGTGCGCTGGGACAACATCCGGTACCTGGGACCTGGCCTGGAGGCCTTGAGGACCCACCCCGACCACCGCGACGGTCGCGAGGACGACGACCGCCGGGGGCGGAGGCACCACGGGACGAGGTACCTCGTCCGCCGCGACCCGCACGACCTGGGCCGCATCTACCTGACCAACCCCTACGACCCCGACCGACGCATCATCGAGGTGCCCGCCATCCGCCTGGACTACGCGGAGGGCCTCACGCTGCAGCAGCATCGGATCATCGTCCGCAACGCCAACCAGGAGCTGCTGGCGAAGCGGTCGCAGCCCGAGACCGAGCTGCTCAGGACGCGCGAGCGGCTGGCCGCCTTCACCGCCAAGCTCATGTCGCAGCGGGAGTACGCCGGCATCCAACGCCGGCTCGCCAGGTTCCTCGAGGACGGACGGCGAAGGCACGGCCGGGCGGTGGTGCGGAAGGTCACCCACAGCCCGGCCCTGAGCGCCGACCCGCTCGACCCGCTCGACCCTGCGCCGATGGCTCCCCCCGCCACCGTGTCGCCGGACACCCCGAACCTCACCCCTGCGCGACCGCCGGAGCCCGGCGCGGAACCGGAGCCCTTCGAGGTCGGCCCCCACGGCTTGCCGAGGCGCGCGGACCGCGGCGCACGCATCGCCGAAGGGCTCGCGGAACGACGGGCCACGAGGGCGACGACGGAGCCGGGGGACGCCTGGGACCCGGAGACGACCGAGTGGGACGACGCGGGCCCGACGGCGTGGCCGGTCCGCTACGGCTATTTCCGGATCTACATCCTGCTGCGCCGGGAAGGCTGGCCGATCAATCACAAGCGGGTCTACCGCCTTTACCGGAACGACGGCCTCAGTCTACGTCTCAAACGACGGCGCCGCCATGTCAGCGCCGTCAATCGGGAGCGATTGGCTGAAGCGTCTGCGCCGAACGCGCTCTGGTCGATGGACTTCGTGTCGGACGCGCTGTTCGACGGCCGGCGGCTTCGCGCCCTTACGGTCGTTGACGCCTACACTCGAGAAGCGCTGGTGATCGAGGTCGATAGCGGCATCAAGGGCGAACATGTCGTTGAGATACTATCGCGCATCAAGACCGCCCGTGGAGCGCCGAAGACCATTCGGGTCGACAATGGCCCGGAGTTCGTCTCCAAGGCGCTCGACCGCTGGGCCTACGAGAATGGGGTGACGCTCGACTTCTCGAGGCCGGGCAAGCCGACCGACAATGCGTTCATCGAGTCGTTCAATGGGCGGCTTCGCGACGAGTGCCTGAACACCCATTGGTTCTTGTCGCTGGCCGACGCCCGATCCAAGATCGAGGCCTGGAGGCGGCACTACAATGAGAGCCGTCCACACACGTCGCTTGGCTGGATGACGCCGGTCGAATACGCTGCTGTGGTGGCCCGAA
>CAXTES010000134.1:0-8195 GCA_964243215.1 uncultured Microbacterium sp. | reverse complement strand
GGATCACCAGCATGGTGCGCCAGAGGAGGTTCATCACCGGCGATGCTATCCAGCTACGCGCCCGAAGCGGGCTCGTCGAGTCGACCGCCGACCTGCCGCAGTCCCTATCCTGTGCACATGACGAACCCACGCGTCACGGGCACCAACGAGACCGCGTCCACCAGTCCGGCCCCCCGCAGGCTGTCGCGTGCGGCGGCCGTCATCAGCCGGGTCCCGGCGACCGTCGTCTTGGTCGCGGTGATCCTGGTGGTCGGACTGGCCGGCCAAGGCCTCTGGTCTGCGACATCGCAGCAGCCGTGGTGGCAGACGATCGCCTACGGTCTGCCAGCGTTCCTCGAGGGGCGCTGGTGGACACCCGTGACCGGCACGTTCTTCGTCACCATGCCGTGGGTGTACGTGACGACGATCATCGGGTTCTTCTGGATGGGCCTGCTGGAGTGGCAGCGCGGATCCCGGGTCGCGCTTGCGTACTTCGGCGGCGGTCAGCTCGTCGCGATCCTGGCGACCGCGGCGTTCCTGTTCGTCGCCGGCATGCTGCCGTGGCCGTGGGCGGTGCACCTGGCGACCGTGCTCGACGTCGGACCGTCCGGCGGGACCATGGCATGCTTCGCCGCGTGCGTGGGCCTGTTTGCGTCGCCGTGGCGACAGCGTGGCTGGATCGTCGTGTTCGGCTACGCCGCGATCAGCGTGCTGTTCCTGGGCGGCGTCGCCGATCTGGAGCACGCCTTCGCGGTCGTGTTCGTCCTCACGATCGACAGATCCTTCCGGATCCGCCTGGCGAGCGTTCGGGAGCGACGCCTGCTCGCGTTCGCCGCGAGCCTCGCCCTCGGTGTCATCCAAGTCCTCACGTTGCTCGTTCCCACGAACGGGCCGTTCGGCCCGACCGCAGCGCTCGACGGACCATGGATCGAGGTTCTCGTCGACAGCCTCGTCATCCTCCTCGTGGCCAACGGGTTGCGACTCGGGCGCCGATGGGCGTGGGTGCTCACCGTCGTCTGGGCTTCACTGAACACGGTGGCCGCAGCCTTCTTCGTCGTCATCTCACAGGTCGACCGGACCGACGCGGTGATCGACTGGGGCGACACCGACGTCGCGATAGCGACATCGGCGCTGTGGTTCGCGTTCCTCGTCTATCTGGTGGCGACATCCAGCGCTTTCGGATCGCACCGACGGCACCCGCTGGGGGGCGGGACACCCGCCCGTGGCGATAGCGTGCCTACCGCTGACGACGCACGGGCCGTCATCAAGACGGATGGCGGCGGCACCCTGTCGTGGATGTCGACATGGGAGGGGATGGACTACTTCCGTGCATCCTCGGGTCTCGTGCCCTACCAGAAGCACTCCGGGGTCGCCATCGCACTCGCCGACCCGCTGGGACCTGCCGCGGGCGCGCAGACCAGTGTCACCGAGTTCGTGCATGCCGCCGAGCACGACGCTCTCATCCCGTGTTTCTTCAGCGCCAGCCGACTCACCCGCGAGGCGATCCCCGCCGGGTGGCGGACACTCGTCATCGCCGACGACACGATCGTCGACCTCCCGGGCCTGGCGTTCACGGGCAAGCCCTGGGCGCATGTGCGTTCCGCCCTCAACCGCGCCGACCGCGAGGGGATCACCTTCCGGATGACGACCCTCGCCGCGGAGAGCTGGGGTGTCCGTCAGCAGTTGCGCGCGATCTCGGAGTCCTGGGTCGGCGATAAGGGCCTGCCCGAGATGCGGTTCACCCTCGGCACGCTTCAGGAGGCAGCCGATCCGGAAGTACGCATAGCGCTCGCCATCTCCCCTGCCGGTGACGTCGACGGATTCCTCAGCTGGCTGCCCGTCTACGGTGCCGGCGGTGACCACCGGGGGTGGACGCTGGACCTGATGCGCCGCCGCGACGGCGGCTTCGGCGCCGTGATGGAGTTCCTCATCGGCTCCTCCGCGCGGATCTTCGCTGAGGAGGGCGCGCAGATCCTGTCGCTTTCCGGAGCACCCCTCGCGCGCGAGGTCGCTGACGACGAGGGCCGTATCGCTCAGCTGCTCGGGCAGCTCAGCGGCATCCTGGAACCGGTGTACGGATTCCGTTCGCTGCATCGTTTCAAGCAGAAGTTCAATCCCCGCTACGAGCCGATCTATCTGCTGTACCGCGACGAAGGCGACCTCACGCGCATCGCCCGCGCCCTCGTTCGCGCGTTCCTGCCCGACGCGACGCTGCGGCAGTACGCGGCGGCCGGAATCGACATGCTGCGCGCGGATTGAGCGGTCCACCGGCATCCGCCGCGGCATGACCGGCTACCGTTCGCGTCGTCCGCGTCAACCCCCGCGGTCGATTTCACCGTCTGGTCACCGCCGCGTAGAGTCTGGCCATGGAAGCCGAACTGCAGACCGAGGTCGTCGTCCGGCCGGTGCGGGATGTGGATGCCGAGGCCCTCGGGCGCGTGCACGCGACCTGCTGGCACGAGACGTACGACCACCTGGTCAGCAAGGCGGCCCTGGAGAAGATCTCCCCGCGGCGCCTGGCAGAACTGTGGACGCACTGGGCGGTGCAAGGTTCCGAGTTCCGCATGAGCGCCGCGCTCGTCGAGGGCGAGATCGTCGGCTTCGTCGGCTCCGGACCCGCTCGGGACAAGGATGCTCCGCGCAACCGCGAGCTGTACTTCATCTATCTCCTCGACGCCTGGCACGGCACCGGAATCGGCCAGCTCCTGTTCGACGCCGCCATCGATGCCCACGAGCAGGTGTACCTGTGGGTCGCCCAGGACAACCCGCGCGCCCACAGCTTCTACGACCGCAACGGGTTCGTTCTCGACGGCGCGTTGCACACCGAGCCGTTCCTGGGTGAGACGCTCACCGAGGTGCGGTTCGTCCGCTGACGGGCCCCGCGTGCCGCGGCATCCGATTCGGCTCACGGCGCCGGATTCGGATGCTGTCGCGTCAGGTGGCCGAATCCGGTGACCGCCGCCGAATCCGGTGACGCGCGCACGCGCGAGCCGCTCACGATCTGGCCCCTCGAGGGCATCCCGGAGGTCCGTGCCGGCGACGACCTCGTCGAGCTCATCGCGGTCGCCGCGGGGAGTCGACTGCGCGACGGCGACATCCTCGTCGTCACCTCGAAGATCGTGTCCAAGGCCGAGGGCCGGTTCGTGGTCGCCGACGACCGCGACGACGCGATCACCGCCGAGACGGTGCGGGTCGTGGCATCCCGCACCTCCGAGACCGGATCGGTGATCCGCATCGTCGAGAACCGGCTCGGGATCATCGCCGCGGCGGCAGGAGTGGATGCCTCGAACACACCGCCGGGCACGGTGCTGCTGCTGCCGGCGGACCCGGATGCCTCGGCGCGGGCGCTCGCCGCCGGGCTGCGGGAACGGCTCGGCGCTGCGGTCGGCGTCCTGGTGTCGGACACCCTCGGCCGCGCCTGGCGAGAGGGCCAGACCGACGCGGCGATCGGCGCTGCCGGCGTGCAGGTGATCGAGGATCTGCGCGGACACGTGGATGCCGAGGGCCGCCCGCTCACCGTCACGATGCCGTGCGTCGCCGACGAGCTGGCGTCGGCCGCCGAACTGGTCAAGGGCAAGGCCGCGCGGCTGCCCGTCGCGGTGGTTCGAGGACGCTCGGACCTCGTCGGCACCCTCGACCTGCCGGGGGCCCGGTCGATCGTGCGGCCCGCCGAGCGCGACATGTTCCACGTGGGGGCGGACGAGGCCTACGCGGCCGGCTACGCCGCCGGGTCGGCGACTCGGCGCTAGCGCGCCGAGGAGCGCAGGGTCACCGAGCCCGCCGACACCTGCACGTCCACCGTGCTGTCGGCCCCGCGCGTCGAGCCGATGCGGTTGTCGAAACCGCCGGCCGAGACGTCCGAGGTGACGGTGTAGTCGCCGTCGGGCACCGCGAGATCCAGCGCACCGGCGCTCACGTCGATCTTCACCGCATCCGGCTGCCGATCCGTCAGCGAGGCGTTCATCGTCCCGGCGCTGACCTGCAGGTCGGCGGTGCGCACGCCCGACAGGTCGACGTCGGCGCCGCCGGCGCTGAGGTCGGCCGTCAGCGCGGTCGCCGATCCGTCGACGCGAGCCTGCCCGGCACCGATGTCGAGGGTGACGGCGCCGAAGTCGCCGGCGACGGTCAGGTCGCCCGCCGCCATGCGCAGCGAGGCATCCACACCCTTCATCGACTCGGGCAGCCGCAGCACGGCGGTGCCGTTTCCGCGCCAGATCCACGGGAAGTTCCACTGCCACTGCGGCGAGGCGACCTTGAGCGTGTCGCCGTTGCGCTGAAGCGTCCACTGGCCGAACCCGAACGTGCTCGTGACCTGCAGCTGAGCCTCGGGTACGTCGGCGAACTCGATCCGCAGCGACCCGGCCGCCAGATCCGTGTCGAGCGACTCGACGCCCGCGACGGCGACCGTTCGCGAGTCGGTGGTGACGGATGCCGCGGCCACCGTCGAGAACACGCTCGAGGCGATCGTGCCCAGCACGATCGCCGCACCCAGCGCGATCGTCAGGATCGCGATGACCCGCGCGGAGGCCCGCGGCGGACGTCGCGTCGGCTCCGGGGAGGTGGGCGGAACGGGGGGCGGGGTCAGGGTGGTGGTCATCGGAGTTCTCCTGTCTGGGGCGCAGCGCTTCCGTACGTGATGTGGGCGAGTGCTGCCAGCACCCGCCGGTTGCCCGAGTCGTCGGGCTCGAGGTCGAGCTTCTGGAACACCGCCGTGATGTGCTTCTCGACGCTGCCCTCGCTGATGTGGAGGGCTTGGGCGATCGCCTGGTTCGACCTGCCCTCGGCGATCAGGGCGAGCACCGTGGCCTCGCGGTCGGTGAGGCGCTGCATCCGCTCGTCGCGGGTGCGCCGCCCGAGCAGCTGGGCGACGACCTCGGGATCGAAGACGGTCGCGCCGGCGCCGATGCGCGCCACGGTGTCGAGGAAGTCCCGCACGTCGGCGACGCGGTCCTTCAGCAGGTATCCGAGTGCGCCGCCCCGGCCGGCGATGAGCTCGGTCGCGTAGCGCTCCTCGACGTACTGCGACAGCACGAGCACCGGCAGGTCGGGGCGGGCGTCGCGCAGCCGCAGCGCGGCGCGGATGCCCTCGTCGGTGTGCGTGGGGGGCAGCCGGACGTCGAGGATGCACAGGTCGGGGACGCTCGTGGCCACCGCGGCGTCGAGGCCGGTGGCATCCGGGAGCGCCGCGACCACGTCGTGTCCGGCATCCTCGAGCAGGCGCGCCAGCCCCTCGCGCAGCAGCACGGAGTCCTCGCAGATCAGGATGCGCACGGCACGCTCACCTCCACGGTGGTCGGGCCGCCGGCGGGGCTGTCGAGCCGGAACGTGCCGCCCGCGCCGACGACGCGATTCGCGATGCCGTCGAGGCCGCCGCCGGGCTGCACGTGCGCGCCGCCGATGCCGTTGTCCTCGACGCGCGCCCACAGCGTCCCGCCGTCGCGCTCGCGCACGAGCACCCGGCATTCGGCGGCCCGCGAGTGCTTCGCCGCGTTGGTCAGCGACTCCGCGATCACGAAGTAGACCGCGGCCTCGGCGGTCCTGCTGCACCGCTCGGTGATCCGCACGTCCAGCACGACCGGGATCGGCGAGCGCGACGCGAGCGCGGAGAGCGCGGCATCCAGCCCCCGATCGTCCAGAACGGACGTGTGGATGCCGCGGGCCAGCTGCCGCAGTTCGGTGATGGCGGCCTTGGTCGAGGTGTGCGCCTCGGCGATCAGGGCCTTGGCCGCGTCGGGGTCGTCGTCGATCTTCTGCTGCGCCATACCGAGCGTCATGCCGACCGACACCAGACGCGGTTGCACGCCGTCGTGCAGGTCGCGTTCGATGCGGGTGCGTTCCACGTCAGCGGCTCGCACCGCTCCGGCGCGCTGCTGATTCGATGCGCGGGCCTCCTCGGCCAGCTGCGCCTCGCGCGACGGCACGAGGATCGCCCGGCTGATGACGCCGTGCAGGATCGCGAGTCCGACGATCGCGGCGAGGGCGACGAGTGCCGAGATGATGCCGACCGGCACCGCCCACGCGACGGGCACGTCGATGCCGGTTCCGAACAGCGGCGCCGGGGTGGCGTCGCGGGTGTACAACGGCGCGAAGGCGAGCGCGACGCCCGAAGCGGTGACCCCGATCAGGGTGAGCACGATCCAGCCGAGGACCGTCGAGATCGCGGCGTTGGCGACCGCGCGCCACACGTTCGGGTCGATCAGCTGCAGCCACAGGGTGCGGACGAAACCGCCGAAGCCCGGCCGCCCGCTCGTGCGCGGTCGCCGCGGCGCCAATCCGAAGCCGTAGAGTCCGTCGACGCGCGCGACCTCGAGCCACGCCACACCGAACAGCGCGTACTCGAACGCGACGAGGAAGAGGATCCCGATCCCGAACGCCAGCAGGAGTCCGACGCCGAGTCCGAAGAGCGTCGCGAGGATCGAGAAGACGACGGGGCCGACGACGCCGAGCGCGGTCAGCTGCAGGATCGCGCCGGCGACGGTGAGCGCGGCGTACGGCCGCGAGCCGGTCGGCGCCGCAGCGCGCTGGTCTACGACAGGAGTGGAGGTCATGGCTCCACGGTAGGACCGCGGCCGGATCGGCGCCCCCGAGGCATCCGGACACTTCGCTTCGGGTTATCCCCCGTCACGCGCGCCGACCGTCGCGCTCTGCTCCAGGTACTCGCGCCACGTCATTCCGGCCCGCTCGGCGTCCTCGCCAGCGAGGTTCGCGCCGTCGCGATAGGCGCGGCCGATGGCACCCGGGATGCCGAAGCGCAGCATCCGCCGTCGCCGTCCGAGCGCGTCGTTGTAGGCGGCGACCAGATCCGGGATGCCGAGAATCTCCGGTCCGGCGATGTCCGGGACCAGCCCCGCCGGCGGTGCAACCACGAGTTCGGCCAGCCGCGCGGCGACCGCCTCGACGTCGACCGGTTCGAACCTGACGTCGCGCGGGGCCGGAACGAGCGGCAGCCGCGCGAGGGTGCGCACGACGGGCAGGACGAAGTCGTGCAGCTGCGCGGCGCGCAGCACGGTCCACGGCAGGCCGGACTCGACGAGGCCCCGCTCGGCGGCAGCCTTCATCCGGAAGTAGCCGATCGGCATCCGGCCGGCGCCGACCACGGAGATGAAGACGAGATGCTCGACCCCCGCCGCCTGGGCGAGGCCGACCAGCGACCGTGTCGCGACGTCGTCGCCCTTCGGGCCGCCGGCCAAGTGCAGTACGACGCGCACCCCGTCCAGAGCCGCCGGAACCCCGACGCCCGTCATCACGTCGCCCTCGAAATGGCGTACACCGGGGGTGTCGGGTCGTGCGTGGCGGCTGAGGATGCGCACGTCGTGACCTCCCGCGCGCAAGCGGCTCACGACGTGGCCGCCGATATTGCCGGTGCCACCGGTCACGAGAATGGGTGCGGGCATGATCTCCTCCGGAATGTCACGAACGGCCGGGCAGCCGCGTCGAGACCATGACGGTGCAACGGAACGGAATGTGACATGACGGATGCCGAGAGCCTGGCCGCCCGCTTCGAGGCGGAGCGCCCGCGGCTGCGGGCCATCGCGGCCCAGCTGGTCGGGTCCGACGCCGACGACGCGGTGCAGGAGACGTGGATCCGGCTGCAGCGCGCCGACGCGAGCGGCATCGAGAACCTGCCGGCGTGGCTGACCACCGTGGTGTCGCGAGTGGGGCTGGACCTGCTGCGGTCACGCCGGTCCCGGGAGCGGTCGTGGCAGGTGGAGCCGTGGCGCGACGAGCCGGTGTCGGTGGATCCGGATCCGGCCGAGGTCGTCGCTGAATCGGACCGGGTCGCCGTCGCGTTGCACATCGTGCTCGAGACGCTCAGTCCCGCCGAGCGCATCGCGTTCGTGCTGCACGACGTCTTCGGGCAGTCGTTCGACGAGGTGGCCCGCGTGCTGAACCGATCGACGGATGCCGCGCGCCAGCTCGCGTCCCGCGCGCGGCGTCGCGTGCGCGGCGCGACCGATCCGGGGCGCGTCGACCGGCGCCGGCAGCGGCGGATCGTGGACGCGTGGCTCGCTGCAGCGCAGGGCGGCGACTTCGCCGGGCTGCTCGCGCTGCTGGACGAGGGTGCGGTGCTGACCGCCGACTACGGCGAGCGGATGCAGGTGCTCGACGGCGCCGATGCGATCGTGGGTCAGGCCGTGCTGGCATCCCGGCTGGCGGCGAACTCCGTGGCGGTGCTGATCGACGGGCGTCCCGGGGTGGCGGCGGTCATGCGGGGG
>CAXTES010000133.1:0-8207 GCA_964243215.1 uncultured Microbacterium sp. | reverse complement strand
TATTGGGCGCACCGGACGGTGGCCGTGCATCCGTCGGACCGCTGGTGAACAACGAGCCTGGTGGGGCTGAAGGGGCGCCGACACAGAATCCGTCCGACGGATGTCCCGGCATCGCAACATGCAATCCATGCAGTAGTTATATACTTTCGGCATGAGTCGCGCCCGGGACATCGAGGACATCGTGATCGCCGCCCACACGCTGACGCGCATCGCGGCGCTCGAGACCCGGAACGAGGCGCCCGCCGCCCAGTGGCGCGCGCTGAGCATCCTGCAAAACGAGGGTCCGCTTCGCCTGGGCGCGCTCGCGACCGCCAGCCGGACGACCCAGCCGGGCATGACGCGGCTCGTCGGCCAGCTCGCCGACTCCGGCCTGGTCACCCGCGAGGCCGACCCCGCCGATTCGCGCGCGATCGTCGTCGGCATCACGGATGCCGGAGCCGCCGCCCTCGCGGCCTGGCGCGTGCAGCTGCGTGATGCTCTCGAGCCGTTCTTCGCCGACCTCGACGACGACGACTGGACGGCGCTGTCGCGCACGGCGACGATCCTGTCGTCGCGCACCCGCCGCGAGGCGGCGGTGCTGCGGTGAGCGGGCGGCGGCAAGCGACCGCGCCGTCCATCTGGCGGCAGCCGGGGCAGGTGTGGGCCGTCGCCTTCGCGTGCGTCGTGGCCTTCATGGGCATCGGGCTGGTCGACCCGATCCTGCCGGCCATCGCCGCGCAGCTGCAGGCCGACCCGGTGCAGACCGAGCTGCTGTTCACCAGCTACCTGCTCGTCACCGGCGCCGCGATGCTCGTGACCAGCTGGATCTCGAGCCGCATCGGCGTGAAGGCGACGCTGCTGATCGGGCTCGGGCTGATCGTGGTGTTCTCGCTGCTGTGCGCGCTGAGCGGCAGCGTTGACGCGATCATCGGCTTCCGCGCCGGCTGGGGACTCGGCAACGCCCTGTTCATCTCGACCGCGCTCGCCACGATCGTCGGGGCGACCAGCGGCGGCACCGGCGCGGCGATCGTGCTGTACGAGGCGGCGCTGGGGCTCGGCATCGCGATCGGACCGTTGCTGGGCGGCCTCCTGGGCGAGGTGAGCTGGCGCGGACCGTTCTTCGGCGTGGTGGTGCTCATGAGCATCGCGTTCGTCGCCGTGCTGGCGCTGCTGCGCGGCGGCGGTGACAAGCGCGCGCCGGTGTCGCTGACGGCGCCGTTCCGCGCGCTGCGCGTCCCCGCGCTCGCGGTACTCGCCGTCGCCGCACTGTTCTACAACCTAGGCTTCTTCACCCTGCTGGCCTTCTCGCCGTTCCCACTCGGCTTCGGGGCGATGGGCATCGGCCTGACGTTCTTCGGGTGGGGCGTGGCGCTTGCCGTCACGAGCGTGTGGGTCGCGCCGTGGCTGATGCGGCGGATGCCGCGGACCACCGTGCTCTTGATCTTCCTGCCCCTCGTCGCGGGGGACCTGCTCGCAGCCGGGGTCTTCGTCGGCAGCCCGCCGGCGCTGGTCGCGTGCATCGTGGTGGGCGGACTGCTGCTCGGCGTCATGAACACCGTGCTGACCGAGGCGGTCATGGAGGCAACCGACCTGCCGCGTTCGGTGGCGTCTTCGGCGTACTCCGCCGTGCGGTTCCTCGGCGGCGCGGCCGCTCCCCCGATCGCGGCTCTGCTGTGGCACGCGTTCGACGCGACCGTGCCGTACGTGTTCGCGGCGGCATCCGTGCTCATCGCCACCGCTACCGTCGCGATCGGCCGCCGCGCGCTGTCCGGCATCGACGCCGGCGCGGCGGATGTCGCGGAAGAAGGCGCCGCGGTGCTGATCGGCGACGCGGCCTGACGCCGATCAGCTGAGCGGCGTGGCCTGGGGCAACGGGTAGCGCCAGCTGTCTCTGTCTTCGCTGTCGGGCCGCGCCGACCACTCGACGGTGATCGTGGAATCGGTGGTGTCTTCGGTCCGGGCGGCGGCGAACGCGAGGCTCTGCCCGGGATGCAGCACCGACGCGGCCGGCCACGGCCCGGCGTGCCACAGCGACTCGTCGGCGGCGAGCTGCACGTCGTGCGCGTCGGCATCGCCGGTGTTGCGCAGGAGGTACTGGTCGCCGCCGTCGTTGCGCAGCGACCACGACGGTCGCGCTCGTGGCGCCGGCCGGGTCAGCGACGGCCCGGCGGCGCGTTCGGCGGCGAGCGTCTCGAGCGCCTCGGCGATGCGGGTGAGGGTGTCGATCGTCAGGGATGCCGCATTCTCGGCGCGCTGCGCGCTCGCGGCTCCAGCGCGCTCGGCCCGCTCGGCCCGGACCGCCTCCTGCGTGGCGAGACGGAGGTCCTGCTTCTGTCCGCGGCGCGTCAGGGCGAAGGATGCGATCACCCCGAGCAGCGCGATGATCGTGCCGACGGATTGGATGAGCGTTCCCACATCGAACATGTTGCGGCCGACGGTAGCAGTTTCCGCCGCACCGCTGTCCGGCTCAGCCGGGTGCCGCCCGCGCCCCCACCGGATCATCGGCCGGGATGAACCGCAGCGTCGGCGCGGGCCGGTCGGTGTAGATCCGACCGGTCGGACTCGTCCACTCGAGGACCCCGCCGCCGAGCTGTCGGGTCGTCCAGCCGCCGTGGTGTTTCAGAGTGTGATGTCGTCGGCACAGGTGGGCCAGGTTGCACACCGCGGTCGGGCCGCCGTCGTGGTGAGCGACGGTGTGGTCGACGTCGCAGCGCCACACCGGCATCCGGCATCCCGGGAACCGGCAGTGCTCGTCCCGCGCGCGCAACAGGCGGCACTGCGCTTCGACGGGGAACCGGCGATCGGTCGCGATCACCTCGCCCGTGCACGAGTCGGTGAACAGCCGATGCCAGATCGTCGCGTTGCCGGCGAGCCGGCGGGCCGTGTCGGCGTCCAGCGGGCCGCGCCCGGCCAGCTGAGCAGGCGCCTCGGATGCGCCGGTCAGCGTCTCGACGGGGACGGTGATCTGCACGATCGCGCGGATCGCATCGATCCCCTCGCCGCCGTGCGCATCGATTTCGGCCGCGCTGCCGTGGCCGGTCAGGGCCAGATCGCACAGGATGTCCGCGCGCAGTTGATCGAGGGTGCGATCGTCGCGCGGCGCGGCATCCTCGGGCGCGGCATCCGGCGAAGAGTCCGCGTCGTGAACGGCCTGCTGGATGCAGCGCGCCTGCTGCGTGAGCCGGTCATGGATACCGTGGATCAGCACCGCGGGCCCGAGCAGCTGCAGCAGCGCCATGCCGTCGTCACCCTCGCGTACCTCGACGCAGCGGCGCGACCGTGCGATCGCGTGACGCTCGTGCAACGGAATCGGCTGCGAGCGCTCGGCGACCGACTTAGCCAGGGCCCGCAATCGGCCGGTCGTCAGGCCCGCGCCCCGCTCGAGCACCAGACGCTCGTAGGTCGCCCGCGCCCGATCGTCGTCGAGGCGGATACCTTCGTCGGCGATCACCTGTGCGTGGCGGCCCGACAGGCGCCCGGCCTGCAACGCGTCGAAGGTCGCCCGGAACCTGTCGCGCAACACTGCGGCGTCGGACATCTGCGCCTGCAGGGTACGGTCGGACACCGCCGCGGCGCACGCGAGCTCGGCTGCGACCGAGCGCACGCTCACGTCGGCGTCGGTGCCGGCGGAGCCCTGGCGCAGCGCCAGGTCGAGGGCCTCGGCCAGCAGCCGCACCTGAACGCCCTCCCAGACGCAACGTTGCTGGTTCGCGTGCTCCCACGCGAGGACGAGCTGCTCCAGCTTCCCGGCGTCGGCCGCGTACTCCGTGGCCCTCGTTTCGGAAGGCTCGCTGGCAACGGGAGCCGACGGGATGATCACCCTTTGATCATCGCAGACACCTTGGACACCGCGTGGCGGGAAGGCGCACGTTGTGGAGAACTTTTCTTCGACTGCACGAGAAGATCTCCGCGGAGAATACCGCGACCGGCCAGCCCGAAGACGAGCCATGAACGAGAGGTACGAAGAGGTGTGCGCCCCCCGGGACTCGAACCCGGAACCCACTGATTAAGAGTCAGTTGCTCTGCCGATTGAGCTAGAGGCGCAAGGTCGCCCGGGGGTGGAGCCCCGGACGAACCGAGGGTAAACATTACCATCACGATCTCGCCTCTCGGAAACCGGTCAGGCACCCCCCGGATATCCTCAGGGGGTGACTTTCCCCGCAGCCACGCCCGACACGAGCACGCTCTCCGGCACCCCGCTCGACGCCGATCTGGCGCTCGCACTGCGGCTGGCGGATGCGGCGGATGCGGCATCCACGGCCCGCTTCGATGCTGCCGACCTCGACGTCCGCATGAAGGACGACGACACGCATGTCACCGAGGCGGATCTGGCCACCGAGCGCGCCATCCGCGACATCCTCGAAGCAGAACGGCCCGCTGACGGCATCTTCGGCGAGGAGTTCGGCGTCACCGGCAGCACCGAGCGGCAGTGGATCATCGACCCGATCGACGGCACCGCGAACTACCTCAGGGGCATCCCGATGTGGACGACCCTCATCGCCCTCGCGATCGACGGCGTGCCGCGCGTGGGCGTAGCCAGCCAGCCGGCGATCGGCCGCCGCTGGTGGGCGGCCACGGGTCTCGGGGCCTGGACGAACGGGCCGGACGCCGCGCCGCGGCGGCTGCACGTATCATCCGTCGACACCCTCGGCGACGCGAGCGTCAGCTTCCAGAGCGTTCGCCAGTGGGACGAGACCGGACACCTCGACGCAGTCGTCAAGCTGTCGCGATCGGTGTGGCGCGACCGCGGCTACGGCGATGCCTGGCCCTACATGCTGCTGGCCGAGGGTCGCCTCGAGATGGTCGCCGAGTTCGGCGTGAAGGAGTACGACATCGCCGCACTCGTGCCGATCATCGCCGAAGCCGGCGGGCGGTTGACCTCGTTCGACGGCGCCGAATCCATCGCCGAGCGGTCATCGCTGGCGTCCAATGGCGTGCTGCACGACGATTTCCTCGCGTTGCTGCATCCCGACTCCGCCACGGAGGGTGCCGAATGAGGATGCCTCGACCGACCGCCGCCCTTCTCGCACTCGCCGGCGCCGCAATCGTGATGACCGGATGCGCCGGCTCGCCCTCGGCGACCCCGACGACCGGAGGAACGCAGAGCGCAGGCGTGCCGTCCTCCCCCGTCGCGACGCCCGGCCCGACCGGATCCGCCGACGCCGCGGACGAGCCGACGTGCGAGACGATCATCCCCACCTCCACCGTGAACGACTTCGCGAGCCTGGGGTGGACCGCCAAACAGGACCCGTTCTACGTCGGTCAGACGGCGCTGAACGGAGGCCTGCAGTGCACGTGGGGCGACTACTCGGTACCGAGCGACCACGTGCAGGTGTTCGGGTGGGCACCGATCACCGCCGACCAGGCGAATCTCGCGCGCAGCGATCTGCTGTCCAGCGGCTGGCGCCAGGTGGACGACAGCGGCCGCACCTACATCACCGAGAACTCCGACACCGCTGTCGCCGTGGACGATCAGGGGTACGGCATGACCTACCTTTTCGGGGACGGCTGGGTGAAGGTCGCAGACACCAAGCAGGGGCTCCTCCTCGTGGAGTGGCCGCCAGACTGATCTCGTGAGTACCACGGACATGACCGCCGGCGAGGCGGTGACCGCCGGGATGCGCGCGCTCGCGACGACCATGGCCGAGACCGAGACGCTCGCGCTGCAGGATGCGCCGGACGGCGTGCACCGCAATCGCGTCGTCGTCCGACGCCTCCGCAGCGTCCTGACCACCTACCGCGACCTCTTCGATGCGGCGACGATCGATCCCCTGCTCGTGTTGCTGCACGAATGGGGCACGCACCTGGGCGTGGTGCGAGACATCGAGGTGCGCGCGAAGCTGGCGGAGGCGCTGATCGACGAGGTCCTCGAGTCGGAGGATACCGCGCTGCGCCGCCGCCTCGTCGACGACGAACGCGCGGAGTATTCGCTCGCGCACGCGAGGCTGGTGGCGCTGCACGGCGGGCCGCGATCCGAGCAGCGCCGGGCGCTTCTGGCACAGCTCGTCCGCGAAGCGCCGTCGACCGCCTCGACCGCGGCATCCAGCGAAAAGCTGCGCGCTGTTCTCGTGCGCCAGGCTCACCGAGTGCTGAAGCGCGCGAAGCGGATCGACGGATCAGAGGCGGGCTACCACGCCGTGCGAAAGGCCGCCCGACGGCTGCGGTACGCGGTGGATGCCGTCACCGACGATCCGCCCGCGCCGTTCGGTGCGAAGGCGGCGGCGCTCGCCGACGCGGGCAAGCGCCTCCATAACGTGCTCGGGGATCACCGCGATGCTCTGCTGCTCGCTGACCGTATCGAGCGCACTTCGGTGCTCGCCGCCCGTGCCGGCGAACCCGTCGAGGGTTACCTGAGGATGGCCGGGGCCGCCCGCGGCTCCTCCGAGCACCACCTGGCCAAGCTCGACAAGGCGTTGCGGCGGATGCGGCGGGCGGCCAAGGCGTTTCGGTGACGCGCAGAACCCCCGCGCGGCGCCGGCGGTTGAGCGTTACGGCGCATTGAACGCGAACGTCGAGACCAGTTCCCTCTCCGCGGGCAGGCGGGACTCGAAATCGGTCGCGGGTCCATCGAAGACGATCGCCGCGGTGTGACCGCCGCCGAGGTCGAAGAGGAACACCTGCATCTCTTCGCCGGCCCCGACTCCTGTCATGTACGCGTCGGGTGCACCCACGCGATTCGCGAGGAGGGGGACGAACGGCCCCCACGAGCACTTCGGCGCTGTTGCCGCGTCGATGACGACGTCGAATCCCTTCGCCGTCATGTCGACGATCTGGATGTCGGGAACAGGAGTCACCACCAACCCGGGGAGAGCCTGCAGCCAGGCCAGCAATCCGGCCGCATCCGTCGGCGCGGACGTGTCGGGTGCTTCGGGACAGCCCGGAAACACCTGGGCCGCCGGCGCAACGTCTCCCCAGACGTAGACGCCGGGAAGGAAATCGTCGCCAGTTCCGGCCGCGTACGGCTTGGCCGGCTGGAACCAGTAGGCCGGGATGTGGTCCAGTGCGTTTGCCCACGAACCGTCTGACACGGTGTAGGTCAACTGTCCCGGTGACGACTCACCGAACGCGGTGAAGGCCGCGCTCGAGTAGGTCCCGGGGCTCAGGACGCCGAGGCATCCGCCGTCGTCTCGGAGACATCCTCCGGTCGACGGCGATGCGGATCCGGCCGGAGTATCGGATGCCGCGCTCGAGGTGCTGCCCGCGCAACCCGTGAGAAGTGCCGACGCCGCTACGATCACGGCCGGGATGAGAATGCGATTCGTCGATGTGCTGTTCATGCCTCGACGGTGCCGGGCGGCGATATGCGCTCGATCGCCGTCGATACGCGTCCGATACGCGTGCGCCGTCGGTCGGTTGAGCCGCGTATCGCAAGGTCAGACACTTCTCCCATGGTCGTCGGTGTACTCGGACCGCTCGAGGTGGGCGACGCAGGTCTGCGACCCCAGGAGCGGATGCTGCTGACCGCGCTCGTGATGCGCCGCGGTGCAGTCGTCACGCCGGGAGAGATCGCCGACGCGTGCTGGGGCGAATCGCCACCGGCCACCTGGTGGCAGCAGATCAAGACGTCCGTGGCGCGCATCCGGCGCCAACTCGGATCGGGCGTCATCGGCACCGACCCGTCGGGTTACCTGTTCGGGTGGGAGATCCAGACCATCGACGCGGTGCGCTTCGAACACCTGGTGGGCGCCGCCCGCGAACACGTCGCGAACGGCGAGGACGATCGGGCGGCGCACGCCTTCGATCTGGCTCTCGGTCTGTGGCGCGGCAACGCCTTCGACGATCTGGTCGACTGGCCGCCGGCGGCCATCGAATCGCAGCGTCTCGCGGAGATCAGGGCCACGGCAGAGGAGGAGTACCTGGCAGCCCTGCTCCGGCTCGGACGTGCCTCGGACGTGCTGCCCGATGCCGAGCGCCTGGTGCGGCAGCAGCCGCTGCGCGAGTCGCGCTGGCGTCTGCTGGCCCTGGCGAACTACCAGAGCGACCGCCAGGCCGAGGCACTCGCCGTGCTGCGGGCCGGGCGGGAGCGGCTGCGGGACGAGCTCGGGATCGATCCCGGCATCCATCACGACGAATTGGAAGCCGCCATCCTGCGTCACGGGCCCGAGGTCGCGGCGCCGGCGCCTCACCAGGCCGTGAGTGAGGTATGCCCGTACCGCGGACTCCGGGCCTTCGGCTCCGAGGATGCGGAGATCTTCTTCGGCCGCGAGCGCGAGATCGACCTGCTGGTG
>CAXTES010000132.1:5245-8329 GCA_964243215.1 uncultured Microbacterium sp. | reverse complement strand
CCCCCCGACGGGGCACGACGCCTGATCGGCGGTCTGGCCCAGCTGATGCTGCTCGGCCGGCACGCCGAGCTCGTCGGGGATCGCCTCGTCCAACGCCCCGGACTGACCCTGGTACGTCAGGCCGCCGGAGCTCTCGGTGACGCCGTGGGTCAGCTCGTGGGCGATGACGGTGATCGATTTCGTGAAGCCCGTGAACACGTCGCCGTCACCGTCGCCGAACACCATGCGCTCGCCGTTCCAGAACGCGTTGTCGTACTTGCGGCCGTAGTGCACGGTCGCGTCCAGCGGCTCGCCGGCGCCGTCGATGGAGTTGCGCTGATACGCGTCCCAGTAGAAGTCGAACGTCGCCCCGAGCCCGTCGTACGCCTCGTTGACCGTCGCGTCGGCCGTCGGCGGCTCGTCTTCGCGGCGCACGACGGTGCCGGGCAGGTTCTGGGTGTTCTTGGCATCCGCGATCGTGCGGTCGGCCGCGGGTGCCGTCTCGGCGACCAGGGCGCCGTACTCGTCGATCGACAGCCGCAGCCGCGACCGCGCCGGTCGCCAGCCCCGCGTGTGGACGAGCGTCTCGCGGGCGGCCTGTGCGGCCTTGGCCAGGTGCGGCGCCCGGGAGGCGGCGATGCGGGCCAGCAGGTACGGCGGGACGATCGGGTGCATGCTCCGACGCTACCGCCGGGCTCGGACAGCCGCGGTCACCCGATCGTGGGGATGGATGCCAGCAGCCGCCGGGTGTACGCCACCTGGGGCTGCAGCAGCACCTTCTCGGTCGGGCCCTCCTCGACGATGCGGCCGTCCTTCATCACCACGACCTCGTCGCACAGGTTCTGCACGACGCCGATGTCGTGCGAGACCAGCAGCAGCGTCAGGCCGTCGCGGGCGCGCAGCCGAGCCAGCAGCTGCAGGATCTGCGCGCGCACGGTCACATCCAACGCCGACAGCGGCTCGTCGCCGACGAGCAGTCGCGGGCGGTGCACGATCGCGCGCGCCAGCGCGATTCGCTGGCGCTGCCCGCCGGAGAACTCGTGGGGGAAGCGGTCTACCATGTCTGGTTCGAGCCCGACGTCTTCGAGCACCGCCCTCACGCGTGCGCGCCGACCGCTGCCGCCGGGGCGGCCGTCCCCGTCCAGACGCAGCGCCCACAGCGGTTCGCCGACGATGCGGCCGACGCTCATGCGCGGATCCAGCGACGCGTACGGGTCCTGGAAGACGATGCCGGTGTCGCGGCGCAGCCAGTGCAGTGCGCGGGCGCCGGCCGAGGCATCCACGGCTCGACCCGCGAACTCGACGCTGCCCGACGTCGGCACGTCCAGGCCCAGCAGCAGCCGCACCAGCGTGGACTTCCCGGACCCGGACTCCCCGATGATGCCCACCGCGGACCCCTCGACGACGTCGATGTCGGCGTCCTCGAGCGCGACCGTGTAGCGGCGTCGCTCGAACAGCGACTCCTTCGGAAGGACGTGGCGGCGGGTCAGCCCCCGGCCTCGCAGCAGCGGGTCGCTCATCCGGTGCCTCCCGGACGCCACAACGTCGCCGTGGCATCCCGCAGCAGGCCGCGGGTGACCGGCGACGCCGGCGCCGTCAGCAGGGTCGACACCGGCGCCGACTCCACAACGCGGCCGTCCTCGAGCACGATCCCATAAGTGGCGATCTGCGACAGCACGGCCAGGTCGTGCGTGATGAAGATCAGCGACATCCCGCTGTCGACCGTGAGCTGCAGCAGCAGGTCGAGGATCTCGGCCTGGATCGTGACGTCGAGCGCGGTCGTCGGCTCGTCGGCGATGAGCAGCCGCGGGCGGCACGCCAGTGCCATCGCGATCGCGACGCGCTGCCGCTGGCCGCCGGACAGCTGGTGCGGGTAGCGGGACACGATGCGCTGCGGATCGGGCAGCGCAACACGGGATGCCTCGGCGACGGCCCGTTCCCGGGCCTGCGCCCGGGTCGTGCGCTCGTGGATCCGCACCGACTCCGCGATCTGGCGCCCGACGGTGCGGATCGGGTTCAGCGCGGTCTGCGGCTCCTGGAACACGATGCCGATCTCGTCGCCGCGCAGCTGCGCGAGCTCGCGGTCGCCGAGGCCGATCAGCTCGCGGCCGTTCCATCGGATGCTGCCGCCCGCGGTGGCTCCATCGGGCAGGAGGCCCAGGATCGCCAGGGCCGTCAGCGACTTGCCGGACCCGGACTCGCCGATCAAGCCCACGCGCGCGCCGTCGGGAACGTCGAACGACACGCCGTCCACGACGCGCCGGTCGCCGATGTCGACGGTGAGGTCGCGCACCTCGAGGCTCACGCGATCACCTCCGGCTGATGCGTCCTGGCGCGTCGCTTGGAGCCGCCCGAGCGCGACAGCGTCGGATCGGTCGCTTCGCGGAGGCCGTCGCCGAGCAGGTTCAAGCCCAGGACCGTGACCGTTATGGCGAGACCGGGCCACAGCACCGAGAGCGGATAGGCGGTCAGGTACTGCTGCAGGTCTCGCAGCAGCAGGCCCCAGCTGGGGTCGGTGACCGGCGCGCCGAATCCGAGGTACGACAGCCCCGCCTCGGCCAGCACGGCGACCGCCATGGCCCACGACAGCTGCACGATGAACACCGGTGCCACGTTCGGCAGCAGGTGGACGGCGAGGTTCTGAGCCGGGGTGAGACCGGACGCCCGGCCGGCGAGGACGAAGTCGCTGTGGAGCACGCGCCGCAGCTCCGGCCGGGTCACCCGGGCGATGTTCACGCCGAATCCGATGCCCACCGCCCAGATGACGACCCACAGCGACCCTCCCCACACCGCGGTGATCATCATCGCGATCAGCAGGACCGGGAACGCGATGAAGATGTCGACCAGAACCGCGACCGACTCGCGCACCCAGCGGGCCGTCAGCGCGCCGAGCGCGGCGAGGGCGATGCCGAGCACAGTGGCCACGACGCCGGCGCCGATCGCCACGAACACCGTGGTGCGCGCGCCGGCCATGAGCAGGCTCAGGATGTCGCGTCCCGACGCGTCGGTGCCCAGCAGGTTCGGCCACCCCGGCGGCGCCCACCGGCCGGCGACGTTGACCTGTCGCGGGTCGAACGGCGTCCAGAACCGCGCGACGAGCGCGGT
>CAXTES010000132.1:0-5145 GCA_964243215.1 uncultured Microbacterium sp. | reverse complement strand
CGACGTTGACCTGTCGCGGGTCGAACGGCGTCCAGAACCGCGCGACGAGCGCGGTCAGCGCCACGACCACCACGACGACGATTCCGAAGCGCCCGGTGGACAGCCGCCACAGCCGCCCGAGCCACGCCCACCGGGAGGGCCGGGCGGCGACGGGTCCGGCATCCGTCGTCATGCGCACCGCCCAGGATGCCTGTCCCGAAGAAGCAGGAAAGGGCCGCGGGAAATGTGCGTTTTCGAGACGCCCGACGGGGCGGCCGGCGCGCATGTCCCAGAAATGCAGGAAAGCGGCCGCCGCAACCTGCATCTGCGGGACACGAGTCGCGGCGTCCGCGCGTGGGGGCGGGAGGCGGGTCCGGCATCCGTCGTCATGCGCTGCACCGCGCTGGATGCATGTCCCACAGAAGCAGGAAAGAGCCGCGGGAAATGTGCGTCTTCGAGGCATTCGACGAGGCGGCCGGTGCGCATGTCCCACGGATGCAGGGAAGCGGCCGCCGGAACCTGCTTCTGCGGGACACGAGTCGCGGCGACGGGTCCGGCAACCGTGTCCCGGACTTTCGCAATCTGGGCCTCGGGATTGCGAAACTTCGGGACATGATTCCGTGATTTCGGGACACGGTCGCCGGGGCCGGGGCCGGGGCCGGGGCCGGGGTCAGGGCCGGGGCCGGGGCCGGGGGTCGTTGCCGAGCCGGTCGGGGCGCTCATGCCGCCTCCCGCTGCCGCGGGTCGATGAGCCGGTGCGCGAGGTCGACCAGGAACCCGACGACCAGAACGAACCCGGTCAGCGCGAGCAGCTCGCCCTGCACCTTCGGCAGATCCCTCGCCTGCACGTCGGCGACCAGCATCCGGCCGATCCCCGGCAGCGAGAACAGCTGCTCGATCACGACGGCTCCCACGATGATGCCGGCCACCTGCAGGCCCAGCACGGTGATCACCGAGAGCCCGACGTTCGGCAGGCCGTGCCGGATCAGGGCCTGGGTGCGGGTCAGTCCCTTCGCGGCCGCGGTGCGGACGTAGTCCTGCCCCACCGCCTGCAGCGTCGCGCTGCGCACGAACCGCAGCAGCATCGCCCCCTCGATGACGCCGATCGTCACGGCCGGCAGCAGCAGCGACCGCAGCGCGAACCCCGGTTGCGCCCAACCGGTGCGCGGGAAGCCCTGCGCGGGCAGCCACCCGAGCCACACCGCGAACACCACGACGAGCATCATGCCCGCCCACACCACCGGCACCGCCGCGAGCGCCTGCGCGCCGACGCTGAGCGCGGTGCCCTCGGCCCGGCCGCGGCGGATGGCCGACACGACGCCGAGCGGGATGCTGAACACCAGCGCGATCGTCAGCGACAGGATGCCGAGGGGCACCGTGACCTGCGCCTTCTGCGCGAGCTCGGCCGTGACGGCGGTGCCGGTCTGCAACGACGAGCCGAGGTCGCCGCGCAGCACCCCGCCGATCCAGGCGAGGTACTGCAGGGGCAGCGGCACGTTCAGGCCGAGTTGCTCGCGGATCGCGGCGACCTGCTCGGGGGTGCTGTTGGTCCCGGCGATGAGCTGCGCCACGTCGCCGGGCAGCACGCGCAGGGCCAGGAAGATGATCGCGCTGGCCACGAACAGTCCCAGCAGCAGCAGGGCGAGCCGTGTCAGGGCGTAGCGGATCACCCCGAGCTCTTGGCCAACTGGGCGAGATTGATCCGGGCGTTGACGTTGTCCGCCGGCATACCGGTGATGTTAGTGCCGACCGCGACGATGGATGCCCAGTTGTAGAGCCAGTCCGCGGCCATGTCCTGCGAGACGATCCGCGCCGCCTGCTTGAGCAGGTCTGCCGCGTCGGAGTCGCTGGTCGACGCGAGCGCCTGCGCGTACAGCGCCTGGACCTCGGGGTTGTCGTACGTGAAGTAGTAGCCCGGGTTCGCCCAGTTCTCGAAGTCACGGGCCTCGGCGTGGTCGACGTAGCTGAGCTCGTAGTTCTCGTTCGTGTACACGTTGGTCAGCCACGTCGGAAAGTCGACGGAGTCGACCTTCAGCGTCACACCCACCGCGTTCAGGTCAGAGACGAGGATCTGCGGGATCGTCGTGCCGTAGAACGACGGGATCGTCAGCGTCAGGGTGAGGTCCGAGACACCCGCGTCGGCGAGCAGCTTCTTGGCGGCATCCGGATCGTACGGAGCGACGTCCGTCAGGTCCTCGTAGCCGGGGTCGGTCTCGGGGATCGGGCCGCCCATGACGGTACCCGCGCCGATCGCGTCGACGATCGACTGGTTGTCGATCGCCTGACGGACCGCCTGCCGGACCCGCTTGTCCGCGAGCGGCCCGGTCGTGCTGTTCATCGCCAGCGTGCCCTTGTCGGTCGAGCTGCCCAGCTGCAGCGCGAAGTCGCCGTTGGCCTCGACCTGGTCTTTCAGGTTCGCGTCGAAGCCGGTGAGGACGTCGAGCTCTCCGGCCAGCGCGCCGTTGAGCGCGGCCTGGTTGTCGGGGATGTAGTCGAAAACGACCTCCTTCACCTTCGGCGCGTCGCCCCAGTAGGCGTCGTTGCGCTCGAACGTGATGCTGTCGCCCTGCTTCCAGCTGGCCAGCACGAACGGGCCGGTGCCGTTGGCCTTGGTCTTGTAGTCGACGGTGTCGTCCTGCTTGAGGATGATCCCGGCGCGTCCGGTGAGATTGAACAGCAGGCTCGAGTCCGGCTTGCTGAGGGTCAGCGTGATCTTCTGGCCGTCCGCGACGATCGACGACACGTTCGCAAGCCGGGCCGAATCGCTCCAGGCGGCGGTGTCCTTGCGGGTCTGCAGCGACCACACCACGTCCTGCGGCGTCAGTGCCTGGCCGTCGTGGAACGTCACGCCCTCGCGCAGCGTGAAGGTGTAGGTGAGGCCGTCGGCCGACACGTCGTAATCGCTCGCGAGCGCAGGCACGATCTCCTGCGACGGAGTGCGCGAGACCAGGCCCTGGTAGACGTTGTCGATGAGCACCTGGTCCAGCGCTGCGCCCGCGGTCTGGCGGATGTCGAGGTTGCCGGGCTCGAGGACGAGACGAATCGCGACCGAGGCATCCGAATCCGGAGTCCCCGAGCCCGTCGGGGCGGTCGAGCCGCCGCCCGTGCAGGCGGTGAGGGTGAGGGCTGCGGCGGCCAGGAGCGCCGAGGCGGCGACGGCTATACGGCGAGGCATGGGGAGATCCTTTCGCAGGACTGCGCGGTCCGTTGCTGTCGGGCGCGCGTGACCGGGTGCGATAGTCCAGCCTAGGGTCCGCCCGGGCACGCCACGTTCCGCAGTACACCCAACGAAACAGAAGCGTTAAGCCTTCCCGGCCAGCACGCGCAGGCGACGGCCGAGGTCCGCCGGCAGCTCCTCCTGCACGTTGTGTCCCGACCCGACGACGCTGATGGATGCCTCCGGCACACGCATCGCGAACTGCGCGGCATCCTCGTCCGTGACGTAGCCGCGGTCGCCGCGGATGAGGGTGATCGGCGCCGCGACCGCGGCCAGGTCATCCCACCCGGTCACCGAGAGTACGGCCGCGACGGCGTCGCCCGTTTCGCGGGACTCGGCGGACCCGCCGGCGTTGGCCGCAGCGGCTGCCAGGTGTGCGAAGTGGTGCTTCCACTCGAACCGGCCGTCGGCGCGCTCGCGGGAGTTCAGGTACACCCCGCGCTCGGCGGCCGCGCGCGAACCGCCCAGACCGAACGACAGCGCCCGGTCGACCATCTCGGCCCGGCTGGCCCAGCTCGTCGGGCCGGCGAAGAAGTCGCGGATCTGCGTCGGGCCGGCATTCGGATCCACCCCGGGCGTGATGTCGATGAGCACCAGCCCTGCGACCAGATCGGGGCGGGATGCCGCCACAGCCGCCGCGGTCAGTGCGCCCAGGGAATGCCCGACGAGCAGCTGGGGCCGTTCGGTCCAAGCATCCATCCCGGTGATCACATCGGGCGCGAGCACGCGGCCGACGTACGCGGCATCGGTCCGCCACGACGAGTCGCCGTGACCCGGCAGGTCGATCGCGAGCGCCGGCAGGCCGAGCGCCAGGATCGTGGTGTCCCAGGTGTGCGCGTTCAGACCGGCGCCGTGCAGGAACGTCACGACCGGGTCGGGCCCGTCCCAGCGCAGCGCGCTGAGCGTGCGCGCGTCGTCGAGGGTGAGGTTCAGCCGCTCGCCGCGGGGGAGCGGGCCCGGGATGCCGGCGTCGACAGCCTGCGCTGCCAGGAAGGAGAACTCGTCGACGATGTCGGTCACGGCGGGCATCCTATCTCCGCCCGTGCCGGCGGATCGGGCCGAGCCGGCGCCACCGCACCGAGCCATAGGCTGGCTGCATGAGCGATGAGCGCCGCGTGCACCTGTCCCGCTCCGCCCCCGAGGCCTACAAGGCGCTCGACGCGTTCTCGAAGAAGGTCGCCGAGATCGCCGACGATGCGGGGATAGGCGACCGGCTCCGCGAGATCGTGCAGCTGCATGCCTCGCAGCTGAACGGCTGCTCGTTCTGCGTGCGCGTGCACGTCGATCGCGCGACCCACGCCGGGATGGACGCCGACCTGATCGCGCAGATCGCCACCTGGCGCGACTCCGGCGTCTTCACCGATCGCGAGCGTGCCGCGCTCGAGCTGACCGAGGCGTTCACGTTCATCCACGATTCCGGCGTGCCCGACGAGGTGTACGACAACGTCGGCAGCGTGCTGTCCGAGCAGGAGTACGTGGCGCTGAGCTGGATCATCGTCGCGATCAACGCGTTCAATCGCATCGCGATCGCCGGTCGGTACCCGGTGCCGCCCCGGGTGTCGGCGGGGGTATGAGCACCGCTGTCGACCTCGTCCCCGGCGCGATCAACTTCCGTGACGTCGGAGGGCTCAAAGCCGGCGACCTGCGCACCCGCTCGGGCGTGCTGTACCGCTCGGGCAACCTGGCGAGCCTCCAGGAGGCCGGGGTCGAGGCGCTGGCCGCGCTCGCGCTGCGCCGCCTCATCGACTTGCGCGCCGATGACGAGGGCGTCCGCGATCCCAGCAGAGGCGAAGGGCTCGGGCTGGCATCGGGGGCCGAGGCAGCCGCGCTGGACGGGCTCGGCATGACGGGTGACCACCCGCTCGACTCGACGTCGGTGATCATGGTCGGCGAGCGGCTGGCGACCTCACCGGGTGCGCTGTCGTCCGCAGCGGGGCTCGCCTCGCGCA
>CAXTES010000131.1:0-8342 GCA_964243215.1 uncultured Microbacterium sp. | reverse complement strand
TCAGAACAGCTGTGGCTGGGTCTTGAAGACCATGTGCTGCATTACGCGCAAGTTTGGCACCTGCTGATCTCGGTATTCACCGCGCCGGTTCTCGCGCCCGACGACCCGCCCTACCGCGGCATCCTGGTCCCGCGACGATTCTGGAAGATCGCGGCCTGGTTTGACGGAACTCGGCTAGCCGCCAGCGGCTTCGTACTGGACCAGACGAATGTGCTCGGGTTCCCCGGGGCGATCGTGCCGCCGCTGGAAGGGTTTCTTACCTACCAAGTGCCGATCGCCGACATCGCCGAGCTCAGCGGCGTCGACCTGGGTCCGCTTGTCGGTGCCGACGTCTACAGTCCGCCGAACGCTCGATCCGCCGCGTCGTGGCGCCAGCTTCATCGCTTCGAGGACATCACGCTGCGCTGATACCGGCTCGCTCCTCAGCGAGGTTTCACGATCAGTCGTCGTCGGCTGATTCACGCGCTCAGCCGTCGGAGAGTGGATACGGATGCCGATACCGGCGCGGTATGGACACTGTTCGGTTGATCGCCGTTCATTCGATACCGCCACAGATGCAATCTTCCCTTCGTAGGTTCCTGTCATCCCGACCTTCCCGCGCAGTCCCGCGTCCGAAGAACAATGAGAGGAACGGCACATGTCACACCTTCACCGCCCCACAAAGGTTGTGGGTGTCAGTGTCGGCCTACTCGCCGGCGCTGCGCTGATGCTTTCGGGCTGCTCGGGTAGCGCCGACGCTTCGGCCACCGGGGGGTCCGCCGTCGACGCCGCATCGGCGACAAGTCTCGCCGACATCGGCTCTCTGGCAGACCTCGAATCCGCGGCGAAGGCCGAAGGCAAGCTCAACGTCATTGCACTGCCGCGCGACTGGGCGAACTATGGCGAGATCCTTGACCTGTTCGCACAGAAGTACCCGGAGATAGCAATAGACGAGCAGTCTCCTGACGTCTCGAGCGCCGAGGAGATCCAGGCAGCCGACACTAGCGCGGGCCTCGACACGGCACCGGACGTGTTCGACCTCGGCCTCACGGTCGCGCTGCAGAACACAAAAGTCTTCGCCCCCTACCAGGTCGAGAACTGGAAGGACATCCCTGACGCGCTCAAGGAGCCCACCGGACTGTTCGTCGGCGACTACGGCGGGTATATGTCGATCGGCTACGACTCGTCGAAGTACACCGCCCCGGCCTCCCTCGACGATCTGCTCGACTCGTCCTACAAGTCCTCGGTGGCCATCAACGGTGACCCGACACAGGCCGGAGCGGCCTTCGCGGCAGTCGGACTCGCGACGGTGCAGAGCGATGGCTCGTTGGATGACTTCCAGCCGGGCATTGACTTCTTCTCGAAGCTGAACGCCGCCGGCAACATGCTCAAGGTCGACGTCACCACCGCCACGGTCGCGAGCGGTGAAACACCTGTCGTCTTCGATTGGGACTACCTCAATGCCGCCCACTCAGCCGATAACCCCGGCTGGAAGGTGGTAATCCTTCCCGGCACAGGCTACGCGGGCTACTACAACCAGGCGATAAACAAGGCGGCTCCCCACCCGGCAGCCGCGCGGCTATGGCAGGAATTCCTCTACAGCGATGACGTGCAGAACCTGTGGCTGAAAGGCGGTGCGCGACCGGCCCGCATGGCGGCCATGACCGCAGCTCACACGATCGACGCCCAACTGGCTGAGGATCTACCTCAAGCACCCGACGACACTGTCGTGCCGACCGAAGACCAAAGCGCCGCCGCGGGGACACTGCTCGGTCAGGAATGGGCCGCGGCGATCCAATGACATCGTCCGACCTTGCCACAGGCCCGGATCTGGATCGTGCGACAAGTCCTGCTGTGCCGGAGCCCCACGCTCCGGCACAGCAGGATGGTATGCGGGCGGGGTGGGCGTGGCTCGGGCTGGTCCCTTTTGCCGCCTACGTTCTCCTCTTCCTCGCCCTCCCCACGGGTCTGGCGATCGGATCGGGGCTGTTCGACGACGACGGGTTCACCCTCGCGAACGTCGCAGGGCTCGGCGATCCGGTGATCCTCGCTACTTTCTGGAACTCCGCTTGGCTGTCGGGGGTGACCGCCCTGGTCGGTACGAACCTCGGTGCGCTGGTTTGCTACGCGCTGCTCGGTCTGTCCGAGACCGGGCCGGTGCGCACAGTCGTGGATGCCGCGTCCGGGGTCCTCGCTCAGTTCGGCGGGGTGATGCTGGCGTTCGCATTCATCGCCACTATCGGCCTGCAGGGGCTCGTGACGAGATTCCTACTCGACGTGTTCGGTGTCGACATCTTCGCGAGCGGTCCGTGGATCTACGAGATGCCGGGGCTGCTTCTTCCCTACATCTACTTCCAGGTTCCCCTCATGGTCATCACCTTCATGCCCGCGCTCTCTGCGCTCAAACCACAGTGGGCCGAGGCCAACTTGACTCTCGGCGGCACTCCGGCCGGCTTCTGGCGTCACGTCGGAGTTCCGGTGCTCGCGCCATCGTTCCTGGCGAGCCTTCTGCTGTTGTTCGCGAATGCCTTCTCGTCGTACGCCACCGCGGCCGCCCTAGCGAGTCAGGGCTCGCAGATCGTTCCGCTGCAGATCCGCACCGCGTTGACGAGTGAGACGCTGCTCGGCCGCCAGAACTCGGCAGGCGCCCTCGCGTTCGGCATGATCGTCGTCGTCGCAGTCGTCATGTGGGCCTACTCGGTCACTCAACGGCGCGCATCCCTGTGGCAGGCGTGACCGGCCTCGAGCCGCGGCCACTGACGCGGTGGGTTATCGGGATCGTCGTCGGGCTGCTGTTCGCGCTGCCGCTTATCTCTACGGGGCTGTTCACCCTCCGCGACCGCGAGGGCTTTTCCCTCGTGCATTGGACGAGCCTCTTCGACCCCGCGAAGGCTTCGGTCTTCCGGCCCATCTGGGTGGGGCTCGGCAACTCGCTGATACTCGCAGTCGTCACCGTGCTGATCGTGCTGTTTCTCCTCGCGCCCACGATGCTGCTCGTAGCGCTGCGGTTCCCGCGGCTGCGCCGTCCCTTCGAGTTCCTCGCACTGCTGCCGATCGCTATCCCCGCGATCGTGCTGGTGGTGGGGCTCGCCCCGATCTACCAGCAGATCGGACGGTCGTTCGGCACCGGCGCGTGGACCCTCGCTTTCGCGTACGGAATCACGGTGCTGCCGTTCGCCTACCGCTCCGTTCAGGCGTCCATCGACGCCATCGACGTGCGCACCCTCTCCGAGGCGGCGCGCTCACTGGGGGCGGGATGGCTCGGCGTTGTGGTGCGCGTCCTCGCCCCGAACCTGCGACCGGGCCTGGTGGCGGCGTCTTTGATCTCTGTGGCGGTGGTACTCGGCGAGTTCACCATCGCCTCGCTGCTGAACCGGCAGGTGCTTCAGACTGCGCTGATAGTCGTCAACAAGGCGGATGCGTATACGGCGGCGATGTTCACCCTGATGGCCCTCGGCTTCGCGTTCCTGCTCCTGCTCGTGATAGGTCGAACGGGGCGGTCGCGTTCTGAAAGGCGGCAACCATGACCCTGTCCCACACCCTGCCACGCACGTCTGACAACCTGCTCCTGTCGGGCGCGAGAGAAGGCACCCGCGCCGAGTTCCGGGGCGTGGTGAAAGATTTCGGCGATCACCGTGTACTGCACGGCGTCGACTTGAACGTGGCGTCCGGAGAGTTCGTCTCGCTACTCGGTCCCTCCGGGTGCGGCAAGACCACGGCTCTTCGCATTCTTGCGGGGCTCGAGCAGGCCACGGCGGGCGCGGTATTTCTCGGTGGTAAAGACGTGTCGCGGGTACCGACCAACAAACGCGACATCGGCATGGTTTTCCAGTCGTATGCGCGGTTCCCGCACCTGCCTGGGATCGACAACACCGCTTTCGGGCTGCGGCGGCGGCGAGTTCGATCCGCTGAAGCCCGTCGGCGCGCGGGCGACGCGCTCGATCTGGTGGGTCTCGGCCACCTCGCGGATCGCTACGGTCACCAGCTGTCCGGCGGACAGCAGCAGCGCGTCGCGCTGGCACGGGCCCTGGTCACCGAACCGCGCGTTCTCCTTCTCGACGAACCGCTATCTGCGCTCGACGCCAAGGTGCGCGTCCAACTACGGGACGAGATTCGTCGCATCCAGCTGCGCCTGGGCATCACCACCGTGTTCGTCACCCACGACCAGGACGAGGCGCTCGACGTTTCCGATCGGATCGCAGTGATGGATGCGGGCCGCATCGCGCAGATCGGCACACCGGAAGACCTTTACCTGCGACCGGACACGCCGGCGGTCGCAGCCTTCATCGGACTCTCGAGCGTCGTCGAGGGCGCGGTCGAGGGCGGTATCGCGACCGTCTGGGGGCAGTCGCTTCCCCTTCAGACCCCCGTGAGCGACGGACCCGTGGACGTGTCACTTCGACCCGAGAATCTCGTGTTCGTCCGGGCCAATCAGCCGGGCATGGGGGCAGTCGTTCACGAGAGCACCTTCCTGGGCAGCTTCCGTCGCACCGCCGTGCGGACAGACGACGGCTTCCTCGTCCGCATCCAGCATCCGGCATCCGATCGCGTGGAGTTCGGCGATGTCGTGCGTATCTCGATCGCGGGGCCGCCGGTTATGGTCAGGCCCCGTCGGAATCACCCGGACAGCGACGTAGACCGGTGACCGGTGACCGGCGCGGGCCGTCCGCCCCGGAGGGCGACTCGACGTTAGACGCGGTCTGTCCGCACGATCGCGGCGAGCTCGACGAGCGCAGCGTGCAGATCCTGCAAGACGGTGATCACATCGCTGTCGACGGCTTTCTGCCGCAGCGCTTCGATCCGGCTCTGCGCGCCGTCGAGATGCGACGCGACCTTTTTGATGCTGGCCATGCAGTACTCCGTCCGCAACTACTTCCCCGCGGAGGGTAGCGGACGCAGGTTAACGCGCGACTGCGGTCTCGAGCACCCAGTATTCGCGTGGCATTCGGCGGTGCTAGTGCAGATGGAAGTAGGGGATGACGAGGTAGATCCCATAGAGTGCCGCAGCACCGCCCACGGCGTAGAAGACCCAGGCACCGACTGTCGCCCCCACGGGGCGCGCCACATTTCGCGGACGGACGATCGCGTCCGGGCCTTCGGGATCACCACCGGGTTCGATCTCGATGTCCGGTGCCCCTGTGGCGAGCAGACGTGTGCCGATCGCGAACGACCCGACGATGGCGACGGTCGCGAGCACGGCCACCCCGAGCACCAGCGCGATCGAACTCCAGTCGACGCCGAGCCATCCCGCTGTCGATGCGGTGGTGTGCACAAGCGTCACCTTCCTGCGCCGACTGTCGATCGAGTGTGGGAGTCGTCGAGGGTGTCGGCATTGACGTTCTCGTGGGTCACGGGCTTCCGGCGGGCGAGGAAGAAGAAGCCGAGCCCCACGATGACCCCGAGCACTGCCACGACGACGAGTCCGATGGTGCTGGTACTGGCGGCCCACGCTGCAACGCCTCCCACGAGGGCTGCCGCCGGTAGGGTGATCACCCACGCCGTGACGATCCGCCCGACCACGCCCCACCGGACCAACGCCAACTTCTTGCCGAGCCCGGCTCCGACCACCGCTCCAGACGTGACCTGGGTTGTCGACAGCGGAAAGCCCAGGCTCGACGACGTCAGGATGGTCGCTGCGGCGCTGGTCTCGGCGGCGAAGCCCTGCGGAGGCTTGATGTCGGTGATGCGCTTCCCCACAGTGCGCATGATCCGCCAGCCGCCGAGGTAGGTTCCGAGCGCGATCGCGAGCCCGGAGACGATGATCACCCAGAACTGCGGGCCGGTGCCGGCCTGTTGATAGCCCGCGACGATGAGCGTGAGCGTGATGACGCCCATCGTCTTCTGCGCATCGTTGGTGCCGTGCGCGAGCGACACCAGCGATGCCGACACCGTCTGACCGTGGCGGAAAGCCGTACTCGAACCCGCGACGGTTGCCATTTTGGTGATGCGGTAGACGATGTACGTCGCGATCAGTGCGATCCCGGCGGCGATGAACGGCGAGAGGAGGGCGGGCAGGATGATCTTCGAGAGCACTCCCGGCCAATTGACGGCGTCGATCCCGGCGCCGATCACGGCGGCTCCGATCAGCCCCCCGAACAGAGCGTGCGTCGAACTGGAGGGAAGTCCCAGCCACCAGGTGCCGAGGTTCCACAGGACGGCCCCGATGAGCCCGGCGAAGATCATCGTGATGCTGATGTGAGGAAGTCCCGCCGAGTCTTCGACGAGGATGCCGGATGACACCGTCTTGGCGACGGCGGTGGACAGGAACGCGCCGGCGAGATTCAGCACGGCGGAGATCAGTACCGCGACTTTGGGTCTGAGCGCTCCAGTCGCCACAGATGTGGCCATCGCATTGGCGGTGTCGTGGAAGCCGTTGGTGAAGTCGAAGAACACCGAGATGGCGATCACCATCAGAACGGGAACCAACACTTCCACGGCATCCTCCTCAGTTTCGACCTCGCTCTCGTCACGCTAGGCGGCCTCCGTGGCACGGAAAGTGACTCAGCGATGAACAGCAGCCGAACGGCAATCGCCGCGATTCATGCCCGCCAACGGACGGTGCGCGGAGGATCATGACCCGTACGGCGTGCACGGTCGGGTGCGTACCCTGCGGCCTCCAGCCTTTAAGCCGCTTGTCGTGTCGCGTTCACGGCAACGACACGTCGCGGCGGCACGGTGAGAGCGTGTCGGAACCTGACGTCTCCCCTGAGAAGGATCGCGCCGCGGCCCGCGACGTCGACGCGGAGGTTGGCCTGTACATAAGCCGACGGCGTGGCTTGAGGTCCGTCGGCCAGACGCAGGAACATCCGGTTCCGGGTGACGATGACGCGGACAGAGAGCACGAGAGGGAGCCCGCGCCGTCGCCGGGCATCTACGAAACGCCGCTCAGCGAGAAAATCAACTCAGGGCCCGTCGAGGTCGGTTCGTAGTCGATCGGGTGAGTGGTCATCCAGTTCGCCGAGAGCACGATCACGTGTGTTGTGCTCGATGCGTAGAGTCACCGCGACGACCACACAGAACACCAGCATCGCCGCAGCCGGCACGGTGACGGCGATCACAACTGCCCAGAAGAACACGGATCTGCAGACTCGAGCTATCCGGCGATACTGGACGGGTGGCGGTCCGCGATCATCATGCTGGCGGCGACATACTGCGCAAGTGACTCCTGTTCGGACCAGCTTCGAGCGGCGGCGGCCAACGGGAAGAAGGTCGTTTCGTTGAGTCGGTCGGTCAGACCGAGTCGCGCGTCACCGTCATCGATGAAGACGACCCATCGCAGATCGAGGGCATCGACGAGCAGTTGCCCCGTCGCCGCGCCGGCGAGGTTGATGAACGGGGTGGGGTCGATGATGCGGTGCGCGCTCGCAGCCCGCGACTGCCTGATGAAGGCGTCCAGAGAGTCGGGATCTGATGAGACTTCGAGATCGCTCAACGTGGCTATCAATGTCGCGATCCAATCCGACTCTGCGTCGGAGAGTTCCGTCATCTCGCCCATCGCTGAACCCCCGTTCGACAACGATCGAGACGGTACGCGTACTCCGTGAACGTCGGGGAAACGGCTAATGGCCGGGTTGAACGCAGCGGTTGTTCGCTCGAATATGGTTCAAGCGGAAGCGCGTTTGACCAGGCTCTCTTCGTCGGAGACAGTGGGACTAGAACCCACGAACCCCGAAAGGGGTATCCACCTCAGCAGATAGATTTGAGCGCTTCGTTGGACCTCGAGAACTCGACAAAGTCATCTCCCGAATGGCTGATCGAAGGGACATTTGCAGCCTGCGGAAGGAGGCGATCAGCACCACCATGCGACGTACTCCGGGCACCCTGGAATCACCACGAATCGGCATCCTGGAGATGCTCGGGGTCACGTGGAGGTCACCTGAGGCAAGACTGTTGCTGAGGCGCTGGTCCGGCCATCGAATTGCTCTGAACCGTCGAGGCAGTCGGCGTGCCACCATCCCTCGGCCGCTTCGAACATCATGTCGACAGCTTCGATCAGACCATATCGATCGCGCAGGATGTCGAGAATCTCGTGCGCCGTGATGGCAGGGCCGTGATGACCAGACCGCTTGATCTCATGAGTGCACTTCGGCACGCAAAGCGGACTCCGGCACGCACGGCGGTGGCGGCGCCGGAACATATTGAGAAGAATGCAGGCCTGGCTGTCGATCCGGGGGCAGGTTGTTCGTTGTATTCATGACGGAGCCGGACAGGCCGGCCCGCGACCTAGCGCAGGAGGCAGTTCCATGTCCCAGTACATCGTCCTCATCTACGAAGACCAGGCGCGCTACGCGACCATGTCGCCCGAGGCGTGGGGCGCGCTGGTCGACGCGCACAACACGTTCGTCAAGCAGATCTCCGAGCTC
>CAXTES010000130.1:0-8502 GCA_964243215.1 uncultured Microbacterium sp. | reverse complement strand
CCGGTGTACGCCAGCGCGGTGGGGAAGTTGGTGATTCCGTTGATGCCTCGCGCGACGTAGTCGTCGACCACCCGCGCCAGGCGTCGGCGCTGACCATCGGTCGCATCGATGCCGGCCACGACGGGGGTGCGGTCCACGACGTTGTCGATCTCGGGGAACATCGCCAGCGTCATGTCGATGGGGTTGCCGATGTAGATGGATGTCGGCACCCCGAGGTTGCGGGACCGGCTGTTGGCCTGCACGAAGACGAGATCCACCCCGGCGACCTCGGCGCACTTGGCGATGATGCCCACGCCCGCGCTGACGCTGACGATCGGCCGGCCGGCGGCGAGGGTGCCGCGCAGCGCGCCGAGGATCTCGGCGCGGGTGAACGAACGCTCGGGGACGGGTGCGGTGCTCATGATGCTCCTTAGGCGACGGCGCGCGGACTGTAGGACCGGAACTGCTCGACCGTCTCGAGTACGGCGCGTTCGACGGGGATGCGCTCGGCGCTGGAGGCGCCGAGGAAGCCCTGGGCGTCGGTGGTGTCGTAGAGGTACTGCAGGTCCTCGGGGCTGGACAGCGGGCCGCCGTGGGCGAGGCAGATGACATCGGGGTTCTCGCCGCGGGCCAGTTCGATCAGATTCTGCACGTGCCGGCAGCTCTCCTCGAGGGTCATCGCCGACCGGCCGGCACCGGCGAGCCCGCCGGTTGTCCACCCCGCGTGCGGCACGACGACGTCGGCGCCGGCCGCGGCCAGCCCCTGCGTCTGCGCGGCGGTGTAGCCGTAGCAGATCGTGAAGTAGTCCCGCTCGCGCGCCCGGCGCACCATGTCGAAGTCGCGTTGCAGGCCGAGCCCGACATCATTGCGATCGGGCTGGGCGAAGGATGTCGGGAAGTTGATCAGGCCGTCGAAGCCGGACGCCTCGAAGTCGTCGATCAGGCGGTCGACATCCCTCCAGTAGGTCGGGTCCTGCGCCTCGGCGCCGCCGATGATCGGGGTGTCGCGCACGGCGTTGGCGATCTCGGGGTACATCGAGATCGTCGTGGGGTTCGCGTGGTTTAGGAGGTGATTCGTGGCGAGCCCCATCAGCCTGGTCCGGCCGGTGTTGTAGACGATGATGAGGTCCGCGCCGCCTGCCACGGCGGATTTCGCGATCAGGCCGGAGCTGCATCCGGCGCCCACGATCGGCCTGCCGTCGGCCAGTTGCGCGCGTAGCCGGTCGAGGATCTCGGTGCGGGTGAATCGAGCCATGGTCACTCCTTCTCGCTGTGCGAACCGCCGTCGAGAAGCCCGATCAGCGTCCGAGCGGCCTCGCGCGCGAACGCCGAGTCGTTGATGTGGTGGGGATCGGTCACGACGCGGATACCGGAACCGGCCGACGCGCGCACCGCATCGGCGAACGCAGCATCCGCGGCGGGGTCCTCGAAGTCGCCGCCGGCGATGTCGAGGGACGAGAAGCCGCCCTGCGGAACCAGCACGACAGCCGGACCGGATGCGTCGTCGAGGCGCTCGCCGATCCAGCGGCCGACGCGCGCCGACTCGTCGGCACTGGCTCGAACCAGCGGAACGGTCGGCAGGTGCCAGTGCACCGCGCGGTCGGCGAAGCGCTCGGGCACCGGCGGCATCACGTTGATGACGTCGACCGCTCCGGGAACGATCACCTGCGGGATGCCGGCCGCTGCCGCCGCGGTGAGGCGGTCCGGGCCGGCGTCGCACAGGCCGCCGGCGACGTTCTGCACGAGCTCGGTCGTGGTCCAGTCCAGGACGCCGGCGAACCGCCCGTCCGCGATGAGCCGCTCCATCGTGCGGCCCCCGGCGCCGGTGGCGTGGAAGACGACGACGTCGTAGCCGGCGTCCTCGAGCGTCGCCCGGGCGACATCGCCCCCGGCGGTGGTGACGCCGAACATCGTCATGGCGACCGTCGGCCGGGCGGCGCGGGAGGTCTGGCCGGGCGCGGCGGTGACCATACCGGCGATGGCGCCCGCGGCGTTGCGCAGCACCGGGCGCAACAGGTCGTTCAGCCCGGCGACGTCGACGACGCTCGGCAGGAAGAGGATGTCGTGCTCGCCGGATGCCTTGACCACGGTGGTCACCACGAGCTTGGGGAATCCGAACGGCAGCGGCGCCACGGCACGCTGCGACATCCAGCCCCCGGTGCCGCCGCCGATGCCGACCACGCCGGCCAGGCCGTCGGTGTCGATGAGTTCGCGCAGGATGGATGCCGCGGCGTCGGCGGTCGTCTCCATCGCTGCGGTACGGTCGTCTCCCGCGGCATCCGTCGCCCCGCGCAGGGCGAGCTGCGCGCGCGACACGTCCGCGTCCGCGGGGGAGGACCCGGTCAGCGCGATGTCCACCAGCAGCGGTCGCACGCCCCGTGCCGACAATTCCGCGGCGAGGTAACGGGCCTCATCGCCCTTCGTGTCGAGGGTGGCCAGCACGGCGACCCGAGGGCGCGGGTCGGGGCCGGTGTCGCTCATGACGGGGAAAACTCCATCGTTCGGTCGGACGGCACCGACCGGGTCGGCAGCGTCGAGCCCCACGGTAGAGGGATTCCCACGGCTTTGTCAACGTGATTGTCAACATTTTTGTCCAACCCGCGAGGACGACACGGGTGGACTCAGCCGTCGGCGCGAGACTCGCGGTACGCATCGAGGAAGTGCACGATGCGGGTGAGGTGGTCGTACATCAGGGCGCCGGCTGTATCCGCGTCCGCCGCGATGATCGCCTCGCCGATCCCGATGTGGTCCTCGGCGGAGTCCGATAGCGATCCCTGGAAGGCGGCCGGGAAGTGCCGCTGCAGGTTGTGCAGCCGGATCGTCGTCAATTGGCGGCGCGCACCCTCGTGACGCGACATCGCGATCACCGACTCGTGGAACCCGATGCTCGTTTGGCGATAGCTGTGGACGTCGTCCTCGCCCACCGTGTAGCGCATCGCATTGAGTCCGGCTCGCAGGTGATCGCGCTCCGGATCGGTCGCTCGGATCGCGGCATCCCGAGCGCACAACGATTCGAGTTCGCGACGCACCTCGGCGATCTCGATGCCCTCGTCGATCGAGAGCCCCCGCACGCTGGCGCCGCGGTTGGGCGAGCGATCGATCAGCCCCTCGGCCGCCAGCAGCAGCAGGGCGCTGCGCACCGCGCCGCGCGCGAACCCGTAGCGCGACACCAGGTCGCTCTCGATGAGCCGCTCACGGGGGTGGTACTCGCCGCGGCCGAGGTCGTCGCGCAACCTGTCGCCGAGTTGTTCGGCCGGGTCCCCGTTCGTCATGGCGTTCCGTTCTGCACTCGTCGTCGCCAGTGTAAACCGCTTCGCATCTCGGTGCGGACAAGATTGTTGACAATGTGGTTGACGTAATAGTCGACTGGTCATATGCTCCAGTCACGGAGGACCGACCCTCCGACACCCATCGCATCGAGGAGGCTGCACGGTGCCGCTGTACCCGACTCGCGAGGCCCTGCGCAATCGGCCCGCCTCCGACGGCTGGGTCGACATCGACGACATTGAGTTCTTCACGCTCGGCAACGCCGACCGCACCGCCGACGGCGAGGAACCGACGCCGACCGAGTGGCCGGACCCCGTCAGCGAGCCCGAGGCGAGCCTGCACACCACGCACAACATCCCGGTTGCACGACGAGTCGTTCCCACGACCCCGCAGGAGCGCCTGGTCGTAGTGGCCGGTGAAGCGGTCGTCGAGACCGAGCACGCGCGGGTCACGTTGAAGAAGATGCAGTGGATCGACGTGCCGCCGTCCGGCGCGATCGTGCGCAACAACCTCAACCCCGGCCCGGAGGGCCACCGCGGCCAGGTGGAGATCGCCCGCATCGCCGGTCATTGGAAGCAGGCGATCCGCACCGCGATCTTCACGTTCGGACCGGGCCGGCCGTGCGACTACCACTACCACGACGGCGACGAGTACTGGTTCGTGTTCCGCGGCCACTTCACGCTGCGGTACCGGGACGAGGATCACCCGGTGCGTCCCGGAGCGGTCCTGGCGGCGGGGATGGGCGAGGAGCACGGCGTCGTCGACCCGGACGAGACCTTCGAGGGCATCGGATTCGCCACCCAGCTCGAGGGCGAGGGGCGCGACGGGCATCTGTGGCGACCCGTGCACGGCGACCCCGTCGAGACCCGCTGACCACAACTTCACACTCCCCGAACACCGACGCATCCGCGTTTCACCAGGAAGAGAGCACGTCGATGACGATGTCCCGATACCGGATCGCTGCCGTAGCAGCGATCTCGGCCGCAGCACTGGCACTGGCGGCCTGCTCGGGCGGGGGCGGCACCGCGCCCAACGCCTCTGCGTCCGCATCCGCCGAGACTCCCGCCGCCGGCGGCGACCTCACGATCCTCGTCGCGGCCGGCATGACGACGTTCGACCCCGGCTCGTTCACCAGCTCGTTCCCAGGCGTGCAGTGGGACCGGCTGTATGCGGTCTACGGCGCACTGCTGTCCACCAACGTCGACGGCACCGTCGCGCCCGGGTTCGCCGAGAGCATGACGACCGACGACGGCGGCGCGACGTGGACGCTGAAACTGCGAGACGGCATCACGTTCACCGACGGCACCGCATACGACGCGACAGCGGTCAAGGCCAACTGGGACCGTTTCGCCGACCCCGCCTTCGCCCTCGGCGCGGCGAGCATCGCCAAGACCTTCACCACGACCGTGGTCGACGACACGACCCTGACCATCACCCCCACCAAGCCGAACCCGGTGCTGGATGTGCAGATCGCCAACGGCATCCCGTTCATCGGGTCGCCGGCGGCCGCGCCCGCCGCGGGCCAACCGGTGACGGAGCCGGTGGGGGCAGGGCCGTTCACACTGACGAAGTGGGATGCCGCGGTCGGTGAGACGTTCACGAAGAACCCCGACTACTTCGACAAGCCCAAGCCCTACCTCGACACGCTGACCTTCACCCTGGTCACCGACCCCGCCCAGCGGGTGTCGACGGTGGTGCAAGGCGGCGCCCAGATCATGAACGGCTACCCCTTCCAGTGGGTCTCGGATGCCGACAACCCGGCCGCCGCGGTCTTCCCGGTCGCGACCGGCGGCATCCGGCACTTCCTGTTCAACATGAAGAGCGACCTGTTCAGCGACCTGCGCGCCCGCCAGGCCGTGCAGCTGGCGATCGACCCGAACGAGATGGTGCAGACCCTGACCCAGGATCCGAGCGCGGTCGGCAGCACGGCGCTGTTCCCGGAGTCGTCGCCGTACTACGACGCATCCCTCTCGCTGCCGGCGCAGGACCTGAAGAAGGCTCAGGACCTCGTGGACGAGGTCAAAGCCGATGGGAAGGACTTCACGATCAACCTGCTGATCGCGGCGGTGCCCGAGCTGGTGCGCGCCGGCGAGCTACTTCAGCTGACGCTGCAGAAGCTGAACGGCGTGACCGTGAATCTGACGCAGATCCCGATCCCCGACTGGCGCGGCGCCGCGTTCGACAAGGACAACTTCGACATCACCTTCTACCCGGGTGTGTTCGACCTGAACAGTCCGCAGGTCGGATTCGGCTCGCTGTTCGGAGCGACCGGCCAGGACAACTTCGCCAACTTCGACGACCCCGACATGGCGGCCGCTCTCGAGGAGGCGCAGGAGGCCACGACCGACGACGCCCGCAAGGCGGCCATCGCGAAGATCCAGCAGGTGTACGTCGACCAGATCCCGATCGTCGTGTTCGGCATCGACTACCGGTCGTTCCTGCACGGGGCGGATGTCGTCGGGCTGGAGTCGATGGGTCGTGGCGCCTTGCACACCGAAGACGTGGGTTACAAGGCCAAGTGACGTCCAGCGCGGCGTCCGGTACCTCACCCACCGGACGCCGCGCTCCCACCAGAGAGGACCACCGATGAACGCGACGCTCCGGGCCATCGGGTCGCGCCTGGTCTACGGCATCCCGGTGCTGATCATCGTCACCCTCGGCGCCGCCGCCCTGATGCAGCTGATGCCCGGCTCGCCCGGCCAGGCGATCGCGGGCGACTCCGCCACGCAGGAGCAGGTCGACGCCATCAACGCGCAGCTGGGCTTCGACCGGCCGTTCATCGTCCGGTACCTGGAATGGGCGGGCAACGCGCTGCATGGAGACTTCGGCCGGACGTTGTTCAGCGATGAGTCCGTGACCGACGTGCTGCTGCGCCGGCTCGCCGTCACCGGGCAGCTGGCGGCGATGGCGATGATCATCGCGCTGGTCGTGGCGATCCCGCTGGCGATGCTGGCGGCGCTGCGCGCCGGCAAGCTGCTGGACCGCCTGCTGAACTTCGTCACCTCGGCACTGCTGAGCATCCCCTCCTTCGTGACGGTCGTGATCGTGTCGCTGATCTTCGTGGTCTGGCTCAAGGTCTTCCCCGCCACCGGGTGGGTGGCTCCCACCGACGGGATCGCCCAGAATCTCCGGTACGCGTTCCTGCCGGCGCTGTCGCTGAGCGTGTACGAGGGCGCGTTCTTCTACCGGGTGGTCCGATCCGACCTCACCGGCACGCTCCGGGAGGACTTCATCCTCGTCGCCCGCGCCAAGGGCCTGCCGCGACCGTACATCCTCGCCCGGCACGCGCTACGGCCGTCGCTGACTTCGCTCGTCACCGTGATCGGCCTCGCGCTCGGACGCCTGCTCGGCGGCGCGGTGATCGTGGAGTTCTTCTTCTCGGTACCCGGGCTCGGCGCCGAGGCGGTCAACGCGGTGTCGATCAAGGACATGCCGATGATCCAGGCGATCGTGACCGTCTGCGTCCTGGCGTACGTCGTCATCTTCATCGTCGTCGACCTCGCGTATGCCTGGATCGACCCGAGAGTGAGCGTGCGATGACCGCCCAGTTGCCCACCCAGGACCCGGGTCCGCGGACCCAGGGTTTGAACACCGTCATCCGGCCGCGGCGGTTCGGCACATCGCTCACGCTCATCCCGCGCATCAAGCCGCGCCGCGTGCGCCGGGTCAACCGCGGGATGCTCTGGTTCGCCATCATCTGGCTCACCCTGCTCATCCTCGCCGCCGTCTTCGCCGATTTCATCCCGGGACTGCCGGGATTCGACGAGAAGATCGGCTCCTTCGCGCAGCCTCCCGACCTCAGCGTCGGCGGGCTCCTCGGCACGGACGGCGTCGGGCGCAGCAACCTCGCGCGGGTCATCTACGGCGCCCGGGTGTCGCTGACGATCGCGGTGGTGTCCACCCTGATCGGTCTGTTCATCGGGCTGATCGTCGGGATGATCGGCGGCTACTACCGCGGCGCTTGGGAGACGGCATCCAACGTCATCGCCAACACGCTGTCGTCGCTTCCGCCGCTGCTGCTGCTGCTCGCGCTGGTCTCGGCGATCGGGGCGTCGCTGTTCGGCATCACGATTGCCTTAGGGGTCGTCATCGCGGACCTGTACATCCGGGTGACCAAGGGCGCGGTGATCGGCACCGCCAACCGCGAGTACGTGCTCGCGGCTCGAGCACTCGGCGCGGGCGATCTGCGGATCATGGTGCGCGAGATCCTGCCGAACCTTGTGCCGGTGCTCGGGGCGATCATCCCGATGGCGATGGCCATCATGATCGTGGTGGAGGGGTCGCTGAGCTTCCTCGGTTACGGCATCCCGGCCCCCACACCCAGCTGGGGCGGCATGATCGCCGCGGGCGCGGACATCATGCGGCAGTTCCCGCTGGTGATCGCGGGCCCGGTGGTGACCCTGTTCCTGACCGTGCTGTCGTTCAACACCGTCGGCGATTACCTGTCCAGTCGCACCGATGTGCGCGAGGCCAAGCTTTGACCGCCGCGCCGGCCGCGGGCGACATGCTCGTCGAGATCCGGGACCTGACCCTGGACATCGACAGCCCGCAGGGCACCGCTCACATCCTGCGCGGCGTGTCGATGTCGGTGCGCCGCGGCGAGACGCTCGGCATCGTGGGGGAGTCCGGATCGGGCAAGTCCATGACCCTGCGCACCGTGCTCGGACTCACACCGGGCGGTGCGCGCGTCGGGGGCCAGATGAGCTTCGAGGGCGAGGATCTGGCCGCGATGCGCAGCGAGGCGCGCCGGATCATGCTCGGGCGCCGGGTCGGGGTGGTGTTCCAGAACCCGATGACATCGCTGAATCCGGTGCGCACGATCGAGCGGCAGATGGCCGAGGCGGTGCGCTTCCACAAGAAGATGCCCCGGTCGAAGGCCCGCGACCTTTCCGTCGAACTGCTCGACCAGGTCGGCATTCCGAACGCCGCGAAGCGGCTGAGGGACTATCCGCACCAGTTCTCCGGGGGTATGCGCCAGCGCGTGATGATCGCGATGGCGCTGACGTGCGAGCCCGACCTGCTCATCGCCGACGAGGCCACCACGGCGCTCGATGTCACGATCCAGAAAGGCATCCTCGACCTGCTGCAGAAACTGCAGGCCGAGCGGCACATGGCCATGATCCTGGTCTCGCACGATCTGAGCGTCGTGGCGGGACGCACCGACGACGTCATCGTCATGTACGGCGGGCGGATCGTGGACCGTCGTCCCACCGGGCAGCTGTTCACGCCGCCGGTGCACCCCTACACGCGCGCGCT
>CAXTES010000129.1:0-8627 GCA_964243215.1 uncultured Microbacterium sp. | reverse complement strand
AGACGGCGCACTGGCTCGCCGCGTACGAGCTGGTCCGTGCCACGCTGACCCCCCACCCGGCGTCGGCATGGGCCCGCGGGCTCGGCGACGAGACGTTGGCCGGGCTCGCGTCCGGGTACACCGATGCGGTGCTGGACGACGAGTTCCCGCTGTCGATGTTCTACGAGGCGCTCGAGAAGAAGATGCGCCCGGTGATCGCTTCGACCAGCGGCATCCGCGCCGGCGACTGATCAGCGACCGAGGTCGGCCGGCGCGTCTGCGGCGCCGGCCGGCTCGGCCGCCGGCACCGCGTCGGGTCGGTCGCGGAACTGCGCCGAGAGGATGCGGTACGACCGGGTGGTGAAAGCCAGCGCCGCGGCGGCGACCATCACCAGCCCGGCGAGGAGGAACACCAGGGCGATCCCCCGCGCGTCTCCCTCGCCGAGCAGCCAGCTCCATGCCTGACGGCCCGGATCGGACTTCATGTACGGGATGATCCAGAACTGCGCGATCGGAGCGATCAGGAACGCGGTGACCGGCGCGGCCGCCGCCTCGAACGCCTGCGCGAACCCGAACACGCGACCCTGCGTCTCGAAGGGCACGACCTGCTGGATGACGGTCTGCTCCGCCGCCTCGATCACCGGGATCAGGCACATGTACGCCCAGATGCCCAGTGCGTAGAGCCACCACCACTCCCGGAGGGTGAAGACGGCACCGAGCACCCCCATCGCGATCGCACCCACGAGCAGCGTGCGGATCGGGTTGCGGCCGAGACCGAACCTGGCGACGATCGCGCCGCCGATGATGAAGCCCGTCGCGCTGACGCCGAGCACGACGCCCCACCACTGCACCGGGAACAACGTGAGTCCGTACGGGTCCATCAGCGCCATGTAGACCCCGCCGATGAAATTGTTGAAGGTGGAGAACACGATCAGCGCGAACAGGCCCGACACCGCGACCACCGCCCGCATGCTGCCGCGCACGTCGACGACCGGACGCCGGCCCTCGGCCGTGGCGGGCTGGTCCTCGGGGATGCGAATCAGCAGCAGATGCACGAGCGCCGCCACCGTCAGCACGATCGAGATCACCAGGGTCCAGCCCATCCCGAGCAGGCCGATCGCGAGCCCGCTGAAGACACTGGTCACGATGAACGCCATCCCCTGCACGGTGCCGACGAGGCCGTTCGCGTTCGCGTGGCGCTCGGTGGGCACCAGCAGCGTGACGGTGGTGGCCAGGGCGATGTTGCGCATGTTCTCGACGACGGATCCGAGCAGAATGATCGCGCTGAACAGCCAGAACCACGGTTTGCCGAGGTCGATCACGGTCGATTCGCCCAGCCCGAGGTACAGCGCGCCGGCGATCACGAACGCCGTCAGCGTCACCAGCGCCGACAGCACCATCACCGCGTGCTTGCGATGCCGATCGACGATCGTGCCGAACAGCATCGCGAACACCGCGATCAGCAGCATGTACGCGCCGCCGATGATCCCGGTGGCCAGCACCGAGCCGGTCTCCAGGTACGCCCAGAACGTCAGGGCGAACCACAGGAAGCTCGTCGTGACGTTCGCGACCGCCGTATTGACCAGCACCTGCAGGAAGATCCGCATCCCGTTCGGCGGCGGTGCGCCGACCGTGCTTACGGCGGCCTCGTCGGTCATGGCTCGACACTAGCGACGGCCGCCGACGTCGTCACCCGAATCGGTGCCGGAGAGCGCGCCATAGGCTGGAACGGTGACGACACTGCACGATCCGACCTTTCGCGGCTTCGCATCGGACAACTATTCCGGCGCGCACCCCGAGGTGCTCGACGCGATCGCGGCCGCCAACGGCGGGCATCAGATCGCGTACGGCGACGACGTGTACACCGCCCGCCTCCAGCAGGTCCTCGCGGACCACTTCGGCGACGGGGTCGAGGGCTTCCCGGTTTTCAACGGAACGGGTGCGAACGTCGTCGGCCTGCTGTCGATGCTGCCGCGCTGGGGCGCGGTCATCGCCCCGAAGTCCGCGCACATCCACGCCGACGAGGGTGGCGCGCCGGAGAAGTCCGGCGGCATCAAGCTGCTGACGGTGTCGACGCCCGACGGCAAGCTGACGCCCGACCTCATCGCCCAGGAGGCATGGGGATGGGGCGACGAGCACCGCGCCCAGCCGCTCGCGGTGTACCTCACGCAGTCGACCGAGCTCGGCACGGTGTACACGCCCGACGAGGTGCGCGCGATCACCGACTACGCGCACGCGCACGGCATGCGCGTCTACATGGACGGTGCGCGGCTGGCCAACGCCGCGGCATCCCTCGGCCTACCGCTGCGCGCCTTCACCCGCGATGCGGGCGTGGATGTCGTCAGCTTCGGCGGCACCAAGAACGGCGCCGTCGGAGCCGAGGCGATCGTCGTGCTGGATCCCGCGGCATCCGAGGGGCTCGTGTACCTGCGCAAGCATCAGATGCAGCTCGCGTCGAAGATGCGGTTCGTCTCGGCGCAGCTGCTCGCCCTGTTCGACGACGACCTGTATCTGCGCAGCGCTGCGCACGCGAACGCCATGGCCCAGCGGCTGCGCTCCGGAATCGAGACGGGGCTGGCCGACGGCTCGATCTCGGGGGTGGGATTCACGCAGCCGACGCAGGCCAACGGGGTGTTCGCGACCCTCCCGCCGGGCGTGGCGGATCGGGTGCGCGAGTCGTTCCGCTTCTACGACTGGGATGCCTCGCGCGGCGAGGTGCGGTGGGTGTGCAGCTTCGACACGCAGCCCGAAGACGTCGATGCGCTCGTCGCCGCGGTCGCCCGGGAGTCGACGCGCTGAGGCAGCGTCAGCGCAGCGCGCCCACGCTCGCCATGGCCAGTCGCACGAGCGTGCCGCGGCCGCCCTCCATCTCGGCGGCCAGGGCGTCCGACGACGCCTCGGCCGGCGACATCCAGGTGACCTCCAAGGCATCCTGACGCGGTTCGCACGTGCCGGTGACCGGCACGATGAACGCCAGCGACACCGCGTGCTGGCGATCGTCGTGGAATGCGCCCAGGCCCGGGATGGGGAAGTACTCCGCCACCGTGAACGGCGTCGGCTGCGGGGGGAGCAGCGGGAACGCCATCGGGCCGAGGTCGTTCTCGAGATGGCGGAAGAGCGCGTCGCGCACCGTCTCGCCGTAGCGCACCCGGCCCGACACGATCGTCCGGGTGATCTCGCCCATCGGGGTGGCGCGCAGCAGCATGCCCACCTGCGTCACCTGCCCCATGCCGTCGGTGCGCACCGGCACGGCTTCGACGTACAACATGGGCAGGCGGCGGCGCGCCTCGGCGAGCTCGATCTCGGTGAGCCAACCGGGATTCTCGGCGTTGCCGGGCGCGGGCGATCCGAACGTTCCGTCGCCGAGCGGGTGACCGCTCGGACCGAACGACGCGCCGATGCCGTCGAGCGGATCCTGTCCGGCGCCGTCGTCGTCGCGCTCGTTGGGGTCGGGGTCAGGCGTCCGAACGGGCATGTTTCCTGTATACCCCACCGGCTCGGCCGTGCCGTGTGCGCTGGAAGGATGGGCCCATGGCCGCATTTCCGCTCGACCCGGGTCTCGCCCTGTGGTCCGCTGCCCCGCCAGATCGCGCCGGGCGCCCGCTGCTCGTGCTGCTGCACGGGTACGGCGCCGACCAGTCCGACCTGTTCGGACTCGTTCCGTACCTGCCCGACGCGTTCGTGATCGCCGCCGTCCGCGCGCCGCTCGCGGCCCCGTGGCCGAGCCCCGGCGCATCGTGGTACCCCATCGAGACGTGGGACCGTCGCAGCCTCGACGGCTCGACGGCCGCGGCATCCGCTTTCCTGGAGTGGCTCGACGACGCGACGGATGCCACGACCGTCGGGCTGCTCGGATTCTCGCAGGGAGCCGCGGTGGCCTTGCAGGCGATGCGACTCGAGCCCGAGCGTTTCGCGTTCGCGGTGAACCTCAGCGGCTACGCGACGCCGGGACAGATGCCTCGCGACGGTGAGCTCGTCGAGCGCAAGCCGCCGGTCTTCTGGGGACGCGGCAGCCGCGACGACGTCATCCCGGAGCCGCTGATCGCGCACACGATCGAGTGGCTGCCGGGCCACTCCGACCTGAGCGGACGTGTCTACCCGGGCCTGACGCACAGCGTGTCGGAGGAGGAACTCGGCGACGTGCGGGTGTTCCTCGACAAGCGGCTCGAGGCGCTGTAGCGCGGGCGTTCCGCGCCGGCATCCACCTCGCGGAGGATCCGGGCGCCACTCGCGGATCGACGCCCCGATCCGCTAACCTTTCCCGGTCCTGTTCTCGAAGTGAGGGTTTCCCGGTGAACATCTCCGACGGCTCCGCGTCCATCGCCACGCGCTGACGCCGTCGACGTCGCCGTCGCCTCGCAGGCTGATCCGCCTCGCGTCCGAGCGGCCCGGTGTCCGTGCATCCACGACACCCGGGAGGCATGATGCCCGCTCATTTCGCAACCCCCGCGATCGTGGGCGATTACGTCTCGTTCGCCTGGCCCGACGGCCGCGTCGTGCTGGCAGGCGTATCAGGCTCGTTCGGCGCGGGTCGCACCGGTCTGGTCGGTCGCAACGGCTCGGGCAAGTCCACGCTGCTGCGCCTGATCGCCGCAGACCTGCGACCGACCTCCGGTCGGATCACGACGACAGCGGATGCCGCCTACCTTCCGCAGCAGATCACGCTCGGCGTCGATCGACCCGTCGCACAGCTGCTCGGGGTGGCGGCGCGGCTGGCGGCGCTGCGGGGGTCGCGATCGTGGGACCGAACGGCATCGGCAAGACCACCCTTCTCGAGCAGTTGGTGGCGTCGGGCGTACGAAATACAGGGCCGATCGCGCTTTCGGAGCCCTCCGGGGGCGATTTCGCGCGATCCGCCCTGTATTTCGCACACGCGCGCGCCGACACCGACCGGATCGGGTATCTGCCGCAACGGATCGACGGGCTCCGCGACGAGGCATCCGTTCTGGAGAACATCCGAGACGACGCGCCCGAGGTGCCACCGTCAGAGGTGCGAAACCGGCTCGCAAGGTTTCTCATCCGAGGCGCCGCCGTCGACCGGCCGGTGGCGAGCCTGTCGGGGGGCGAGCGCTTCCGCGTCGCCCTGGCGCGCCTGCTCCTGGCCGACCCGCCCCCTCAACTGCTCGTGCTGGACGAGCCGACGAACAACCTCGACCTCGACACGGTAGACCGGCTCATCGAAGCGGTGTGCGCCTACCGGGGCGCGGTGATCGTCGTCAGTCACGACGACGCGTTCCTGGATCGGATCGGGCTCGACGCCGTGCTGGAGCTGACCCCTGACGGCATCGAGCACAGCGGTGCCAGGATGACACCATGAGTACACTCGTGCGCCCCCGTCAAGGCCGTGTGATCGGAGGCGTCTGCGCCGCGCTGGCGAACCGCTTCGGCATCGGTGTGATCGCCATGCGTGTCATCGCCGTGCTCCTGGTGGTGCTGGCCGGCCTGTCGCTGTGGGTCTACCTCATCCTCTGGATCGTCATCCCGTCGCAGCCCGGATAGCACGCTTGCCCCGGGTGTCGGCGGCGGCGACGAAGATGGTGTGGTGGGCGATGTCCTCGAACGGTTCGGTCCTGCCACCCAGGACTGGTTCCGTGGCGCCTTCGAGAAGCCGACCGACGCGCAGACGGGGGCGTGGGAGGCGATCTCGCAGGGCAAGCACGCTCTCGTGGTCGCTCCGACCGGCTCGGGCAAGACGCTGTCGGCGTTCCTGTGGGCGATCGACCGCGTCTTCCGGGAGCCGTTCGTCTCGCCGGCGGGACGCTCCGGCTCGGGCAAGCGTCGCAGCGCCGCTGAGACCGCCTCTCGCACCCGTGTCCTGTACATCTCGCCGCTGAAGGCGCTCGGCGTCGACGTCGAGCGCAACCTGCGCTCGCCGCTGGTCGGCATCGGCCAGTCCGCGCGGCGGCTGGGCATCGGCGTGCCGGAGGTGACGGTGGGCGTGCGATCGGGCGATACCACCTCGGCCGACCGGCGCAAGCTCGTGACCGACCCGCCCGACATCCTCATCACCACGCCCGAGTCGCTGTACCTGATGCTCACCAGTCAGGCCGGCGAGACGCTGCGCAACATCCACACCGTCATCGTCGACGAGGTGCACGCGGTGGCGGCGACCAAGCGCGGCGCTCATCTCGCCGTGAGCCTCGAGCGGCTCGATGCGCTCCGGCAGGAGCACGATCCGAATGCTGCGCCCGCCCAGCGCATCGGGTTGTCGGCGACGGTGCGCCCGATCGACGAGGTCGCGCGGTTCCTCGGCGGTGCCGCGCCCGTCGAGATCGTCGCGCCGCGAGCGACCAAGACCTTCGATCTGAACGTCGTCGTGCCCGTCGACGACATGCTCAACCCGCCGCCTGCACCGGGTGAGGCTGCGGCGGGCTCAGCCACCGACGCAGCGCAGGATGCCGCGACGGAATCCCCCGGCGAGGATTGGTTCCTCGACGGCGGCGCCCCCCCGTCCAACGGGTCGGGCACCGGCACCGAGATGACCGGCTCGCTGTGGCCCCACGTCGAGGAGGCGATCGTCGACCGCGTGCTCGAGCACCGTTCCACGATCGTCTTCTCGAACTCTCGGCGGCTGGCCGAGCGGCTGACCGGGCGGCTCAACGAGATCTACAGCGAACGGCTGGGGCTGGCGCTGCCGGACAAGGCGATCCCCGCCGCGAAGATGGCGCAGGCCGGCGCCACCTCCGGCGCCGAGCCGGTGCTGGCGAAGGCGCACCACGGCTCGGTATCCAAAGAGCAGCGCGCCCAGGTCGAGGAGGAGCTGAAGTCCGGGGTGCTGCGGTGCGTCGTGGCGACCAGCAGCCTCGAGCTCGGCATCGACATGGGCGCCGTCGATCTCGTGATCCAGGTCGAGGCGCCGCCGTCGGCGGCATCCGGACTCCAGCGGGTCGGGCGCGCCGGCCACCAGGTCGGCGAGATCAGCCGGGCGGCGCTGTTCCCCAAGCATCGAGCCGATGTGCTGCACACCGCGATCGTCACCGAGCGGATGCTGGCGGGCCAGATCGAGGCGATCGCGGTTCCGCAGAATCCGCTCGACATCCTCGCGCAGCAGACGGTCGCGGCATGCGCTCTCGGCGCGATCGACGTCGAGGGGTGGTACGAGACGGTCAAGCGCAGCGCGCCGTTCCGGTCGCTGCCCCGGTCGGCCTACGAAGCGACGCTGGATCTGCTGGCCGGGCGCTTTCCCTCCGACGAGTTCGCCGAGCTGCGGCCGCGGCTGGTGTGGGATCGCGACAAAGGCACGCTCACCGGCCGGCCCGGGGCGCAGCGCATCGCGGTCACCAGTGGCGGCACGATCCCGGACCGCGGCCTGTTCGGCGTGTTCGTCGCCGGCGAGACCCGCAACGCCCGCGTCGGCGAGCTCGATGAGGAGATGGTCTACGAATCGCGGGTCAGCGACGTGTTCACCCTCGGTACGACGAGCTGGCGGATCGTCGAGATCACCCACGATCGCGTCAACGTGGTGCCGGCGTTCGGCCAGCCCGGCAAGGTGCCGTTCTGGCACGGCGACGGCATCGGACGCCCCGCCGAGCTCGGCGAGGCGCTGGGCCGCTTCTCGCGCGACGTCTCGGCCGCCGCCCGTGACAAGGCCGAGACCCGGCTGGCGGCGGCCGGCCTCGACGAGCGGGCCACCGTCAACCTCCTCAGCTACCTCGCGGAGCAGCGCGAGGCGACCGGGACGCTCCCGACCGACCGCAATCTGACGGTGGAACGGTCCCGCGATGAAGTGGGCGACTGGCGCGTCATCCTGCATTCCCCTTATGGCATGCAAGTTCACGCGCCCTGGGCGTTGGCGGTCAACGCTCGCGTGCGGGAGCGTCTGGGCGTCGAGGGTTCTGCCGTGGCGAGCGACGACGGCATCATCGCGCGGATTCCGGATGCCACGGCCGAGCCGCCCGGTGCCGAACTGTTCGTCTTCGAGCCCGACGAGCTCGAGCAGATCGTCACCGACGAGGTGGGCGGGTCGGCGTTGTTCGCCGCGCGGTTCCGCGAGTGCGCCGCGAGGGCGTTGCTGATGCCCCGGATGAACCCGAACCGCCGCACGCCGCTGTGGCAGCAGCGGCAGCGTTCGGCGCAGCTGCTCGAGGTCGCCAAGCGGTACCCGACGTTCCCGATCATCCTCGAGACGCTGCGCGAGGTGCTGCAGGACGTCTACGACCTGCCCGCGCTGCTGCGCATCGCCCGCAGCATCGGCGACCGTCGGATCCGGTTGATCGAGACGACCACGAGCCAGCCGTCGCCGTTCGCCCGCGACCTGCTGTTCGGGTACGTCGGCGCGTTCATGTACGAGGGCGACTCGCCGCTCGCTGAACGCCGTGCCGCCGCCCTTTCGGTCGATCCGGCGCTGCTGTCGGAGCTGCTCGGCAAGGTCGAGATGCGGGAGCTGCTCGACCCGGCGATCATCCTGCAGTTCGAACGCGAGGCGCAGCGGCTGGATCCCGAACGCCGCGCGCGGGGCGTCGAGGGCGTCGCCGACCTGTTGCGGATGCTCGGGCCGATGGATGCCGCGGAGGTCGCGGAGCGCCTCGACCCGGCCCTCCTCGCCGAAAGCGCACCCGGGGTTCGCGAAAGTGCACCCGGGGTTCGCGAGAGTGCACCCGGGGTTCGCGAAAGTGCACCCGGGGTTCGCGAGAGTGCACCCGGGGTTC
>CAXTES010000128.1:0-8801 GCA_964243215.1 uncultured Microbacterium sp. | reverse complement strand
TCGGTGCCGCGGGGATGGGTCGTCGTCCGGCACGAGACGCTGCGGCTCTGACACCTGGTCGCGTCCCTTTAGGGTCTGCGATGCACGAGTCGGCCGACGTGGCCGGCAGGTGATGGGACAATGGCACGATGTCCACGCAGACGCCGCTCGCCGAGAACGACACGATCACCACCACCGACACGGGGGCTTTCGAGTACCGCGTCGCCGACCTGTCGCTCGCCGCGGCCGGACGCCACCAGTTGCGTCTCGCGGAGAACGAGATGCCGGGTCTCATGGCGCTGCGCGACGAGTTCGGCCCGACGCAGCCGCTGCGCGGCGCCCGCATCGCCGGGTCGCTGCACATGACGGTGCAGACCGGGGTGCTGATCGAGACGCTCATCGCGCTCGGCGCGCAGGTGCGGTGGGCCAGCTGCAACATCTTCTCGACGCAGGACGAGGCCGCCGCCGCGGTGGTCGTAGGCCCTCACGGCACTGTCGACGACCCGCAGGGTGTGCCGGTCTTCGCGTGGAAGGGCGAGAGCCTCGAGGAGTACTGGGCCTGCACCGACCGGATCTTCGACTGGTCCGTCGAGGGCTTCGACGGTCCGAACCTCATCCTCGACGACGGCGGCGACGCGACCCTGCTCGTGCACAAGGGCGTCGAGTTCGAGGCGGCGGAATCGGTTCCGGATGCCACCTCCGACGACTCGGAGGAGTACCGGATCGTCCTGGAAACCCTTCGCGCCAGTCTCGCGCGCGATCCGCGACGCTTCACCCGCATGTCCGAGGGGCTCGTCGGCGTCACCGAGGAGACCACGACCGGAGTGCATCGGCTCTACGAGCTGGCGGCATCCGATCGGCTGCTGGTCCCCGCGATCAACGTGAACGACTCGGTCACCAAGTCGAAGTTCGACAACGTGTACGGCATCCGCCACTCGCTGCCGGACGGCATCAACCGCGCGACCGACGTGCTCATCGGCGGCAAGACCGCGTTCGTCGCCGGTTACGGCGATGTCGGCAAGGGCGCGGCCGAGGCGCTGCGCGGCCAGGGCGCCCGCGTGATCATCGGCGAGGTCGACCCGATCTGCGCGCTGCAGGCCGCGATGGACGGCTACCAGGTCGCCCGCCTCGAGTCGGTGCTCGGCGACGTCGACATCCTCATCACCGGAACCGGTGACACCCGCGTCGTCACCGTCGATCACCTCCTCGGACTCAAGCACCTCGCCATCGTCGGCAACGTCGGGCACTTCGACGACGAGATCGACATGGCCGGACTGGCCGCGATCCCGGGCGTGGAGAAGGTCGAGATCAAGCCGCAGGTGCACGAGTGGCGGCTGCCGACCGGGCGCAGCGTGCTGGTGCTCAGCGAGGGCCGGCTGATGAACCTCGGCAACGCCACCGGGCATCCGTCGTTCGTGATGAGCGCGTCGTTCGCGAACCAGGTGCTCGCCCAACTGGAGCTGTTCACCAATCGCGACGCGTACCCCGTCGGGGTGCACACGCTGCCCAAGCAGCTCGACGAGAAGGTGGCGCGGCTTCACCTGCCCGCTCTCGGCGTCGAGCTGACCGAGCTGACCTCCGAGCAGTCGGCGTACCTGGGCGTGCCGGTCGAGGGCCCCTACAAGATGGGCCACTACCGCTACTGACCCGCCCGGTGCACCGTCGCGAATGCCGCGTCAGCGTTCGGGGAACCCGTTCGGACCGGCGGACGCGCCGGCGGTGAGCCGGCCGACCCGTTCGTTCTCGAGCACGAGCGCCCGCAGCTCCCGGTCGCGGCGCACCGCCACGACGCCGCGCACGAAGGTGTCGGCATCGACGGCCGGCAGCGGCGACACCCACGCGGACGCCTCCGCGGCGAGGGATGCCGCCAGCCGCAGCCGCGCTGCCGGCTCCATCTTGTCGGCCTGCTGCACGAACTGCGCGCACCGCCGGCCGAGCCGGTCGGGCAGGCGTGCGACATCCGCCACCGCCGTCCACTCGAACAGGACCGGGGGCACCCCCGGGGCCGGCGCGGGCAGCCGCGGTGCGCGGGTGCGCTCGCAGTAGGTGCCCGCGAGCACATCGCCGAGCCGCTGCGACCGCGGCGTGAAGATCCCGACGAGCGCGGCGACGGCACCGAACGTGAACCAGATCTCGAGCACCCCGACCAGCGCCCGGATCAGCGCGTGCCGGAACCCGGCCGCCCCGCCGTCGAGCCGGACGATGCGACCGCCGACGATGAGCTTGCCGATGCTGCGCCCACGGCTGACGGTCTCCACCGCCGCGGGGATGACCACGAGCACCAGCACGATCACGACGATCGACACGATCGAGAACGTCTCGGCCGGAACGAGCCCCGCCCCGGCGAGGTAGCCCACGACGACGACGTACAGAAGCAGGATGCCGAGGTCGATCACCACGTCGACGAAGCATCCGAGCGCCCGCAGGAAGAATCCGATGGGCTGGACGTCGAGGGCGACCGCCTCACCGGTGAGCACCTCGTCCTGCGCGACCTCGATGAGCTCGGGGGGCCCGCCGGCAGCCATGGGTACAGTGAAGCACATGGATCTGGACGCCCTCAGCGCCGCCCGGCGGGCGGAGTGGGAGCGGCTCGACGCGCTGAGCGTGCAGCGGCGGCTGACCGGATCCGACGTCGACGAGCTGGTGACCCGGTACCGCGCCGCCTCGGCCGATCTCGCGGATATCAAGACATCGGCGGGCCGCACCGCCCAGGGCGACCACGTGTCCACGCTCCTCGCCCGCGCCCGGCTGCGCCTGACCGGCGCCGGCGACGACGTGCTGCGCCAGGTGCCGCGCTTCTTCGCGCTGCAGCTGCCCGCGGCGCTGTACCGGGTGCGGTGGACGACGCTCGTGATCGCGGTCGCGTTCGTGGCCGTGGCGTCCGCGATGGCGCTATGGGTGTCGCAGGATGCCGCGGCGCTGGCGTCGCTGGGCACCAAGGCGCAGCTGCAGTACTACGCCGAGGAGCAGTTCACCGGCTACTACAGCGAGAACCCGGCGGCGGTGTTCGCCGGTACGGTCTGGACCAACAATGCGTGGATCGCGGTGCAGTGCGTGCTGTTCGGGATCACAGGCATCTGGCCGCTCACGGTGCTGATGGGCAACGCGGTCGGCGTTGGCATCGCCGGGGCGGTCATGGTCGCGTTCGGGCGCGGCGACGTGTTCCTGCAGTTCATCCTTCCCCACGGCCTGCTGGAGCTGACGTGCATCTTCGTCGCCGGCGCCGCCGGGCTGCACGTGTTCTGGGCGCTCGTCGCGCCGGGGCGCCGGTCCCGCGGCGAGGCGCTCGCCGCGGCGGGGCGGTCGCTGGCGACCGTCGCGATCGGGCTCGTGTTCGCCCTGGCGCTGTCGGGGATCGTCGAGGGGTTCGTCACCCCGCAGGCGTGGCCCTGGCCGGTCAAGCTCGCCATCGGCGCCGCCGCTCTCGGGCTGTTCCTGTCCTACATGCTCGTGGTCGGCCGCCGGGCGTACCGGCGGGGGGAGACGGGCGACCTCACCGAGTACGAGGCGGGCACGTCGCGGCTCGTGGCCGGCTGAATCACCCGGTGCTGGAGCCGTCGAACAGCGCGCGGTAGGCGTATCCGGCGAGCATCGCGCCAACGATCGGGAACACCAGGAACACCCACAGCTGCGCCACCGCATCCGCGCCGCCGTAGAGCGCGGTCGCGATCGAGCGGGCCGGGTTCACCGACGTGTTGTCGATCGGGATGCTGACGAGGTGGATGACGGTCAGCGACAGGCCGATCACGAGTCCGGCGAACCGGGTGCCCCGGGTCGGATGCGTGGCGCCGAGGATCACGAGCAGGAACAGCCCGGTGAGGATCACCTCGGCGATGATGGCCGCCGGCAGACCGAACCCGGCCGGTGACCGGCCGCCCCATCCGTTGCTGGCGAAACCGGCATCCTGCGCGGCGGTGAGCCAGCCGTCGGGGCCGAACAGGCCGATCAGCACGAGCAGCGTCGTCGCCACGGCAGCGCCGACCACCTGGGCGACGATGTACCGCCAGGTGTCGCGCCACGGGAAGCGCCCGGCTGCGGCGAGGCCCAGGGTGACGGCCGGGTTGAAGTGTCCGCCCGAGATGGGCCCGAACGCGTACACCCCCATGACCACCGCGAAGCCGACGGCGAAGGATGCCGCGACGTAGGTGATGCCCGGGGCGAACGCGCCGGGCTCGTCGGCGAAGTGGCTCGAGAAAAGCGCCGTGCCGATGAGTGCGAACACGAGGAGGAACGTTCCGAAACCCTCGGCGGCGAGCTTCGCGCCGCTGGTCGGGTCCGCGGGGGCGGGGGCGTGCTCGAACGGGGTGGGGGGCTGGGGGCGTTCGGGGTCCGGGTCGTTGCTCACGGCGACTCCCTTCCGTTCCGAGCGTAGGTGGCCCGTGTCCTGGGTCGTTGCGGACTCGCGGACCGCGTCAGAGCCGGCCGGCCGCCTTCAGCTCGAGGTAGCGATCGGCCACGCGCGGCGGGAGAGCGTCGGCGGAGGCGGCGATGGCTTCGGCCCCCGCCCGGGAGATGGCCGCCGCGACTCGCGCGGCATCTCCGGCGGTGCGTTCCAGCCCCGCCGCGCGGTAGACGTCCGCGGCGGTGCGCCGCCGCGGTTCGGATGACTCGGCGGTGTCGGTGGCGGTGCCCACCAGGACGTGCGCCCGGCGGCTGAGCGCGGGCAGCGCGCCGAGGAACCCGCGGGCCGATTCCGGCGCGTCCTGCGCGGTCAGCAGCACCACGAGCGACGGCCGCGATGTGAGCGCCCGCACCTGCGCGAACGCGGCATCCCAGTCGGTGTCGATCAGCTGCGGCTGCACCGGTGCCATCGCGTCGACGAGTGCGGGCAGCAGCCCGGGTCCGTCGACACGCGTCACGCGGGCCCGGGTGAGCCGGTCGAACATCACCAGGTGCACGTGGTCGCCGGCGCGGGCGGCGAGCGCCGCCAGCAGCAGCGCCGCCTCCATACCGGCATCCAATCGCACGCCGTCGCCCACCCGCGCCGCAGACGTGCGACCCGTGTCGATCACGATCACGACCTGCCGGTCGCGCTCGGGCCGCCACGTCCGCAGCATCGTGGTGCCGGCGCGGGCGGTGGCGCGCCAGTCGATCGAGCGCACATCGTCGCCGCGCACGTACTCGCGCAGGCTGTCGAACTCGGTGCCCTGGCCGCGCACCTGCACGCTCGTGGAACCGTCGAGCTCGCGCAGCCGCGCGAGCCGCGACGGCAGGTGCCGACGCGCGGTGAACGGCGGCAGCACGCGCACCGCACCGGGGGCGTCGATGCGCGCCTGGCGCCCCGCGACGCGCAGCGGTCCGTCCGAGCGCACCACCACGAAACGCGAGACGAGCTCCCCGCGACGGCGCGGCAGCAGCGGCACCGTGAACTCGCGCCGCTCGCCGGCGGGGATGTCCAGGGGCAGGCGTTCGTCGGACGCCCCGGCGGTGGGCTGCCACGCGTCGCGCACCAGCCCCCGCACCCGGCGACGACCGGGGTTCGACACACGGATCACGGTCGGGACCTGCTGGCCCAGGAGCGACCGCGCGCGTTCGGACCGAGTCACCCGCAGCCGGCGCGGATCGGCCGCGGCCGCGGCATCCACCCCCGCCACGACCGCGCACAGCACCAGCCAGCCCGCCGTCACCAGCCACGGATTCACGCCCGCGATCGATAGCAGCACGACCGGCGGCGCGCCGAGGCCGACGAGCAGGGGGAAGCGTCCGGTGACGTACACGTCAGATGGGCACGCGCGTCTGCTGGAGCACCGAGGTGAGGATCGCGTCGACCGACACGCCCTCCAGCTCGGCGTCGGGTCGCAGCCGGATGCGGTGCCGCCACGCCGGCACCAGCATCGTCTGCACGTGGTCGGGCGTGATGGCGGGGTACCCGCCGAGCCACGCCCATGCCTTCGCTGCCGCCAGCAGCGCCGTGGCCGCACGCGGGCTCACCCCCAGCTGCACGGACGGGCTCTGCCGGGTCGCGCGGGCGAGGTCCACGACGTAGGCGAGCACGTCGTCGGCGACGTCGACGGATGCCGCGGCCCGCTGCGCCGCGCGCAGCTCCGCCTCGGTGACCACCGGACGCAGATCGGCCAGAGCCCGCGGGTCGAACCCGTTCGCGTGGCGGCGCAGCACCGCCAGCTCGGCGTCGCGGCCGGGGATGTCGATGATGAGCTTGAGCAGGAAGCGGTCCAGCTGCGCCTCGGGCAGCGTGTAGGTGCCCTCCTGCTCGATGGGATTCTGCGTCGCCGCCACGACGAACGGGTCCGGCAGCGGCCGGGTGACGCCGTCCGCGGAGATCTGCCGCTCTTCCATGGCCTCCAGCAGCGCGGCCTGCGTCTTGGGCGGGGTGCGGTTGATCTCATCGGCGAGCAGGACGTGGGTGAACACCGGCCCCTTGCGGAACTCGAACTCGCCGGCACGCGCGTCGTAGATGAGCGAGCCGGTGACGTCGCCGGGCATCAGGTCGGGGGTGAACTGGATGCGCTTGGTGTCCAGACCCAGTGCCCGGCTGAAGGAGCGCACCAGCAGGGTCTTCGCGACGCCGGGGACGCCCTCCAGCAGCACGTGCCCGCGGGCGAGGAGGGCGATGAGCAGGCCGGTCACGGCGCCGTCCTGGCCGACGACCGCCTTGCCGACCTCGACGCGGACGCGGTTCATCGCCTCGCGCAGCTGTTGCGGCGTGGCGGTGTCGGCGGCGCTGGCGGTGGCGGCGTCGGGCGCAGCATCGGTCATCGGGTGTTCCTCTCCTGGGTCGCCGAGTCCGTCGGAGGGCGGACGGCGGCGCGCACGGCGGCCTCGAGATCGCGGATCCGGTCGCCGAGGGCCAGCAGGTCGGCATCCGTGCGCGGGATGTCGTCGAGGAGGATGCCGCGCACCCTCGCTGGATCGGTCCCCAGCCGCGCGGCGGCGGCATCGGCGATCCGGTCGGCGCGCGCGGCGGGGCCCAGCCCCAGCATCCGCCCGATGCGTCCGAGCGCACCGATACGCAGCTGATCGGCGGCGTGCAGCGCATCGTGGGAGCGCGCGTAGAGCCGGGCGCGGCCCTCGGTCGTCTCGGACGCGCGCACCGTGACGGGCAGGTTCTCGGCGACGAGCGGTCCGAAACGTCGACCCCGCCACACCGCCGCGGCGATCCCCGTGCACAGCAGCAGGACGATCACCGGCGAGACCCATCCCGGCGTCAGGTCGCCCAGCGTCGGGTCGGTGTCGGCGAGGTCGCTGTCGGCGATGCTCGCGACGTACCAGACCACCTGATGCTGGCGTCCGAGGAGGTTCACCGCCAGCGCGGCGTTGCCGTTCTCGGCCAGATGCTCGTTGGTGAACAGCTCGGTACCGTCCACGAGCGCCACGCGGCCGTCGCCGCGCTCCGCCGCCAGCAGCGCATACCCGTCGGACGACGGATAGCAGGCGGTCACGGTGTCCGGTGCGGTGAAGACGGCGCCCGCGATGATCGGTCCGGCCCGGCGGGCGTCGGGCAGGTCGCAGGAGGGGTCGATGGGCTGGTCGGCGCCGTAGCCGGCCGAGATCGAGCCGGGGAACAGCACCCGCGCGCCGCGGGCGGCCGGGTCGATCACGACGACGTCGGTCGCGGCATCCGCCAGAGCGGCGAATGCCTCGTCGGAGAGGTAGGGACTGTCGGGCAGCACGAGCGTCGTGTCGCCGGCCGAGGCCGCGGCCAGGGCACCGGCGCGGTCGCGGACGATCCGCACATCCACGCCGTGGTCGGCCAGCACGGCCGCCAGCGCCCGCGTGCCACGCGGACCCGCCGAGTCGGGGTCGAGCGAATCGCGTTGTGTCCACTGCAGCGCGGCGGTCAGGATCGCCCCGACGAGTCCGACGCCGGCGAGCACGGCCACGATGATCACCCAACCGCCGACGCGGCGCTGACGCGGCGTCGCCGGCGCCTGCGCGAGCGCCGTCATGCCACCGGCTCGACAGCGGGATGCGCCGCCGTCACCGCGTCATCCGTCGAGACCACCTGACGGTACAGCTCGGCGGTGCCCGGTCGCCGCAGGTATCGCACGTCGTCGAACCAGGTGGCGGATGCCTCCAGCTGAACCGACGACGCCGGGAACGCGCGGGCCGCGGCGCGCGCGAAGCCGTGCACGGTCGTTCCGGGCGGTGTATCGACGATGCCTCGCTCGGCGAGGCCGCGCGCCAGCGCGCGGAATCGCAGCACGATGGCGGCATCCCACTCGCCGTCACGGGCATGCGCCTCGGCGGCACGGCGCAGTTGCGCGGCCCCGCGCGACTCGTCCTGGCCGAACAGCTCGGCGGTCGCGGCGCTGCCGCGCAGCTGACTGCGCGGCCGTCCCCAGATCAGGAACGCCGCGACGATCACGCCGACGACCACAACCGCGGCGATCAGCGCGAGCCACGAGCCGAATGCTCCGTCCACGCGGGCGTCGAACAGCCCGCGGACGAAGTTGCCGACCCCTTCGGCCAGCCGGTCGAAAGCGGTCGGCTGCGCGATCGCGTATGCCGGGTCGGACAACTCCTGCTGCACCCACCCCCGCGCCTGATCGCCGTCGGGCGTCAGCGGCGGCACATCGGCGGCGAGCGCGCGCCACGCCCCGATCACGGCGACCGCGGGTCCGGATCGTCGGGCCTCCCGCCGGGCGCCGCCCACTGCGTCGGCGACGGACCCGGCGAGGATGCCGCCGGCGGGACCGGCGGGTATGCCGGGGGATACGCGGGTAACGGCGGCACCGGCGCGGATGCGGGGGGATACGGCGGATACGGCGGAGCGGACTGCGAAGGGATCGGCGGATACCCCGGCACTGCGCCGTAGGGCGGATACGGCGCTGGATACCCCACCGGCGGTCGCGGCGCGATGG
>CAXTES010000127.1:0-8950 GCA_964243215.1 uncultured Microbacterium sp. | reverse complement strand
TGTACCGCATGCTCCCCTTCCCGCGTCCGACCCTAACCCCGACCTCCGACGCCGCCGGATGCCCATCCACAGCCGCGCGGATCCGCGTCGCATCCTCGCGAGTGTTAGTGCGCCACATTCGGCGCAGCGGGACGGTGACTGCGCCACATCCCTGCTTCTGCCCGTACGAATATGTGTCGCAGTCGCAGGAATCTGGCGCAGTTGCACGAATGTGGCGCATTCGTGCGGGGGGCGGGGGGGGCGCGGGCGGAGCGGCAAGGCCGGCGAACCCGGGGCGGCGGCGCGAGGAGGGGACGCGGTGCCAGACTGGAACACGTGAGCACGAGCCTGCCGTTCGCGAGCGCCTACCGGCACGGGTTCGCGCGCGTGGCCGCGTGCACGATCCCCACGCGCATCGCCGACCCGGTCGCGAACGCCGAGTCGGTCCTCGCTGTGGCGCGCGAGTGCGACGCCGATGCGGTCGCGGTCGCCGTCTTCCCCGAGCTGTGCCTCTCGGGATACTCGCTCGAGGATCTGGTGATGCAGGATGCCGTGCTCCGCGCCGTCGAGACGGCCGTCGAGACGCTGGTCGAGGCATCCATCGAGCTGTTTCCGATGCTCGTCGTCGGCGCTCCGCTGCGACACCGCAACCGGTTGTACAACTGCGCGGTCGTCATCCACCGCGGCGAGGTGCTGGGGGTGGCGCCCAAGTCGTATCTGCCCAACTACCGGGAGTTCTACGAGCGACGGTGGTACGCCGCGGGCGACGATCAGGCCGGTCAGGATATCCCCATCGGCAGCCGCTTCGCGCCGTTCGGGCCCGACCTGCTCTTCGAGGCGCTGGACGTCGACGGACTCGTGGTGCACGCCGAGGTGTGCGAGGACGTGTGGGTCCCGATCCCGCCGTCGTCCGACGCCGCACTGGCCGGCGCGACCGTGCTGCTCAACCTCAGCGGCAGTCCGATCACCATCGCGCGCGCCGACGACCGCAAGGCGCTGTGCCAGTCCCAGTCGCTGCGCTGCCTCGCCGCCTACGCATATGCGGCAGCGGGCATGGGCGAGTCGACCAACGACGTCTCGTGGGACGGCCAGACGATGATCTACGAGTCCGGCGCGCTGCTGGCCGAGACCGAGCGCTTCCCCGACGGTCCTCGCCGCAGCGTCGCCGACGTCGACCTCGACCGGCTGCGGCAGGACCGCATCCGGCAGGGCACCTTCGACGACAATCGTCGGACGCATCCGGCGGGCTTCCGGACCGTGCACTTCGAACTCGCCCCGCCCGCGCGCGACGTCGGCCTTCGCCGGCATCTCGACCGATACCCCTTTGTGCCCGCCGATCCCGCCCGGCTCGATCAGGACTGCTGCGAGGCCTTCAACATCCAGGTGTCGGGACTCGTACAGCGGCTGACGTCGATCGGCGGACCGAAACCGGTGATCGGCGTGTCGGGCGGGCTCGACTCGACGCACGCGCTGCTGGTGATCGCACGGGCCATGGACCGGATGGGCCGACCGCGCAGCGACATCCTGGCTTATACGATGCCGGGGTTCGCGACGAGCGACCACACCAAGTCCAACGCGATCGCGCTGGCGAAAGCGGTCGGCGCGCAGATCGAGACGATCGACATCCGCCCCGCCGCGAACGAGATCTTCCAGGGCATCGGCCACCCGTTCGCTGAGGGCGAACCGGTGCACGACGTGACGTTCGAGAACGTGCAGGCCGGCATCCGCACCGACTTCCTGTTCCGGCTCGCCAACCAGAACGGCGGCATGGTGATCGGCACGTCCGACCTGTCCGAGCTCGCCCTCGGGTGGTCGACCTACGGCGTCGGCGATCAGATGAGCCACTACGCCGTCAACACCGGCATCCCCAAGACCCTGATCCAGCACGTCATCCGCTGGGTCATCGCGCACCGCGAGGGGGTGGATGCCGCGACCTGCGGCGTCCTGCAGTCGGTGCTCGACACCGAGATCAGCCCGGAACTGGTCCCGGCGAACCAGGACGAGAAGCCGCAGTCGACCGAGGATGCGATCGGCCCGTACGCGCTGCACGACTTCGCGCTGTTCCACGTGCTGCGCTACGGATTCCGCCCGTCCAAGATCGCGTTCCTCGCCGAGCGGGCATGGCAGGATCCGGATGCCGGCGCGTGGCCGCCCGGATTCCCCGATGAAGACCGCTACGCCTACGACCTGCCGACGATCGTGAAGTGGCTGCGGGTGTTTCTGCGGCGCTACTTCGCGTTCGCGCAGTTCAAGCGTTCGGCGATCCCCAACGGCCCGAAGGTGTCACCGGCCGGTTCGCTGTCGCCGCGCGGCGACTGGCGCGCCCCGTCGGACGGCAATGCCGCGGCGTGGCTGGCCGAACTGGAGGCGGCGCTGCCGGACCTCGTGGACTGAGGCGCTACTCGCGCAGGCCCACGCGGTCCGGGATCTCGAAAGCCAGGCCCGGAAGCCAGGATGCCGGATCCGGCCACGGCTGCGATGACGGCAGGCCCGCCAGCAGGCGCCGGAACGCTCGATCCCGCGGCGTCGAGGGCGCCGGCGCGGGCAGGATCCGCCGCGGTGCGCGGTATCCGAGCGCCCCGCACCACCAGTGGCGCCAGGTGCCCTCGGCCTCCTCGGGGTCCAGAACGATGTAGTAGTCGGGCATGATCGCGTCGCCCGCCTCGAAGCGCGCGAGGGCGGTCTCGACCTCCAGTTCGAGCGTGCCGAGCGTGGCGCGTTCCTCGTACAGCTCGATCCACGCGGCCGCGACGTGCTCGAGCGGGTCGGCGTCGTGCACGACCCACGGCGTGCCCGCCGCGGCGATGCGACGGGACGCGACGCCCGGATCCGACCCGTGCAGCGCGAGCGCTTCGACCCCGGGCAGACCGTCGAGTGTGGCGAGCGCATCATCGGATGCCGTGCCCACCACGGCGACGACCGTGCCGGTGCTCGATGCGTGCGCCATGCTCCAGCGTAAGGCGCCCCCGGTCGCGGCGGCGTGACGCGCGCCGTCGCGTGCGACAACGCGCCGGTGCCGGCACTTGCCGCGACCGCGCACGCGTGCGAGAACAGAGGGATGGACGGCTTCGCGGCGGTCGACTTCGGGTTCGCCCACGAGGTGGTCCAGCGCGGCATCGCCGCCCTGTACGTCGTCGCGTTCGTCTCGACGCTGAACCAGTTCCGACCCCTCCTCGGCGAGCACGGCCTGCTGCCGGCGACCGACTTCCTCGCGTGGGCGCGATCGTCCGCACGGGGACGGAAGCTGTTGCGCCCGACGATCTTCCGCTCCCTGGGCTACACGGACCGGCGGCTCGTGGCGCTGTGCTGGAGCGGCATCGTCATCGCGGCCGCTCTCGTCGCCGGCATCCCGCAGCTCGCGCCGCCGTGGGTGCCGATGCTGTGCTTCCTCGCGCTGTACATCGGCTACCTGTCGATCACGAGCATCGGTCAGACGTTCTACGGCTTCGGGTGGGAGATGCTGCTGGTGGAAGCGGGCTTCCTCGCCGCGTTCCTCGGATCCGACGACCAGCCGCCGGCGTCCGGCGTGATCGTGCTGACGTGGTGGCTGGTGTTCCGGCTCGAGTTCGGCGCCGGCATGATCAAGATCCGCGGCGGGCGGGAATGGCGCGACCTCACCGCGCTGATGTACCACCACGAGACGCAGCCGATGCCCGGACCGCTGTCGCGGCAGGCCCACCTGCTGCCGAAGTGGTTCCACCGCGGGGAGGTCCTCGGCAACCACTTCGCCCAGCTGATCGTGCCGTGGTTCCTGTTCGCGCCGCTGCTGCAGCTCGTCGTCCCGTGGGCGGGATTGGCGTGGATCGGAGCGATCGCGGCGGCCGTGATCATCGGCACGCAGCTGTGGCTGATCGTCACCGGTAATTTCGCGTGGCTGAACTGGATCACCGTGGTGCTGGCGTTCTCGGGGCTCGGCATCCCCGGCGTCGGCGCGGCGCACGCGACGGCCGCGACAGCGCCACCCTGGCTTGTGAACGGCATCCCGCTGTACTGGATCGTCATCACCTCGGCGGTCACGGTCGGGTACGTCGTGCTCAGCTGGCCGGCGGCGCGCAACCTCGCGGCGCGGCGGCAGCTGATGAACGCGAGCTTCAACAACTGGCAGCTCGGCAACGCCTACGGCGCGTTCGGCACGGTCACCAAGGAGCGTATCGAGATCGTCATCGAGGGCAGCATGAGCGACGATCCGGATGCCGGCGACTGGGTCGAATACGACTTCAAGGGCAAGCCCGGCGAGCTGCGTCGCATCCCCCGCCAATATGCGCCGTACCACCTGCGGCTCGATTGGCTGATGTGGTTCCTGCCGCTCGGGCGATCGCTCGACGACTGGTTCACCGCCCTGCTCGTGCGGCTGCTGGAAGCGGATCCCGCGACGCTGCGGCTCCTGCGCCGCGATCCGTTCGCGGGCGATCGCCCGACGTGGGTGCGCGCGGTCTCGTACCGCTATCGGTTCACGACGCACGCGGAGTTCCGGGGGACCCGCGCGCGATGGAAGCGCGACCGGTTCAGGCCGGTGCTCGGCCCGCTGCGGTTGCGTGGGACTTCTTCCGCTTCTTCTTCGACCGCGCGCGGGCGTTGAGGTCGATGATCGCGAGGAGGAACGCCATCGCCACGAACAGGGCGACGGCGAGCATGCCGTAGGCGTACGCGTCGTGATAGACGGCCGGGGACGCCGCGGACCCGGACTCGCGATAGATCGTGGAGTAGAACAGCGAGAGGGCGACCGCGGTGCCGATGGCGGTGCCGATGCGCTGGCCGAGCTGGCCCACCGAGCCCGCAACCCCGCCCTGTTTGACGGGGATGTCGGCGAGCGTCAGGGTTTGGTTGGGCGAGATGACCAGGCCGCCGCCCGCGCCGCCGACGACCATGATGCCCGCCATGATGTACGGCACCACCGCGGCGGGCAGCAGCACCGCCACCGCCGCGAGCGCCGCCGCGCACGCCAGGACGGCGGTCAGACCCCACACCACGATCACCCGGCCGAAGCGCGCCACCAGGTTTCCGCCCACCCACGAGAACACCGCGAACGTCAGCGCGAAGCCGATCGAGACCATCCCGGCGAAGACGGGTTCGATGCCGAGGCCCTGCTGCAGGAACAGCGTCGTGAGCAGGAACAGCGACGGCGCCGCGGCGAAGTACGACGCCTGTATCAACGTCCCGTTGCGAAACGACGAGATGTCGAACAGGGCGAACGGGATCAGCGGCTTGCGCCCGAGCGAGGCGTAGTGCCGTTCCCAGGCGACGAAGCCGCCCGCCGCGAGCACGAACAGCACCAGGAACCACCAGCGACGCGGATCGTCGTCGGGCGAACCGGTGGTGAACAGGAACGGCCACATCAGCGCCAGCACCGTGATCCCGAACAGCAGCACGCCGATCGGATCCAGCTGCAGCGGTCTTCGAGATTTAGTGCGGGTGCTCGGCAGCACGAACACGGCCAGCGCGATGGCGACGATGCACAACGGCACGTTCATCCAGAAGATCAACCGCCATCCGTCGCTCGCGCCCCCGACCGCGATGAGCAGGCCGCCCAGCGTGGGCCCGAACGCGGTGGCCACGCCGATCGTGGCGCCGAACAGGCCGAAGGCCCGGCCGCGTTCCTTGCCCTGGAACAACTGCTGGATCAGCCCGATCACCTGCGGCATCTGGATGCCGGCCGCGACGCCCTGAGCGAGGCGAGCCACGAGCAGGACGGTCGTGTTCGGGGCGACCGCGCACACGGCGCTGGTGAGGGTGAACAGCGTCAGACCCGTGATGAACAGCAGCCGTCGCGAGCGCTGATCGCCGAGCCGGCCCATCGGAACCAGCACCAGTCCGAACGTCAGGACGTACCCCGAGACGATCAGCTGCAGCTCGGTGGATGCCGCGCCGAACGCCGCCTCGATCGACGGCAACGCGACGTTGACCTTCGACAGGTCGAGGATCGTGATGCCGGCGACCGCAACGCACACCCAGAAGGCCCGCCACCGCGCCGGGGTCGTCAGCTGGATCTCGCGGGTCGGCGGGTGCACCTGCGGGGGGCTCGTGCTCACGAGTCTCAGAGTAGGGCGACCGGGCGAGCACCGGGCAGCGCAGTTCGACCGAATAGGCTGGCACGCGCACCGAGCGGAGGAATGTCGCATGTCCGACACGAACGAGCCTGACCGGCCGACCCCGCCGGTGTTCACCCAGGCCCAGACCACGGGCACCAGACCACGCGGTCTCGCGATCGCTGCCGTCGTCGCGGCGGCGGCCGGTCTGCTCCTGTGCCTCGGCGGCTTCGTCCCGGTACCGGGCCTCGCGACGGTGCTGACCCTCATCGGCGGACTCCTGCTGGTGGCGGGAGTCATCCTGTCGATCGTCGTGCTGGTCAGCCGGAGGCAGGGGGCCAAGCCGGTCGGCATCGTCGCCCTCGTGATCTCGGTGCTCGGCGGCATCCTCTTCGCGGTCGCGTTCTTCGCCTCGCTGGTGTGGCTCGGAGTGGCCACCGCCGACCGCGGTGCCGCGAAGCCGCCCGTCGAGTCCGCACCGAGCTCCTCGCCGTCGAGCGGGGCCGGCGATCAGCCGTCGAACGAGCCGAGCCAAGCGCCCAGCGACGAGCCGAGCGCGTCGTCGGCGGCTCCCCAGCCGGTCACGGTCGACGAGCAGGCATTCCTCGACGCGGTGCGGCCCGAGCTGGTCGCACTGCTGCAGGAGGCGCAGCCGGGCACGACCGAAGAGCAGGTCGACGCGCTGTACGACGACGAGACCCTGCTGGATGTGGGGCGGTCGTTCGCGCAGATGTCCCAGGAGGAAGGCGGCGTGGAGTCGGAGCGCGAGACGTTCGTGGACTCGATGGTGGCCGGCGGTGCCACCGAGGACACCGCGAACCGATTCTTCGACACCCTCACCAGCGCCGCCCAGCAGTACCTGACGCCCTAGAGGGGCTCGGCTCACACCAGCGCGGCGACCGAGTGACGGATCACACTCGAACCGCTGGCGGTCGCCTCGACCACCAGTTGCGCCGCCAGCTGCTCCTTCATCGCCTCGACGTGGCTGATGACCCCCACGGTCCGCCCGCCCTGGCGCAGCTCGTCCAGCGTCGCCATGGCCAGGTCGAGCGTCTCGGCGTCGAGTGTCCCGAATCCTTCGTCGATGAAAAGGGTGTCCAGGCGCAGCCCCCCGGCGCGGCCGGTCACGACCTCGGCGAGCCCGAGTGCGAGGGCGAGCGAGGCGAGGAAGGTCTCGCCGCCCGACAGCGACTGCGCTGGACGCGCCTGCCCGGTGTAGGCGTCGAGCACCTCGATTCCGAGCCCCGACGCGGCGTTGCGGGCGGCGCGGGCGTCGGTGTGCTGCAGGCGGTAGCGACCGGACGACATGTCGTTCAGCCGGATGTTGGCTGCCGTGACGATCTCCTCGAGCTCGGCGGCGAGCACGAACGTCTCGAGCGTCATGCGGTGCGTGTTGGGCGCTCGACCGGCGACGGTGTCGGCGAGTCGGGTGACCGCGGCGTGCTCGTCGGCGAGCTCGGCGACGTCGTCGCGCGCGGCGACGGCACGTTCGATGATGCGGCGCAGGCGCGCCACGGCCGCGGTGGCCGACGCGGCCGTGGTGACGGCGGCATCCCACCGGGTACGGGCGTCGTCGACGGCGGCAGCGGATGCCTCGACGTCGAGGCTCTCCTCGGTGCCCGCCAACTCGAGTTCGAGTTCGCGCAGCCGCTCGCGCTCGGCGTGCAGGGCGGTCTCGTGCGCCCGGATCCGGGCCTGCAGCGCCGCGCGCACACCGTCGTCGCGGAGCGCGTCGGTCGCTGACGAGGCGTCCGGGAACGCCGACGCGGCCACGCGGGCATCGCGGTCCGCGCACGCCTCGCGCTCGGCGTCGGCACGCACGGCGTGGTCGCCGAGCGCCGCGACGAACGCCCGAGCGAGGTCGCGCCGCAGCTGCAGCGCAGCGACGCGCTCGGCTACGGTCGGGAAGCCGACGAGCGCGGCATCCACGTCGCGGCCGAGGATCTGGACCCGTGACGCCGCGACGGCGAGCTGCTCACGCGCCGACGCGATCGACGCCCCGAGGCCGGCGCGCTCGGCATCGGCGAGCTGCCGGAGGGCTTCGAGCTGCTCGCGCTGCACAGCGAGCGCGTCGCGCGTCCGGGTGGCTTCTTCCGCGGCCGCCACCTCGCGCAGAGCTTTCGCCGACTCCCGCTCGAGCTGGATCACGGCTGCGCCGCCCGATCGCGCCGCAGCGTCGGCGTACGCCGCGCGGCTGGCCCGTGCCGCGTCGGACGCCTCGCGCTCCGCGGCGCCCGCGACATCCCTCGCCCGCTCCGCATCGGTGAGCATCGCGTCGGTGACCGGATCATCGTGGTGTTCGGCCGGCCGTGGATGCGACGTCGATCCGCAGACCGCGCAGGCCTCGCCGTCGATCAGCCCGGCCGCGAGCTCGCCCGCGTAGCCGGTGAGTCGCCGACGCAGCAAGTCTGTGACGGCCGCGACCGCCCGCTCGAGGTCGCCGCTGCGATCGGCGTGGCTGCGCTCGGCGGCGCGAACGAGCCCGGCGAGCTCTTCGGCGTCGCGCGCGGCCACCAGGGCGGCGCCGAACCGGTCCCGGTCCTCGCGCGCGTGCTCGAGCCCCGCGGCGCCCGCGGCTGCGTCGGCGAATGCCGCCTCGACGCGCTGCAGCTCCGGCGGTATCGCCGCCGAGCGCTCCTCGAGGTCGGCGAGCAATCGCTCGAGGTCCGCCGAGCGCTCCGCCGCCGTCGCGGCATCCGAGCGCGCCACGGCGAGTTCGCGCTCCTGCTCTCCCGCCGCGCGAGCGACCGCGAGCTCTCCGGTCAGCCGTTCGACCAGAACGGCGAGCTCAGCCGCATCGGCATCGTCCTCGCCGGCTGCGATCCACGCCGTCCGGGCCGACTCCGCCGCTGCGGCAGCAGCGCTGGCCGACCGCTTCGCGCGCTCGGCTGCCTCGATCGGCGCGCGCAGCGCCTCGGCGCGCGCGGCGTCGTCGAGCACACCGC
>CAXTES010000126.1:0-8960 GCA_964243215.1 uncultured Microbacterium sp. | reverse complement strand
GGCGGCCACGGCTCGCCGCCCGGCACGCGCGGTAGCCCGCGACGTACCGAGTTGCTGCCGCCATCGCGCGCCTCAGCGGACGCGAATTGCCGGTTCGGGACCGGCGAAGCGACACTTTGCGACGGCTCGGCATCCGTCGGACCCTGCCCGCGCGCTTCGAGGGAGACGGGTTGCGGGTTCGGGACCGGCGAAGCCGCCGTTTGCGACCCCTCGGCGCGCACAGGCGAGGCGGCGGCCCCACCATGAACGTCCCCGTCGACAGCCTCGACCCCGCCATCCCCGACCGCAGGCCACGGCTCGCCGCCGGGCACGCGCGGCAGTCCGCGCCGCACGCCCGCGCCGGTGAGCGTCGCCATCACGCCTTCTTCGCCTCGAGCGCCGAGATCAGTTGCGGCACGACCGCGAACACGTCCCCCACGACGCCGAAGTCGGCGATCTCGAAGATCGGGGCATCCGCGTCCTTATTGATCGCCACGATCGTCTTGGCGGTCTGCATCCCGGCCTTGTGCTGAATCGCCCCCGAGATGCCGAGCGCGACGTACAGCTGCGGGGCCACCGAGACCCCGGTCTGCCCGACCTGGTACGACTGCGGCACATATCCCGCATCGACGGCGGCTCGGGATGCCCCGACCGCCGCCCCGAGTTCGTCGGCGAGCTGCTCGACCAGCACGAACTTCTCCTTCGATCCGAGACCGCGCCCGCCCGAGACGACCTTGGTAGCCCCCCGAAGTTCCGGCCGGCTGGATGTCGCCGTCGTGGCCTCGAACGATTCGACCGTGGCGGCCGGACGCCCGGAGGGCGTGACCTCGAGCGCTTCGACGACCAGCGGCTGCGCCGCCGCGCGCGCCTCGATCGAACCCAGCCGGACGGTGATGACCGGTGCCCCGAACGTCGCCGCGGAATCGACGTTGTACGCCCCGCCGTACACCGAATGGTGCGCGACGATGCCCTCGTCGTCGCGCGAGACCCCCACCGCGTCGGCCGACAGCGCCGAGCGGGTCCGCGCCGCGAAGCGGCCCGCGGCATCCCGACCCTCGATTGAGTTCGAGATCAGCACGGCTTCCGGCTGCACGAGCGCGGCCGCGGCGGCGAGCGCATCGACGATCGGCACCGTCAGACTCGAGGCATCCGTCGGCGCCGTCAGAACCCGAGCGGCCCCCAGGCGCGCCGCCTGCTCGGCTGCGCCGGATGCCTGCTCGGGCGTCGTCACCACGAGCGCCACGGGCGTACCGACGGCCGCCGCGGCACCGAGCAGTCCCGCCGCGCTCTTGGCGACCTCGCCGGACGGCATCACGTCGACGAGCACGAGGATCGAGTCGGCTGCGAAATCCGCCACGGTCACACCAGCCTGTTCGAGACGAGGAAGTCGGCCAGCTGCTCCCCGGCGTCGCCGCCGTCGGAGATCTTCACGCCCGCCGTGCGCGGCGGCCGCTCGTTCAGCGCGATCACGATGGAACGGGATGCCGAGGAGTCCTCGGCGTCGACGCCGAGATCGGCCAGCGACACGGTCTCGAACGGCTTCTTCTTGGCCGCCATGATGCCCTTGAAGTTCGGGAACCTCGCATCCGGCAGCGCCTCGGTGATCGAGATCACCGCCGGTAGGGGTGCGGATACCGTCATCGTGCCGCCGTCGCTGATGCGCGTGCCGCTGACCGTCGCGTCGGTGATCTCGACCGCGCTCAGCGCCGTCAGCTGCGGCACCTCCAGCAGCTCGGCGAGCATCGCGGGCATCACGCCGCCCGACCCGTCGGTCGACACGTTGCCGGTGATCACGAGGTCGAATCCGGCGCGCCGGACCGCCGCGGCGAGAACCTCGGCGGTCAAGCCCATGTCGGCGCCCAGCAACGCGTCATCGACGATCTGCACCGCCGAGCCGGCGCCCATCGCGAGCGCCTTCCGCACGGTCGTGGCGGCCGACTCGCGCGCCATCGACACCACGACCACCTCGGTGCCGGCGTGCGTGTCGGCGTATGACAGCGCCACCTCGAGCGCACGCTCGCCGATCTCGTCGAGCACGGCCTCGCTGGCACCGCGATCGGCCAAGCCCGTCTCGAGGCTCAGCCTGCGGTCGCCCCAGGTGTCGGGCACCTCTTTGACCAGCACGACGATCTTCATCGCTCTCCTGCTCTTTCGTCGGTTCGAGTGTATTTCGGCCGCGGCGGGGCCACGGACGCGCGCGTGAAACCGGCTACCGTGGACCGCGACGGCAGGAGGTGGGCGTGGCTCGTTCCCGGCGTCTCGCCATGGATCCGATCGCCGAGGCCAAGCGGCAGTGGCTCGCGCACGGGTGGACGGATGCCGCCGCGGGCATGACCGTCGTGACCTCGATCATGCGCGCCCACCAGCTCATGCTCGCGCGGGTGGACGCGGCGCTCAAGCCGTTCGGCCTCAGCTTCGCCCGGTACGAGATGCTCGCGCTGCTCAGCTTCACCCGGGAGGAACGGATGCCGATGGCGTCGGCGTCCGCCCGCCTGCAGGTGCATCCGACCAGCGTGACGAACACCGTCGACCGGCTCGAAGCGTCGGGCCTCGTGCGACGCGAGCCGCATCCAGAGGATGGCCGGGCGACGCTCGTCGTGCTGACCGATGCCGGACGCGACCTCGCCGCCCGGGCGACCGAGGCACTCAACGCCGAAGTGTTCGCGCGCCCGGGGCTGTCGCCGGACGACACCGACGACCTCGTGTCGCTGATCGCCCGGTTGCGCCGCGACTCCGGCGATTTCGACGATCCGCGGCCCGTCCCCGATCCGCTGTAGCGGAGTCACCGGTTCTCGAAGTTCGGCGGCCGCTTCTCACGGAACGCGGCCATGCCTTCCTTCTGGTCGGCGGTGTCGAACAGCGACGCGAACACGTGCCGCTCCAGCCGGAGCCCCTCGGCGAGAGAGGTCTCGGCCGCCGCGTCCAATGCAGCCTTCGCGGCATACAGCGACGGCAGCGACTTGGATGCGATCGCCTCGGCGACGCGGGACGCCTCGTCCAGGAGCTGGTCGGCCGGCACGACACGCGACACCAGCCCGGACCGCTCGGCCTCGGCGGCATCCATCGTCCGGCCCGTCAGGATCAGGTCGGCCGCCTTGTACGGACCCACCGCCCGCACCAGCCGCTGGGTCCCGCCCATGCCCGGGATGACGCCCAGGGTGATCTCGGGCTGTCCGAATCGCGCGGTGTCGGCGGCGAGGATGATGTCGCACATCATCGCGACTTCGCATCCGCCGCCCAGGGCGTATCCCGCGACGGCGGCGATGACGGGCGTGCGCACCGCGGCGAACCGCGGCCAGCCGCCGAAGTGGTCGTCCATCACCATGTCCAGCGCCGACTTGGACTCGAGTTCCTTGATGTCGGCACCGGCGGCGAACGCCCGCTCCGACCCGGTGATCACGATGGCGCCGATGCCCTCGTCGGCGTCGAACGCGGTGGCCGCTTCGACGACCTCGCGCATCACCTGCGCGTTCAGCGCGTTGAGCGCCTCGGGCCGATCGAGCGTGATCCACCCGACGCGTCCCCGCGTCTCGACCAGGATCGTGGCGTACTCGGTCATGCCGCGGCGCCGAGCACCTCCCGGCCGATGATCATGCGCATCACCTCGTTCGTGCCCTCGAGGATCTGGTGCACCCGCAGGTCGCGCACGACCTTCTCGATGCCGTAGTCCTGCAGGTATCCGTAGCCGCCGTGCAGCTGCAGGGCCTCGTTGGCGACGCGGAACCCGGCGTCGGTCGCGAACCGCTTCGCCATCGCGCACTGCATCGCGGCGTCGGATGCACCGGCATCCAGAGCCGCGGCGGCGTCGCGCACAAGCGCGCGGCCGGCCTGCAGTTCGGTGGCCATGTCGGCTATCGCGAAGACGACCGCCTGCTTGTCGGCCAGCGGGTCGCCGAACGTGAACCGCTCGTGCACGTACCGGACGGCGCGATCCAGCGCCCACTGCGCGCCGCCGAGCGAGCACGCGGCGATGCCGAGGCGGCCGCCGTTCAGCGCGGTCATCGCGATCTTGAAACCCTGCCCGAGTTCACCCAGCAGCGAGGATGCCGGCACGCGTACCTCGTCGAGGATCACCTGCCGGGTCGGCTGCGCGTTCCAGCCCATCTTCTTCTCGTTCGGGCCGAACGACAGGCCGGGCGTGCCGTCGGCGACGAGGAACGCGCTGATCCCCCGTGCGCCGCGGTCGCCGGTGCGCGCCATGACGACGTAGACGGATGCCTCGCCGGCACCGGAGATGAACTGCTTGACGCCTGTCAGCACGTACTCGTCGCCGTCGCGGATCGCGCTCGTGGCGATGGCCGCGGCATCCGACCCCGCTCCGGGCTCGGTGAGGCAGTACGCCCCGAGATCGGCCATCGTCGCCAGGCGCGGCAGCCACTGCCGGCGCTGGGCTTCGGTGCCGTAGCTGTCGATCATCCACGCGACCATGTTGTGGATCGAGATGTAGGCGGCGATGGACGGATCGCCCTTCGCGAGCGCCTCGAAGATCGCCACCGCATCCGCGCGGCCGAGGCCCGAACCGCCGACGTCGTCGCCGGTGCAGACGCCGCCCAGACCCATCTCGCCGGCGCGGCGGAGGGTGTCGCGGGGGAAGTGCTTCTGCTGATCCCACTCGAGGGCGTGCGGTGCGAGCTCCGTCGCGGCGAACTCCGTCACCGCCTCGACGATGGCGGCGCGTTCTTCCGTGGTGGTCTGCGTGAGCGTCATGCGAACTCCAGATGCGTTGCGGTGCTGCCCTTCGTGGGGGCGACCGTGCGAGGGTGCCATAGTCGGCACTCCACTATGATACTCGGACGTCCACGTATTTGCCGCGGGGCGGGGGCGGCGTAGCCTCGAAACGCCGTACCGGAGTGACGGCGCGTGGGGGCGACGGTGTTCACGGTGCGACGGATGCGGCAGCGTACCGCCGCGTTCGTCGGCGTCCTCGTCGTCGCCGCCGTGACCGCCGCCGTCACCGCGGTGTGTGCCGGCATCCTCTCCTCCGCCGGCACGAACGGCCTGCGTGCGGCGCTCGAGCGTCAACCCGGTTCGTCGCTCGCTCTCCGCTCGGCGCTGCCGCTGGCATCCGATCCGCAGCAGCAGGATGCCGCGGCCCGGGCGGTGCTGCGGACGACGTTCGACGACACCGGTCGCCGCATCCCGTTCGACATCGAGCGGTCCGTCGCGGTCGTGACGAAGGTCGACTACCCCGCGACGTCGTCGCGCACCCTCGTGGCGAGCGTCGAGGGCTTCGCGGATGCCGCGACACTCGTCGACGGCACGTGGGCGACGTCGGCGACGACGGTGTCGATACAGGCCGACGCGGCGCAGCAGCTCGGGCTCGGGCTCGGGGATGTCATCCGGATCGGTCCGTCCTCGTTCACGGTGACCGGCACCTGGCGTGTCGATGATGCGCAGGGGCCGCAGTGGCTGGGCGAGCGGTTGTGGGCCAGCGGCTTCGACGGCAGCGACGTCGGGCCGATCGTGGTGGACGACGCCGCGTGGCAGGGTCTCAACATCGACCCGCAGGTGCGGTGGACGATCGTCCCGGACGTGGCGCTGCTCGAACCGGCGGACCTCGGACCGATTGCGGCCGCGTGGCAGAACGTGCCGGGGGCGCTGCGGGATGCCGGCCTGGGCTCGCCGACGCAGACCGGGCAGTTCCTCCGCGCCGCCGACGATGTCACCGTGCGCCTGCATGCCCTGTCCGGAATCGGACCCGCCGCCGCGGTAGTCGTGGCCGCGATGGCCGCGCTGTCGCTGTGGGCACTGCTCGGGCTCCTCGTGGAGGGCCGGTCGAGCGAAATCGAGCTGCTGCGGCTTCGAGGAACCACTCCGCAACGGCTGGTGGCATCCATCGCCGGCGAGGTCGCACTGACCGCACTGGCCGGCGGCGGCGTGGGCGCGGTGGCTGGTGTGGTGGCGGTGCTGGCCGTGAACGGCGGGGCGGCCGCCGGGGTCGCCGGCACGGCGGCGCTGTGGGGTTCGGTGGCCGCCGCGGTCGCGGCGGGGATGCTGGCGGCCGTGCGCGCCGCGCGGATCCTCAGACCCGCACCCGGGGCGTCACGCACGCGGCGGTCGGCGGGCGTCGCGGCCGTGGTCCTGCTCGCCGCCGCGGCGGCGGTGTCGACGTGGCAGCTGCTGACGTTCGGCGCGTTGCCGCCGGTGGCGCAGGCGGCGCGGGGAGTCGATCCGGTCACGATCGCCGCACCGGCGCTGCTGCTGGCCGCGGTCGTCATCGCGGGAGTCGTGGCGTTCTCTCCCCTCGCGCGGATCGCCGACGCTCGGGCGGCGGCGGCGCAGCATCCGGCTCTCGCCGTGCGCGCCGTCGCGCGCCGAGCTCGCGTCGTGGCCGTTCCCATCGTGCTGGTGGGCGTCGCGGTGGGACAGCTCGCGCTCGCGGCCGGCTACGCCGAGACGTGGCGCACCTCGTTCGACCAGACCGTGCAGCTGAACTCGGGCACGGCGCTGCGGATCACGGCGCCGTCGCTCACCCCGGCGGACCTCGCGGCGGCCGCCGCGGCATCCGGGATCCGAGCCGTCGCGCCGGTGACCGTCGAAGACGTCGGTGTCGGCGGGGAGACGGCGACCGCCGTCGGAATCGCCCCGCATGCTTTCGCCGAGCTCGGCGCCGGCGCTGGCGGCCTGATCGACCCGCCCGCGCTCGCGCAGGTGCTCGACACCGGCGGCCTGCCCGCGGTTCCGGACGGCGCCGCCCACCTGACGGTGACGGCCGACCCCGCGCCGACGGCCGGGGCGGTGTGGCTCGCCGACGAGTGGGGGGCGCTGCGCCGCGTCGACCTCGCCATCGGCGCCGCAGACGGTAGCGGAACGGCACCGATCCCGGACGGACGATGGCGGCTCGCCGCCGTCGATCTCACCCCGCCGGCCGCCACGGACGATGATCCGCGCACCGTCGTGCTGCGGACGCTGACCACGGATGCCGGACCCGTCGTGCTCGCCGGCGTCCGGTGGACGGCGATCCCGGTCGATCACGACTCGCTCAGCTCCGGTTCGCCCGGCGATACGGCCGCCGTACAGCTGCCGCCGACCGCGGAATCGGCGCGCCTGATCGCGACGCCGGCCGCGACGAACGTGATCATCTCGCACGCGCTGGCGACCGCGCTGGGCGTCGACGAGGGCGATGTCATCTCGGTCGCCGTCGGCGAGGGCGGCGTCTCGCTCTCGGCCGATGTCGCACGGGTCATCGACGCCGTACCCGGCGGCGGCGGCGAGTTCGCTCTCCTCATGGACTCGGCGGTCACGGATGCGGTGTCGCTCGGCGACGCGCGGATCCCGGCATCCCCGGGTGTCGCGTGGATCGGCGCCGACGACGTCGCGGCGGCCTCGGCGGCGCTGCGATCGGCCCTGCGGCCGACGATCGCGGTCAGCGCGCCGAGCCTCGACCCCGACCTGACGATGCTGCGGGCCGCGCCCCAGACGATGTGGATCACGGCGGCGGCGTGCCTGATCCTGGCGCTAGCGGGTCTGATCGCGACGACTGCGTCGCAGTTGCGCAGCCGCCGGGCCGAGACCTCGGTACTGTCGGCCATCGGCATGTCATCCGATGAGCAGGCGCGCAGTCGCCGCGTCGAGCTGACCCTCGTGACGGCCTGGGGCGCTGCCACCGGCCTGATCGCGGGGGCGACGGCCGTGCTCGTGGTCGTGGCGACGCTCGCCCGCAGCGCCGTTCCGGACGCCGACCCGGCGATCCTGACACCGGTGCGGTTCGACCTGGTCGCCTTCGCGATCATCGGCGCGGTGTTCGCCGCTGCCGTAGCAGCGATCGTCGTCGGCTACGGTCGCGCCGCCGGCCGCGTCGCGCAACGCACCGGCGCCCCCGGAGACCCGAGGGCGTCGTGAGGGCACCGTGACCGAGCGCACCGCCGGCCCGGGCCTGTGGGCTCGCCGAACCCGGGTGGACGCCCCGCTGTGGGCGCTCCTGTTCGGGGTGCTCGCCCTCGCGGCGGCGCTGCTGACGGCCGCACCGCTCGCCCTGGCCGCGGTTGCAACCGATGAACTGCACGCCTCGATCGCGGCCTACGGACCGACCCGGCGGGACCTCACCGGATCGGCGAATTTCGGCGACCCGCTGACGGACCGCGTCGCGCCCGACGTGCCGACGCTGTTCGAGGTGATCGAGGCGGCATTGGATGCCCCGGCCTTCCCGCATCCGCTCGACGATCTGCTCGGCGACCCGCAATGGGTGGTCCGCACCGCCGAGCTCAGTGTGAGCGCACCCGGGCCGAGCACGGCCGTGCAGGTGATGCGCCTTTCGGCGTCCACCGACTGGGCGTCTGGGGTCGAGTTCGTCGCCGGGTCGGCGCCGGCTGCCTGGCGCGGCGCGCCGGACGGGGAATCCTCCGATCCGGTGCCCATCGCCGTGTCGGAGGCCGTCGCCGACCGGTTCGCGGTGAGGGTCGGGGATCGACTCGACGCGACCCCGGCTCCGCTCGTCGTGGCCGGGATCTACCGCGTCGACGACGCGAGTGCCGCATTCTGGGGTCACGTCCCGCAGGGGACCGTACCCGCCGAGCGCCGCGGCGACGACGGGCGGACCATCGTCTCGGCGGATGTCTTCGTGGATGCCGATTCGATCGACGCGCTGCGCGAGACCTTCGCCGGCGGAGTCCTGGACTTCTGGTATCCGCTCGACGTCGCCGGCGTGAACTTCGATCAGGCGCCTCGCATCGCGACCGCGATCCGGCAGGCCGCGGCGGTGCCCATCGAGCTTCCCCTCTCCGGCGCCGTCCACCTGAACGCCGCGCTGGGTCGCGACCTCGATGACATCGTGGCCCGGGTGGATGCCGCATCCGCCCTGCTCGCCCTGATCGCGGCCGGCCCGCTCGGGGTGATCCTCGCCGTCATCGCGCTCGGCGTCCGATCGGTGCTCGATCGGCGGGCCGGCGCACTGGACCTCGTTCGGGCGCGGGGCGGCAGCGGGCGAGCGCCGGCCCTGACCGCCGCGGCGGAGGGCGCGCTTGTCGCCGGCCCCGCGGCGG
>CAXTES010000125.1:0-9015 GCA_964243215.1 uncultured Microbacterium sp. | reverse complement strand
TGACCGACGTCGAGCGCGCCGACGCCGTCTACGCGGCGCTGCTGCAGCGCCAGGGCGAGCAGTGGGTGCAGCCGCGCATCGAGCGGACCCGTCGGGTGCTCGAGCTGCTGGACGACCCGCAGCGCACGTACCGGGTCGTGCACGTCACCGGCACCAACGGCAAGACGTCGACGAGCCGGATGATCGAGAGCCTGCTGCGCGCCCACGGCTTGCGCACCGGCCTGTTCACCAGTCCGCATCTGATCCGATTCACCGAGCGGATCATGATCGACGGCGAGCCGATACCCGACGCCGCCGTCGCGGACGCGTGGGACGAGATCGTGCCCTTCGTCGATCTTGTGGATGCCGAACTGGCCGCGGCCGGCGACGCCGCGCTGACGTTCTTCGAGTTGCTCACCGTGCTGGCGTTCGTCGCCTTCGCCGACGCACCGGTGGACGTCGCCGTGATCGAGGTCGGCATGGGCGGGGCGTGGGACTCGACCAACACCGCCGACGGCGATGTCGCGGTCATCGCCCCGGTCGCGATGGACCACGCCGACCGGCTCGGCGACAGCCTCGCCGAGATCGCGACCGTGAAGTCGGGCATCATCAAAGACGGCGCCGCCGTCGTGTCGGCAGCGCAGGATGCGACCGTCGAACCGGTCCTGCGCTCGGCCGCGGCCGAGCGCGGGGCGACGATCGCCTTCGAGGGGGAGGACTTCGCTCTCGCGGTGGCACGCCTCGCCGTCGGCGGCCAGCTCATCACGGTGCGCGGACTCGCGGGCCGGTACGAGGACGAATACCTGCCGCTGTACGGCGGCCACCAGGGATTCAACGCCGCGCTGGCCATCGCCGCGGTCGAGTCGCTCATCGGCGGGGGGACCCAGCCGATCACCGGGAACGTGCTGGCCGAGGGGCTCGGACAGGTCGCTTCCCCGGGACGCCTGCAGCTGGTCGGCACCGCACCGACCGTGCTGGTGGATGCCGCCCACAACCCCCATGGCGCACGGGCTCTGGCCTCGGCGCTGCGCGAAGCGTTCGACTTCGACGAGTGGGGCGTCGTGCTCGGCATCCTCGCCGACAAGGATGCCGCGGGCATCGTGGCCGAGCTCGTCCCGGTCACGAGCCGCGTTTTCGCGACGGCACCGGCTTCGGATCGGGCCCGGGACGCCGACGCGATCGCCGACCTCGTCGAGGCGGCCGGCATCCCGGTGACGGTGCACCGCGACGTGGCGGATGCCGCGGCAGCCGCCCGCGAATGGGCCGCGGCGTCGGACCGTCGCGGCGTCGTGATCGCCGGGTCCGTCGTCCTGGCCGGGGAGGCGTTGGCCCTCGCCGAAGGCGGCGACTGGAAGTCGGGGTGGCGCCGGTGAGCGTCGCGGCCGCGTCGCAACCGCGTCGCCGACGCGGCGCGGCGGAATCTCTCGGCTCCATCGTGCTCGCGTTCGAGTCGGTCGTGGTCTTCCTGGGCGGGCTGGCGGTGTTCGGCCTGCGCGCGCTGCCCGAGTCGATTCCTGCGTGGTGGGGGATCGCGGGCGGCACGATCGTCGCCGCGCTCATGATCGTCACCTCGGGGCTGCTGCGCTGGCGCGGCGGCTTCATCGTCGGGTGGGCGCTGCAGGTGGTCGTGCTCGCGTCCGCGCTGCTCGTGCCGGCGATGCTCGTCGTCGCGGTGATCTTCGGCGGCATGTGGGCGTATGCGACGATCAAGGGAGCATCGCTGGACCGTCGCAACGCCCGCCTTCGCGGCGAGGCCGGCGAGAACGGAGACTGACATGGCCACCGAAGAGACGCTCGTCCTGATCAAGCCCGACGGAGTGGCGCGCGGGCTGACCGGCGCGATCCTCGCCCGCATCGAGGCGAAGGGGTATTCGCTCGTCGACATCCGACTCGTCGAGCCCGACCGTGCGCTGCTGGAGCGCCATTACGCCGAACACGAGGGCAAGCCGTTCTACGAGCCGCTGCTGGAGTTCATGCTCTCCGGTCCGTCGGTCGCGATCCGGCTCGCCGGAAACCGGGTGATCGAGGGATTCCGGTCGCTGGCCGGTGCGACCGATCCCACCGTCGCCGCGCCGGGGACGATCCGCGGGGACTACGGCCGCGACTGGGGCTTGAAGGTGCAGCAGAATCTGGTCCACGGTTCGGACGGCGTCGCATCCGCCGAGCGCGAGTTGCAGATCTGGTTCGACTGACCCGTCAGTTCAGGTTCGGACCGACCGTGAAGCGTCCCTGGGCGCAATCGTCGGAGTCGGCACACGGCGCGAACTCGGTGTAGTTGTCGATCCACACGATCGCCGGGCCCTCCGGCATCGTCGGCGGAACGGTGATGGACAGCGTGAACGATCCGTCGTCGTCGGGACGGACGGACGCCTGGGCCAGCGGGATGGGGGCATCCGCGGGGCGGATCCGCACCTTCCACACCGCGCCCTCCGGCAGCGTGATCCGGCACGCCCGCGACGTCGTGACCGTGACGATCTCCCCGGGATCGGGGTCGGCGGGGGTGACCGTCAGCGCGGGCACGCACCCGGCCGACGCCTCGTGAGCGGGCGCGCACGCGGCCAGGCACGCGGTGCCCAGCACGCCGGCGACGACGAGGGCTGCGAGCCGGGACGTCCGTTTCATCTCAGCCGAAGATGGTCTGGACGATGTTGGGGATCGCGTTCAGGCGCACCTGTGCCAGCAGCAGGATCGTCGCGTAGCCGACGATCGCCATGAGCGGCACCCACACCATGAGGCGGTCGGCGACCGTGCGGGCGCGCGTCGACACCGGCACCACACCGATGCGGAACAGGTGCAGCGTCACGGCGAAGAACGTCGGTATCGCGACGGCCCACGTCACCATGCACCAGATGCACAGCGTGCCCAGCACGAAGATGCTCTGACCGATCAGCCACACGCAGAAGACGAACGCGAACAGCAGCCCGAACCAGAACAGCACCCAGAACCACTTCGCGAAGCGCGCGCCGGCGAGCAGCGCGACGCCGACGACGATCGGCGCGATCCACCCGGACAGGCCCAGGATGGGGTTGGGGAAGCCGAAGACGCTGCCCTGCGGGGATTGCAGATTCGTCGTGCACTGCACCAGGATGCTGAAGTCGCACGAGGCCGTCGCGGCGGGATCCGACAGCAGGCGCAGCCGCTCCGAGATGAGCTCGAACGCCGCGATCCAGCCGATCACTCCGGCGAGGATCAGCCACACCGCCAGCGCGGTGGGCCGGGTTCGGGTGGCGCTGTGCGACATGCCTCGGATTATGGCATCCGCGACTGTGCACATGCCCGGATGGGCCCCGCCCGGAGCGCCGGCGAGTCGCTGCGGGCATAGCGGGGGCGCAGAGGTGCGATAATGGAGGCCGATGCACCGCTCGGCCGCGCCGAGCACCGCATCACCAGAAGACTTCGGGCGATGACAGCCCTCGCAGCGCGAGCCACGGGCCCGCTGCAGACCGACTGAGTTCGCGGCACGCACCCGTGCGGCGCCGCCGAGATTTCGCCGGGCGACGCGCGGTGTCGCCCGCAGGGAGTACGCCGGTGACAGCCGATGACACGAACATCCAGGAGCCTCACGAGCCGGACGGCGCGGATGCCACGGCGGTAGCGCCGCATCCCGAACCCCTCGAGGGGCCGGACGTCGAGACGACCGGATGGGATGCCGAGACCGTCGGCCACGAGTCCTTCGACCCCGGGTCCTCTGAGCCCGGGTCTTTCGACGCCGACTCCGATGCCGAAGCGGAACCGCTCGAGGCCCTCGAGGGGCCGGACGTCGAAACCCCCGACACGCCCGCACCGGACGACGCGGGACTTCCCGCCGCCGAGCCCGCCGACCCGCAGCGGTCCGACGAGGAGGCCGGCGACGAGGCGCCTTCGGACGAGGCGCCCGGCCCGCTCACGGCCGTCGGCCTCGGACTGCTGCCCGAGACGTTCGTGTCGGCGGTATCGACGCAACTGCTGTTCTACGCTCCCGAGGTCGCCGCGCTTCCGCCGCGCCCGGGCCAGCAGCAGGTCGAAACGAGCGAGGATGCCGTGGCCGTGGGCCCGCGCCGTCGCAACCGCCGTCGCGGCGGCGACGGCGGCGAGTCGTCCGACAACGAGCCGGCGCCGCGCGAACGCGTCGTCGAGATCATCACCGAGCCCCAGCGCATTAAGGGCTCCACGCGTCTGGAAGCCAAGAAACAGCGCCGCCGCGACGGTCGCGAAGCGGGGCGACGCCGCCCTGTCGTGACCGAGGCCGAGTTCCTCGCGCGTCGCGAGGCCGTGGACCGCGTCATGGTCGTGCGGTCCAAGAACGGTCGCATCCAGATCGCGGTGCTCGAAGACAACGTGCTCGTCGAGCACTACGTCGCCCGCAACCAGGAGGCATCCCTCATCGGGAATGTGTATCTCGGTCGCGTGCAGAACGTGCTGCCGAGCATGGAGGCGGCGTTCGTCGACATCGGTCGCGGTCGCAACGCCGTGCTGTACTCCGGCGAAGTCGACTGGGACGCGGTCGAGACCGGCAACCAGCCCCGGCGCATCGAGCTCGCCCTCAAGTCCGGTGACCGTGTGCTCGTCCAGGTGACGAAGGACCCCGTGGGCCACAAGGGCGCCCGGCTGACGAGTCAGATCTCGCTGCCCGGCCGATATCTGGTGTACGTGCCCGGTGGCGCGATGAACGGCATCTCCCGCAAGCTTCCCGACACCGAGCGCGCGCGGCTCAAGCGCATCCTCAAAGAGGTGCTGCCCGAGTCGGCCGGCGTGATCGTGCGCACTGCCGCCGAGGGGGCCACCGAAGACCAGCTCACGCGCGACGTGCAGCGGCTCACCGCCCAGTGGGAGCACGTCAGCCGTCTCATCGAGACCCAGCAGGCACCGGCACTGCTGCACTCCGAGCCGGATCTGCTCGTCAAGATCGTGCGGGATGTCTTCAACGAGGACTTCACGAAGATGCTGATCCAGGGCGAGGAGGCCCAGCGCACCATCGAGGGATACGTCGAAGCCGTCGCGCCGGACCTGCTCGAGCGCATCGAACGCTACGACGGCGAGACCGACCCGTTCGACGAGTTCCGCATCACCGAGCAGATCGAGAAGGCGCTCGAGCGGAAGGTGTGGCTGCCGTCCGGTGGGTCGCTCGTGATCGACCGCACCGAGGCGATGACCGTCGTCGACGTCAACACCGGCAAATTCGTCGGATCCGGCGGCAACCTCGAAGAGACCGTCACCAAGAACAACCTCGAAGCGGCGGAGGAGATCGTCCGCCAGCTGCGGTTGCGCGACATCGGCGGGATCATCGTCGTCGACTTCATCGACATGGTGCTCGAATCCAATCGCGACCTCGTGCTGCGCCGGCTCATCGAGTGCCTGAGCCGCGACCGCACCAAGCACCAGGTCGCCGAGGTCACCTCGCTCGGGCTCGTGCAGATGACCCGCAAGAAGCTCGGGCTCGGCCTGCTGGAGACGTTCAGCGAGCCCTGCGAAGTGTGCGCCGGACGGGGCGTGATCGTGCATCACGACCCGGTCGTCAAGCACCGCGCGGCCGCGAACGGCAACGGCGGCGGCAGCGCTCGCCGGCCGCGCTCCGGGCCGGCGTCCGCCGCGCCGACCACCGGCACCCACGTCATCACGGAGGGCGTGAAGTCGGCGCTCGCGCAGATCGCGGCATCCACGATCCACATCCCGGTAGAAGAAGAGTTGCCGGCCGAGCCGGCCGTCGACGAGCCCGTGGCCGCGGCGGCGCCGAAGAAGCGCAAGAAGCGGTCGGATGCCTCGACCACGCAGCCGCGGACCGAGAAGGACCTGCTGCTGGACTCGGTGCTCAGCGCACTGCCCGAGCCGAAGGCGCCCGGCCAGGGACGAGCCCGCCGCCGGGTGACCACAGCGGCGCTCAGCGGCACGCCAGTCGTGCACGTGCCCGACGGCGACTAGCGGCCGCGACGCTCGCGCTCGGTGACGCGAAGCCCCGACGCGATCAGCCGGCGCACCAGCTCGTGGCCGTCGACGTGCACGGCCCCGGCCGCGACCAGGCGGGCGTGCGCCTCCTCGGGCACGTCGTAGTGGTCCCAGTCGAAGCCGCGTCGCGGGATGCCGTTGGCCCCCGCGAACGCGTGCAGCTCCGCCAGATCCGAGTCGCTGACCAGGTGCGCCCACAGCCGTCCGTGCGCCGGCCACAGCGGCTCGTCGATGAGGATCGCCACGACGGCATCCTATGCAGGCGGCGGGCCGAGCAGCCTCGCCGCGCTTTTGGCAGAAGCCCGCGCATCCGGTAAAGTAGACCCTTGGTGCATCGCGTCGCGCGGGTTCACCGTGCGCTCGTACCGCAGGGCGGCCCGGCATCACGCACCAACACTTCCGTCTCATCGAGACGTCCCCCAAGACAAACGGAGCCGTGCGCTCCAGAAACAGGTGTCACGTGGTCTACGCAGTTGTGCGCGCCGGCGGCCGCCAGGAGAAGGTCGAGGTCGGCTCGATCGTCGTCCTGGACCGGCTGCGGGCACAGGTCGGCGATTCGGTGCAGCTTCCCGCCGTGCTGTTCGTCGACGGCGGCGCCGTGACGACCGACGCGGACGCGCTCGGCAAGGTCACCGTGACCGCCGAGGTGCTCGGTGACGAGCGCGGTCCGAAGATCGTCATCCAGAAGTTCAAGAACAAGACCGGTTACAAGAAGCGCCAGGGCCACCGTCAGGACCTCACGCGCGTCAGGGTCACCGGAATCAACTGACGGTCGAAGGGACTCCAGACATGGCACATAAGAAGGGCGCAAGCTCCACCCGCAACGGTCGCGACTCGAACGCCCAGCGGCTCGGCGTGAAGCGATTCGGCGGCCAGCAGGTCCTCGCCGGCGAGATCATCGTCCGCCAGCGCGGCACGCACTTCCACCCGGGCGCCAACGTCGGCCGCGGCGGCGACGACACGCTGTTCGCGCTCGCCGCGGGTGCTGTCGAGTTCGGCACCAAGGGCGGCCGCAAGGTCGTCAACATCGTCGCGGCCGCGGAGTAATCCGCCGCTCGCACCGACGACTTCACGAGGGGCGGGCTTCGGCTCGCCCCTCGCTGGTTTCGCAGAGGGGAAGCGTCATGGTCACGTTCGTCGATCGGGTGACGCTCCACCTGCGTGCCGGCCGCGGCGGCAACGGATGCGTCTCGGTTCGCCGCGAGAAGTTCAAGCCCCTCGCCGGGCCCGACGGCGGCAACGGCGGCAACGGCGGCGACGTCGTGCTGGTGGCCGACCCGCAGGTGACGACTCTGCTGTCGTACCACCACTCCCCGCACCGCAGCGGCGGCAACGGCGGCTTCGGAATGGGCGACAACCGCTCCGGCGCGGTCGGGGAGTCGATCGAGCTGCCGATCCCGGTGGGCACGGTCGTGAAGGATGCCGCGGGCGGGGTCCTCGCCGACATGGTGGAGCCCGGCATCCGGTTCGTCGTCGCGCCCGGCGGCCGCGGTGGTCTCGGCAACGCCGCGCTCGCCTCGCCGAAGCGGAAGGCGCCGGGGTTCGCGCTGCTGGGCACACCCGGGTGGGAGGGCGATGTCCTGCTCGAGCTGAAGACCGTCGCCGACGTAGCTTTGGTCGGGTTTCCCTCGGCGGGCAAGTCGAGCCTCATCGCGGCGCTGTCGGCAGCGCGACCCAAGATCGCCGAGTACCCGTTCACGACCCTGCATCCGAATCTCGGCGTCGTCGAGGCCGGCGACGTGCGCTACACCGTCGCGGATGTGCCGGGCCTGATCGAGGGCGCGAGCGAGGGGAAGGGTCTCGGGCTCGAATTCCTGCGGCACGTGGAGCGGTGCACCGCACTCGTCCACGTGCTCGACTGCGCGACGCTGGACCCGGGCCGCGACCCCGTCACCGACCTGGACGTGATCCTCGCCGAACTGGCGGCCTATCCGGTGCCGCCGGACCAGGTGCCGCTCATCGACCGCCCGCAGGTGATCGCGCTGAACAAGGTCGACGTGCCCGAGGCGCACGACCTGGCCGAGATGGTGCGACCCGATCTCGAAGCGCGCGGGTACCGCGTGTTCGAGATCTCGACGGTGAGCCACGCCGGCCTGCGGCCGCTCAGCTTCGCGCTGGGTGACGTCGTCGCCCGCCATCGTGCCGAGGAAGCGGCCAAGCCCGCCCCGGAGCGCATCGTCATCCGGCCGAAAGGATCCGATCGCGACTTCACCGTCCGGGTCGAGGGCGGCACCTACGGCGCGGTGTACCGGATCGTGGGGGAGAAGCCCGAGCGGTGGGTGCAGCAGACCGACTTCCAGAACGAGGAGGCGGTGGGCTTCCTCGCCGACCGCCTGGACCGGCTGGGGGTCGAAGACGCGCTGTTCCGGGCCGGTGCCATCCCGGGCGCGACCGTGGTGATCGGCGAGGGCGACGGCGTCGTGTTCGACTGGCAGCCCTCGCTGACGTCCGCGGCGGAACTGATGACAGCGCCGCGCGGGACCGATCCCCGGCTCGACGACAGCACGCGCCGAACCACCTCGCAGCGGCGCGAGCGCTACCACGAGCTGATGGATGCCAAGGCCGCCGCGCGCGCGGAGCTGGAGGCCGAGCGCCTGGGCGACCAGCGGGACGACGCATGACGTCGATCACCCGCGCCGACCTGCCCGACGCTCGGCGGGTGGTCGTCAAGGTCGGCTCGTCGTCGATCAGCGGCGAGAACGCCGCGAAGATCCAGCCGCTCGTCGACGCGCTCGCCCGCGCGCACAGCCGCGGCACCGAGGTCGTGCTGGTGTCGTCGGGCGCCATCGCCACCGGGATGCCGTTCCTCGAGCTGGCCGCGAGACCCCACGACCTCGCCACCCAGCAAGCCGCCGCCGCGGTGGGTCAGAACGTGCTGGTTTACCGCTACCAGGAGGCGCTGCGGCCCTTCCACATCGTCGCAGGGCAGGTGCTGCTGACCGCGGGCGACCTGGAGAATCCGACGCACCGTTCCAACGCCCGGCGCGCCATGGAGCGCCTGCTGGGGCTGCGGATCCTGCCGATCGTCAACGAGAACGACACGGTGGCCACCCACGAGATCCGCTTCGGCGACAACGACCGGCTCGCCGCGCTGGTCGCACACCTCGTGCGGGC
>CAXTES010000124.1:0-9260 GCA_964243215.1 uncultured Microbacterium sp. | reverse complement strand
CCTCATGTCCCGCAAACGCAGGTTCGAGGCATCCGGAACCTGCTTCTGCGGGACATGCGCTGCGGGGGCGGAATCGCGCCCCCCGCGTGCGGCCGCCGTCGCCGGATGAGGAACGGCCCCGGAGATGCTCCGGGGCCGTTCACGTCAGGAGTTGTCTACCAGCTGGACTTGGTCACGCCGGGCAGCTCGCCGCGGTGCGCCATGTCGCGGAAGCGCACGCGCGAGACGCCGAACTTGCTCAACACGCCGCGCGGGCGGCCGTCGATCACGTCGCGGCTGCGCAGCCGCACCGGCGAAGCGTTGCGCGGCAGCTTCTGCAGGCCGACGCGAGCGGCTTCGCGCTGCTCGTCGGACGAGGTCGGGTCGACGAGCTGCTTCTTGAGCTCGCGACGCTTGGCGGCGTAGCGGTCGACGACCACCTTGCGCTGCTCGTTACGAGCGATCTTGCTCTTCTTGGCCATGGGTCAGCGCTCCTCTCGGAAGTCGACGTGCTTGCGCACGATGGGGTCGTACTTCTTCAGCACGATGCGGTCGGGGTTGTTGCGGCGGTTCTTCTTCGTCACGTAGGTGTAGCCGGTGCCGGCGGTGGAACGCAGCTTGATGATGCGACGGACGTCCTCAGCCTTCTTGGCCATCAGAGCTTCACCCCCCTGGCGATCTTGTCCTTCACGACGGACTCGATGCCGCGGGCGTCGATCACCTTGATGCCCTTGGCGGACACGTTGATGGTGATCTTCCGCCCGAGCGACGGGACGTAGTAGGTCTTGCGCTGCACGTTCGGGTCGAAGCGGCGCTTCGTCCGTCGGTGCGAGTGCGAGATGTTGTGACCGAAGCCGGGAACCGCTCCGGTCACCTGGCACACAGCAGCCATGGTGATATGTCTCCTTCAATACCGTGCGACCGGACGGCCGCACCCAAGATCCCTTGTCTGCACCCCTCCGCCGGTCGGCACAGGGGCACGGTCTGCGTGCAGGAGTGCGCGCAGCCAAAGAGTCATCCTAGCACGGAGGCATCCGCGGCCCCGCCCCGCGCCGGGCCCGCGCCGCGCCCCCAGCGGAACGCCGAGACCGTCGGATCGCCGGCGATCCAGAACCGCCACGGGAAGGCATCCGTCCCGGCCGCGCCCGCCACGCCGACGCGCGGGCCGGATGCCACGGCACCAAGCGGCTCCGCCGGCACCCACAGCTGCGCCACGGCGCCCGCCTGCTCCGCGCCGGTGATCGCGTCGATGCCGTCGTGGATCGGATGCCGCAGTCCTGCGGCGTCGCCGAACCGACCCGGTCCGCGCGCCAAGTCGCGATCGGCGCGGGCGGCGGGGCGCCGGCGGGCCGCGGCATCCCGACCCTCGACGACCGCGCCGGCGCGCAGCAGGATCCCGCCGGCGACCCCGTCCGGCCCGCACACCACGTTGGCGCACGAGTGGATGCCGTGGCTCAGGTACACGTACAGGTGGCCGGGCTCACCCCACATGGTCGCGTTGCGGGCGGTCCGTCCCATCCGCGCGTGCGAACCGGGATCGGCGGTCGCGCCGGTGCCCTGCCCGTGGTACGCCTCGACCTCGGTGAGACGGATCGCGACCGTCTCGCCCGCGACGGTGGTCCGCAGGACGCCGCCGAGCAGGCGGGGCGCGACGTCGACGGGGAGTCCCGCCAGGTCGGCACGGGTCGCGAGTCGCAACCGGGTCGCGGGCTCGGTCACGACGGCGGGACCTGGCACCACGAGATGTCGAAACCGGGCAGGGCGACGACCTCGTCGCCGCTGTCGATCTGCACGACGTGGGTCTCGAGCTTTCCGGGCATGGGCAGGTCGTACGCGTCGTAGGGGTTGGACACGGTGTCGGGCGCGACGAGGATCGCGACGTACCGGCCGCTCGGCGACACGCACGTCTGCAGCACGGCGTCGCCGCCGGCAGCGCTGAACAGCGCGGTGGCGGTTCCGTCGTCGGCGACCCGGTAGACGGTGGTGCCCCGCGCGCGGAACGCGTCGTCGACGATGGAGTAGGGGCGGACGGTCGCGGCCGCGGCGCCGGGCACCGGAGTGGTGTTGCCGAGGGTGCCATCGATCCCGGTCGCCGCCGTGAGGGGCGCCTGGCTGCCGTCGGCGAGATTCAGTGTGAACAGGCCGTCCGCGCGCTCGATGACCGCCGTGGCAGACCCCCGCGCGATGCCCTCGATCGCCAGCGCGGAGCCGAGGTCGGTGGCATCCGCTCCGCTCGACCCGCTCAGCAGCATCCGCCCGTCGAAGGTGAGCACGAGGATGCTGTCGGTGTCGGGGACGAACCGCCAGTCCGCGACGCGGGTGTCGGCACCGGAGACCGACACGGCGGTGGGCTCGTCGTCCGCAGCGGCATCTTTGAGGGATGCCGTGAACAGGGCGCTCTCGCGCCCACCGCTTTGCGAGAGGGTCGCATCGGAGAAGGTGTAGCCGATCGTCTCGCCGCGATCGGCGCTCTGCAGATTCGAGATCGTGCCGGCTCCGGGAAGCTCCAGCTGCCGCTCGTCACCCCCGTCGAGGTCGGTGACGACGAGCGCGGCCTCGCCGTCGTCGTCGCGCACCGAGGCGACCAGGTGCGCGCTCGTGACGCGGAAGTCTTCGATGTGCGCGTTCCGGAAGATCGGCTCGGCGTCGCGCTGGGCCAGCCCGGTGCGGGTGATCGTGTCTCCGCTGGCGGTGCGCTCGAGCATGTAGACGGCGATCGCGGGCGTGGTGAAGGACTCCGTGATCGTGGTGGCGGGTCCTCCGCCCAGTCCGGACACGTCGCGGATCGCCAGGGTGTAGGCGGTGTCGTCGTGCAGCGGCAGGGTGAAGCGGATCCCGACGGCGCGCCCCGACGTGTCCACCGTGAAATCGGCGGCCGGCGTCACCGTGACCTGCGACGCATCCACCTTCTGCAGTGACTGATTCGCCGTGACGATCACCCGGGCGCCCGAGGCGGTTGCGGCAGCGGCGGGGTCGACCTGCACGGCGGTCGCCCGCGGACCCTGCGCCGTGCTGGCCGCGGCGCCGGCGAGCACGAGGCCGGCGAGGGCCGCGATGACGACGGCGAACGAGGCGGCGAACAATCGTCCGCGGCGCCGGCGTGCGCGGGCGCGTCGACTCGCGCGTTCAGTACTCATACGGGTCCGCCGGTTCGTCGATGCGCTGCACGTCGGTGGCCGAGATCTCGAGCCTGCCGGCGGACGTCGAGCGGATCGTCCCGGTGACCGTCACCCACTCGCCGGTGTCGGGCGAGGCGCCGGATGCCGCGACCGGCACACTCGCGGACTGCGCGTCGATCACGCAGTGCGTGATCACGATGCGCGACAGCGCGAAGCCGTCGCCGGCGGCCGCGGGGGTGACGAAGCCGGTGAGGGTGACGGCGTCGCCCTCGAACGCATCGGGATTCGTGGCGGTCGCGAACACGCTCGCCCAGTCGCCGACACCGAAGTGCGCGGTGTCACCCGTCGTGGCCAGCGCGACCGCGTCGGCGCCGGTGAACAGCGGCGCCGCGCCCACGTCGCGCGACATCGCCAGCTGCGCCGACAGCGACGCCGGCGGCAGCAGCAGGATCGACAGGACCACACCGGATGCCACGACCCCACCGGTCACCGCGACGACGGCGGCCGATCGGTCCCGCTCGTACTCGTCCTCATGGTCGCTGTCATGGCCGTGACCGGGCTCATGGCCGTGGTCGGTCTCGGCGCCCAGGGGCAGCAGGAAGCTCAGCGCGGCCCCGACGAGCAGCACCACCGCCATCGACACGGCGAACCACGACGACTCCGGATTGATGTACAGCCCGAGCCGGCCGGTGACGGCGAGCCCGATGGTCACCACCGCCAGCACCGTGGCCAGGCCGACTCCGAGCCAGCGGGTACCCATCCGCCCGACCTCACGCAACGAGGTTCACCCCGATCGCGATCACGACAGCCGCCAGCACCACGACGATCACCATGCCGACCAGCACCCGGGTGCGGAAGGTCGTGCGCAGCAGCGCGAGCATCTTGACGTCCACGAGCGGGCCGACCAGCAGGAACGCGACGATGGAACCGGGCGTGAAGGTGGACGCGAACGACAGCGCGAAGAACGCGTCGACATTCGAGCAGATGGACACGATCATCGCGAGCGTCACCATCGCCACGATCGACAGCACCGGGTTCGAACCGATCGCCAGCAGCGCCTCGCGCGGCACGAGTACCTGCACGGCCCCCGCGACGGCCGATCCGATGACCAGGGCCGGCATGACCGCACGCAGCTCCACCACGAACTGCGCCACCGAGCGCCGCGCCCGCCCGCTGCGACCCGCCGCTCCCTGCGCCTGCTCGAGCGCGCACGTCTCGCGGAAGCGGTAGGTCAGAAGCCCGTCGGGGTCGGGATGCCGGCTGTACAACCAGCCGAGGAGGTTGGCGATGAGGTACCCGCCGACGAGCCGGGCCACCAGGACGCCGTCGCTGAAACCGAAGGCCTGGTGGGTGGTGAGGATGACGATCGGGTTGACGATCGGCGCCGCGATGAGGAACGTCAGCGTCTCGGGCACGCTGAAACCACGCATCAGCAGGCCGCGCGCGAACGGCACGTTCCCGCACTCGCACACCGGCACGATCATGCCGAGCAGCGACAACAGCGCGCGCCGAGCCCAGGCCCGGCGCGGCATCCATCGTTCGATCGCGCCCGGCGGCACCCACACCTGCACCACGATCGACAGCAGCACCCCGAGCACGACGAACGGCAGCGACTCCACGAGCACGCTGATCGCGAGGGTCAGTCCGTCCTGGGCCCGGGTCGGCGGCGTCCACGGGATGAGGCCGGGCGCGAACGCGTCGATCGCGAAGAGCAGCGCGATGACGGCGAGTCCGATTCCCAGTGCGGCGCTCCGGCGAGCCGACGCGGATGGCCGCCTGCCGGCATCCGGATGCGGCCGGACGCGTCGGCTCGACGTCCCACCCGGCGTCGGCGTCGACGTCGTGGGGTCAGTCCGCGTCACGCTCGCCGGTTCCGCTCGACGGCGCTGCGTGCACCCGGGCGGCGCAGGTCGCGCAGAGCCCGAAGATGTCGACGACGTGCTCGGCATCCGTGAAACCGTGCTGCGCGGCGGTGCGACGAGCCCAGTCCTCGACGTCGGTCGCCGCGATCTCGACGGTGAGCCCGCACGACCGGCAGATCAGGTGGTGATGGTGGCCGGGGGTGGTGCAGGCGCGGTACAGGTTCTCGCCCTCGGGACTCTGCAGCGAGTCGGCCTGGCCCTGCGCGGCGAGCCCGGACAGCGTGCGGTACACGGTGGCCAGTCCGATGCCGGTGTTCTCATCACGCAGCGCAGCGTGCAGCGTCTGGGCGCTGACGAAGCCGCGCGCGCCGGTCAGGGCCTCGCGCACGCGCTCGCGCTGCCAGGTGTTGCGCTGGACCATGGCCGGATTGTACCGAGGCGTTCTGCGAGCAGGCAGAGCGGTCACGCCGACCTGGTGACGCGGTCGCGGCGCGAGCCGACGCCGCGGCAGATGAGGTAGATCAGGAACGAGATGGTGGTGATGTACGGGCTGACCGGCAGCGTTCCGGCGATGGCGAGCAGGATGCCGCCGACCGCCGACGCCACGCCGAAGACCGCGGCCAGCACCGGTACGGCGACCGGCCCGGTGGCGATCCGCATCGCGGCGGCGGCGGGTGTGACCAGCAGCGCCATCACCAGCAGCGCGCCGATGATGTGCACGGCGACGGCGACGATGAGTCCGAGCAGCAGCATGAACCCGAGTGAGATGCCCGTCGTGCGCACTCCCCGTGCCGCGGCCGACAGCGGATCCAGCGAGTCGAAGCGCAGCGGCCGCCAGACGAGCAGCAGAGCGACGAGCACGACCGCGCTGATGCCGACGAGCCACCCGAGCTGCACGGTCTGCACCGACACGATCTGGCCGGTCAGCAGGCTGAACCGATTGGCGCTGCGGCCGTTGTAGAGCGACAGGAACAGGATGCCCAGCCCCAGACCGAACGGCATGAGCACGCCGATGATCGAGTTGCGCTCCCGAGCGCGGGCGCCGAGCCATCCGATGACCCCCGCGGCGATCAGCGAGCCGAGGATCGATCCGGTGACCACGTCGAAGCCGACCAGCAGCGCGAGCGCCGCGCCGGCGAAGGACAGTTCGCTGATGCCGTGCACCGCGAACGCCATGTCGCGCTGCATCACGAAGACCCCCACGAGTCCGCCGACCAGGCCCAGGACCGCCCCGGTCCACACCGAGTTCGACACCAGGGCGAGGATGTCGCCGTAGTCGGCGAGGCCGCCGAACATGGCGTCCCAGATGTCCGCCCAGTTCATGCGGTGTCCCCGTCGTGGTGGTGATGCGACTCCTCGGCGTCGGGCGCGCCGACCACGACGAGCCGGTCGCCGGCGCGCAGGACGAACACCGGAGCGCCGTACAGGCGCGTCAGCACCTCGGAGTCGAGCACCTCGTCGGGCGCGCCGAGGGTGAACGCGCCGTTGGCGAGATACAGGATGCGGTCGACGAGGCCGAGCACCGGGTTGATGTCGTGCGTGACCAGCAGCACCGCGGCATCCGCGCTCCGGCGCTGCCGGTCTATCAACTGCACGACGGCCTGCTGGTTGGCCAGGTCGAGGCTCGTCAACGGCTCGTCGCACAGCAGCAGCCGCGGCTCGTCGGCGAGGGCCTGGCCGACTCGGAGCCGCTGCTGCTCCCCGCCGGAGAGGCTGCCGACGGGCCGGTCGGCGAAGCCGCGCGCTCCGACGGCATCCACGAGCCGGTCGATGCGGGCGCGGTCGCCACGCCTCGGGATCGGCAGCCCGAAGCGGTGTCCGTCGACGCCGAGTGCGACGAGGTCGCGGCCGCGCAGCGCGGTGTCGGGGGGCAGCGGGCGCTGCTGCGGGATGTATCCGATTCGACGGTTGCCGGGCCGGCGTACCTGTTGGCCGAGGGCGGTGATGGTGCCGGCGCTGAGCCGGTCCAGGCCCAGGATCGACCGCAGCAGGGTGGTCTTGCCCGATCCGCTCGGACCGAGGACGGCGATCAACTCGCCGGGCGCCACGGTCAGGTCCAGGCCGCTCCACATCACGCGGTCGCCGCGGCGCACCGCTGCACCGCGGATCTCGAGCACCGGCTCACTCACGATGCGAGCGCCTCGGCGAGCTGATCGATGTTGCGCTGCATCCACTGCACGTACGTGTCGCCGTCCGGCAGCGTCTCGGCGAACTCGAGCACCGGGATGCCGCGGCTGCGAGCCGCATCGACCACCTGGGTCGTCTCGGCTCCGCCCGTCTGGGCGTTGACGATGACGACGCGGACGTCGTCGGAGCCGAGCAGGTCGAGGGATGCCAGGAGGGTCGCGGGCGGCACGTCCTGACCCTCTTCCACCGCCTCGCTGAACGCCGTCGGCGTGACGTTCACGAGGTGCGCCGCGTCGGTGAGGTACAGCGGCACGGGCTCGGTGACGAAGACCCTCGCCCCGGCGTGTGCGGTGGCCAGCGCGCCCAGGGCGGCCGTGAGGCCGTCGATCTGCGTGCCGAACCGTGCCGCGTTGGAGCGGAAAGTGGCCGCGCCCGCGGGGTCGAGCGTCGCGAGTCGCTCGGCGATGGCATCCGCGACGGCGGCCATGGTCGGCGGGTCGTACCAGACGTGCTCGTTGAAGCCGTCGGGGTCGCCGTTCCACGTCGGCTCGTCCTCGACGGCGGTGATCACCGGTGCCGTCGTGGCGCTCGCCTGGATCAGCGCGTCGATGAACGGGTCGTAGCCGGCGCCGTTGCGGATGATGAGGCCGGCGCGGCTGACGGCGAGTTGGTCGCGAGCGCTGGCCTCGAACGCGTGCGGATCCTGACTGCCGGACGTGATCAGCGAGGTGACCTGCACCGCGTCGCCGCCGACCTCCTCGGCGATCTGTCCGTAGACGTCGGTCGAGGCGACGACGCTGATCCGGCCGTCGCCGGCGCTCGACGGGTCCGCTGCGCATCCGGCGAGCGCGAGGAGGGATGCGGCTGCGATGGCGGCCGCCACGACACGGCGAGGCATCCTCCCACGCTATACGTATTGATAATCGTTCTCAAACCTCATTGGGTGCACGGATCTCGGAGAATCGCGCCGAATTCGGATCGGATGCCGCGCTCCATCCGAATCCGGCGTCATTCTCCGAATCCGGTGCGCCGGGCCGCGGCTCAGTCCAGCAGCAGGGCGGGCTCCTCGAGCACGGATGCCACGTCGGCGATGAAGCGCGACATGCCGTCGCCGTCGATGACGCGGTGATCGAACGACCCGGCGACCGTCGTCACCCACCGCGGCCGCACCTCGCCGTCGACGACCCACGGCTTCTGCCGGATGGTGCCGAGTGCGATGATGCCGGACTCGCCGGGGTTGATGATCGGGGTTCCGGCATCCATCCCGAACACGCCGATGTTCGTGATCGTGATCGTGCCGCCCTGCTGGTCCGCCGGCGACGTCTTTCCCTCGCGGGCGGTGAGGGTGAGCCGCTCGAGCGCCTTGGCCAGCTCCCGGGTGTTCAGGTGCTGGGCGTCCTTGATGTTCGGCACGAGCAGTCCGCGCGGCGTCGCGGCCGCGATCCCGAGGTTCACGAAGTGCCGAACGCGGATCTCGGCCCCGGCATCCGTGTCGACCCATGCCGCGTTAACCATCGGCGTACGCCGCACCGCCCAGATCACCGCTCGGGCCATGATCAGCAGCGGCGAGACCCTGATGTCGGCGAAGTCGGTGGATGCCTTCAGCCTCTTGACGAGTTCCATCGTGCGCGTGGCATCCACATCGGTCCACACCGACACGTGCGGGGCGGTGTAGGCGCTGAGCACCATGCCGGATGCCACGGCCTTGCGCACGCCCTTGACCGGTATCGTCTCGACCCGCCCGACGGCGGCCGGGCCGGTCGGCTCGGGCGCCTCGGGGATACCGGCGACCGCCGGCGCGAGCGTCGACGGCTGCTCGGCCATCACGGGAGCGACGGCGCTGGCGGCGACATCGCGTGCGACGGGAATGGTCTCCTCTCGCACCTCCGGCCACTCGGGTGTCTCGATGTTGCGGAAGACGCTCGCCTGCGACGCGTGGCCGACGACGTCGTCGCGGGTGACTTCGCCGGCCGGTCCGCTCGGCGAGACGGCGCCGAGGTCGACCCCCAGGTCGCGCGCGAGCTTACGGATCGGCGGCTTCGCCACGACACCGACTGTCCCCACGCCCCCTCCCCACGGCGCTAACGCGCCGCGGCGAGCCTCCGGGCGCGTGGGCCCGGCCGCGACCGCACGCTCCGCGGGCCGGCGGCGCCGCGAGTGCACCTGTCCACCG
>CAXTES010000123.1:0-9273 GCA_964243215.1 uncultured Microbacterium sp. | reverse complement strand
GCGCCGTAGGGCGGATACGGCGCTGGATACCCCACCGGCGGTCGCGGCGCGATGGCGCGTCCGACGTTGACGCGGTACGGATCCGGCAGCGCGGTGGCGCCGGCATCCCGGTGCTCGACGTAGGCGAGCAGGTCGAGGTCGAGACCCTCGTGGCGCATCCGGCAGTCGATGTAGATCAGCGACGACGCGGTCGCCTGCACCACCAGTGCCACCGACTGGATGAGCAGCGTCACCACCTGCGTCAGCACGGCCACCACGACGAACCCGATGATCCCGGAGGCCTCGTCCGACCCGGTGGGCGAGACGACCCCCGCCAGTGCCGACCCGAAGATCGAGAACGGGAACGAGACGACCTGCGCGATGATGTTGAAGCCGACCGCGATGATGACGATGACGCCGAGCGTCGACCAGAACCGGCCGCGCGTCAGCCGCCACGAGCGGCCGATGGCCGCCGGGACGCGGGCGTGTTCGAGCACGATCGTGGCGGGGACGAGCACCAGCTTCACACCCAGCCAGAGGTACAGCGGTACCGCGCCGAGCGCGATGAACACGCCGACGGCGACCGCCAGCGGCAGCACCACCGCCCCGATCGCGACGATGGCCAGGACGATGACCCCGACGACGGCGGCGATCGCCAGCGAGAGCACCAGCGCGTAGCCGAGCAGCCGCCACACCACCGGGCGCACCTGCGCCCACAGCGACCGCAACGGCAGCCTCTCCGCGACCGCGGCGTGGGCGACCTCCGTGACGACGACGCCCTGCACGATCACGCTCAGCGCCCCCGCGGCCAGGCCGAGCACGACGCCGGCCACGATCGTGATCGCGAGCGATCCGGCCAGCACCGCGTTGTAGTCGTCGGTGCCCTCCCGCAGGGTGCCCAGGCGCGAGAACGAGGCGAACGCCACAGCGCCGACGGCGATCAGCACCACCACGTACGCGAGCGTCTGGACGATGAGGGCGAAGCCGAGCAGGACGCGGGGGTTCTGTCGCAGCGCGGCGAACGAGCGCCCCAGGATCGTCCCGAAAGACAGCGGATGCAGCGGAATGAGGCCCGGTCGTGGCGCGGGCGTCCAGGCAGGTGGCGCGGTCACGGTGTCTTTCTGGTCGTCGGGGCGGATCCCTATCGTGTCACACGCGCGCCGCGGGGCTCGGCTGCTGCTCAGCCGCCGTCGACTAGTCTTGGCGGTGCCCAACCGGATGCGTCGCGACAGCGGGCACTGGCCGGAAAAGAAGGACCGACGCGTTCGAATGACATCACGGATCCTCGTTGTCGACGACGACACCGCCCTTGCCGAGATGATCGGCATCGTGCTGCGGACCGAGGGCTTCGACACCGCGTTCTGCGCCGACGGCGCCCAGGCGGTCGATGCGTTCCACGACCAGCGTCCCGACCTGATCCTGCTCGATCTCATGCTGCCCGGCGTCGACGGCATCGAGATCTGCACGCGGGTGCGCTCGGAGTCCGGTGTGCCGATCATCATGCTCACCGCCCGCACCGACACCGCCGACGTGGTGCGCGGGCTCGAGTCCGGCGCCGACGACTACATCGTCAAGCCGTTCAACCCGAAGGAGCTCGTCGCACGGATCCGAACGCGGCTGCGACCGGCATCCCAGCCCGTCACCGAGGTGCTGCGCATCGGCGACCTCACGGTGGATGTCGCCGCCCACGAGGTGCGCCGCCAGGATGCCGTCATCTCGCTGACACCACTGGAGTTCGAGTTGCTGGTGGCCCTGGCATCCAAGCCGCAGCAGGTCTTCTCGCGCGAGATGCTGCTCGAGCAGGTGTGGGGCTATCACTACAAGGCCGACACCCGGCTCGTGAACGTGCACGTGCAGCGGCTGCGGGCGAAGGTGGAGCTCGACCCCGACAACCCCCGGATCGTCACGACGGTGCGCGGCGTCGGCTACCGCGCCGGCGCAGCGGTGTGAGGTCGCGGTGCCTTCCGCGAAGGCTCTGAGGCCGGCATCGCCCGACCGGTTCGCGGCGTGGCGCGACTGGCGCGCGTGGCCGGACAACCTGGCGAACCTGTGGCGGCGCTCGCTGCGGTTCCGCACCGTTCTGATCACGCTGGCGCTGACGGCGCTCGCCGTCCTGGTGGCGTGCGTGTGGATGGCGCTGGCGATCCAGAACGACCTGTTCCAGTCGCGGCTGCGCGAGGTCGAGGGCGACGCGCGCCGGGCGACGCAGACCGCGCAGACCGTGCTGGATTCGGCCGAGGTGCAAGGCGACAGCGTGCAGCTGCGCAACCTCATGGACACCGTCAGCGCCGGGCTCCGCCAGCAGTCCGCGACCGACAAGATCGCGGTGTTCCGTATCGATCCGGCGCCGTCGCCGATCGCCCCGCAGAATTTCTCGCTCGGCGGACTGGCGGCCGACATGATCTCGCCGGAGCTGCGCAAGCACGTGCAGTCCAGCGACGAGGCGCAGTGGTGGCAGTCGGTCACGATGGCGGCCGGCAGCCGCTCGGTGCCGGGCATCGTGGTCGGCCAGCAGATCCAGGTGCCGCAGGTCGGAGGTTACGAGCTGTACCTCGCGTACGACCTGTCCAGCGCCTCGCAGACGCTCGGATTCGTGCAGGGCACGCTGTGGATCGTCGGGATCGCCCTGATCATCCTCATCGGGGCGATCGCGTGGTTCGTGCTCCGGTCGGTCACCACCCCGATCGGCGACGCCGCGCAGACCAGCGCGATGCTCGCCGCAGGCGACCTCGGCGTGCGCCTCGAGGTGCGCGGCGTCGACGAACTGGCGACCCTCGGACGCTCGTTCAACGCCATGGCCGACAGCATCCAGTCCCAGATCAACCAGCTGGCCGACCTGTCCCTCGTGCAGCAGCGGTTCGTGTCGGATGTCTCGCACGAACTGCGCACGCCGCTGACGACGATCCGCCTCGCCGCCGACATGATCAACGACCGGCGCGAGGATTTCGACCCGGCGACCGCGCGGGCCGCCGAGCTGCTGTACGCACAGGTGCAGCGCTTCGAGGTGCTGCTGGCCGATCTGCTCGAGATCAGCCGCTACGACGCCGGATCGGTGCAGCTCGAGGTGGAGCCGACGAGCCTCGCGCACCTCGCCGAGGACGTCATCGAATCGATGCAGCAGCTCGCCGAGCAGCACGGCAGCGATGTGCGGCTCGTCGCGCCGGGCGGGTACTCGCTCGTCGACATGGACCCGCGGCGCATCCGTCGTATCGTGCGCAACCTGCTGGGAAACGCGATCGAGCACGGCGAGGGGCGGCCGATCGTCGTCACCGTCGACAGCGACCAGCAGGCGGTCGCCATCGGCGTGCGCGACTACGGCCTGGGCATGCGGCCCGACGAGGTCGAGCGGGTCTTCGACCGGTTCTGGCGGGCGGATCCGTCGCGCAAACGCACGATCGGCGGCACCGGGCTCGGGCTGTCGATCGCTCTCGGCGATGCGACCCTGCACGGCGGCACGCTCGCGGTGTGGAGCGCGGTCGGACGCGGCACCAACGTCGTGCTCACCCTGCCGCGCGCCGCGAATCCGGTGGTGGCCTCGCCGCTGCCGGTCGATCCCGGCGACGATGTCGCATCCCTCGACACCCTCGGGCACACCCAGCCGATCCCCATCCCGACGGATGCCGCCACCACGGGGGCCGCGACGTGATCCGGCGCGCGCGTCGCGGCGCGATCGTGGCGATCGTGATGGCGGTCGCGGCGGCGCTGTCCGGATGCGCGGGGCTGCCGACCGACGGGCCGGTGAACGCCGGACTGCCGGCGGGCGACGACGCCGGCGCCCCCGACATCGTGTTCCAGCCCGACAAGCCGCAGCCCGGCGCGACCCAGCAGCAGATCCTCGACGGCTTCCTGCGGGCAGGATCGGGCCCGACCGACAACTGGGCGACCGCGAGGCTGTACCTGGCACCGTCGTTCCGCGACACGTGGAAGCCGGATGCCGGCGTCACGATCGATGTGCTCGCCGACCGCCGGACGGTGGCGACGTCCGACACGACGATCGACGTGCAGTTGACGCCGGTGGCGGGAGTGGACGAGAACGGCGCGTATGCGGTCGGCGATCGCGCACCCCGAACGCTGTCGTTCGCGCTCGCGCAGGATGCCGACGGCGACTGGCGCATCACCGAGGCGCCGGACGGCATCGTGCTGGACGAGGACCAGTTCGACAGCGTGTACCACTCCTACCCGCTGACGTACTTCGATCCGACGTGGCAGTACCTCGTGCCCGATCCCCGCTGGTTCCCGACCACGAACGCCGCGACGCGCATCGCCCTCGCGCTCGTGGACGGCGCGCCCAGTCCGTGGCTGGCCGACGGCATCAAGACCGCGTTCCCCGAGAACGTGTCGCTGCAGGGACCGGCGGTGCCCGTCGAGGGCACCCTCGCCCAGGTGGCGCTGAATCAGGCCGCGCTGTCGCTGGATCCGACGACGCGCAACCGCATGTTCACCCAGCTGCGCGAGAGCCTGTCGAGCGCGGGCGTGACGGACGTGGTGATGACGGTCGCCGGCACGGTGCTCGACGCCGACGACCTGCCGGTGCGCAACACCCGGGTCAACACGCTGGCGCTCGGCCTGACCGACCAGGGGTTCGGCTTCCTCTCGGGCACCGACATCGAAGCCATCGAGGGGCTCAGCGCCACCATGGCGAAGGTGCTGCCCGCGCCGGTGGCGATCCAGATGGCCGCGAACCGCCAGTTCGCGGCGGTGCGCATCGGCAGCGGCGAAGTCGTGCGCGTCCAGGCGGACGGGCAGGTGCTCGAGGTCGACACCCGGCCGGACCTCGTCGATCCGTCGCTGGATCCCGAGGGATTCGTGTGGAGCGTCCCGGCCGAGTCGCCCTCGCAGCTGACGGCTTACTCGCCGCAGGGTGCGCCCGTCGTCGTGCAGGATGCCTTGCCCGGGGCATCCCGGATCGCGGCGATGGAGGTGTCCCGTGACGGCAGCCGCATCGCCGCCGTGGTGTCGGTGGGCGGCAACTCCCTCGTCTGGGTCGCCGCCGTCGTGCGCGACGAGAACGGCGCCCCGCAGCGGCTCGGCGAGCCGGTGCCGCTCGCGACGCTCCTCGGCGCAGGTGTCGACATCGGCTGGCTCGACGACGCCACGGTCGGTGTGCTCTCGCGCGCCGGAGACAAGGTGCAGCTGCTGCAGCAGCCGGTGGGCGGCCCCGGCATCGATCTGACCGCCCCCCCGAGCGCGTCGTCGCTCGCGGGGGCCATCATCCCGACCGGGGTCCGGGTGCGCGACACCCAGGGCGCGCTGTACGTGCGGCGCGGGTCGACGTGGCAGCAGACCGGAACCGGCGTCCTGGTGCTGGCGACCCAGTCGGGCAGCCCGCAGTAGCCTCTCCTGCACATCGCGCCATTCCGCGCGGGTGTGCACCGATCACCGGCCCGCCGCGCATCGTCGCGCCCGGGCGGGAGAGCATCGACGGTGTGGCCGAGGCGTCGGGATGGGAGCCGGTGCGCGCTGCGCTCGCCGACGCGCTGACCCTGGTGTTCCCGGTCGAGTGCGCCGGATGCGGTGCGCTCGACATCGCGCTGTGCGCGTCGTGCCGCGCGATGCTGCGCCCCGTCGTCACCCGGCGCGCACTGCCCGGTGGACTCACCGTCTGCAGCGCCCTGGCGTTCGAGGGCGTTCCGGCACGAGTGCTGCGCGCGCTGAAGGAACAGGGGCGCACGTCGCTCGCCCGCGCCCTCGCGCCGGCGCTCGTCGCGGCGGCGGGCGCGGCATCCGAGGGCGGACTCATCGACGCGGTCGCGGTGCTGCCCACCTCGCGTGCGGCGATGCGCCGTCGCGGCTACCGGGTGCCCGAGCTGCTGACCCGCCGGGCCGGAATGGTTCCGGCGCGGCTGCTCGTGGCATCCCGGATCACCGCCGATCAGCGCCGCCTCGGGCGCGATGATCGCACCCGCAACGTGGCTGGGAGTCTTCGGGCCAGGGATGCCGCGGGGCTGCGGGTGCTCGTCGTCGACGACGTCGTGACGACCGGGGCGACGCTGGTCGAAGCGACCCGTGCGCTGCGTGCCGCCGGCGCCGTCGTGGTGGGGGCGGCGACCGTCGCGGCGACCCCGCGCCGGGTGGAACGCTCAGCGGACGCATTCGGCGCACATGGGTGACACTGCGGGTCGCGGTCACTACGGTGGGTCAGACAAGGCGACTGAAGGTCCGCCCTTGGCCGGGTGGACCGGAACAAGGAGGTCAGGGATGGAAACCAGCATCGTCGGCGTAGGGGTGAGCGTCACGGATCGATTCCGCGGCGTGGTCGATGAGAAGGCCGTCCGGATCGAGCACCTCGCTCCGCGCGCGCAGCGGCTGGACGTCAAGGTCACGCACCGGGCGTACCACAACGGCCGCATGGAGGACTCCACCGTCGAGCTGACGCTCACCGGTCGCGGACCGCTGGTGCGCGCCGAAGCCGTCGACGGCGACAAGTTCACCGCCCTCGACATCGCCGTCGACAAGCTGGCCGAACAGCTGCGCCGGGCCAAGGACAAGCGCCTGGACGCCCGCAAGCATCCGCGCGGCGCCAACTTCGACAAGAACAGCGGCGAGATCGAAGGGATGGATGTGCAGCCCGCGTCCGCCGATGTGCTGCGGGCCGTCGCCACCGGCGAGATCCCGATCATCACGGCATCCGACGACGAGGCCGACTACACGCCCGTCGTCATCCGCACCAAGCAGTTCGACGCCGAGTGGATGACCGTCGAGGACGCCGTGGACCGCATGGAGCTGGTCGGGCACGACTTCTTCCTGTTCATCGACGCCCGCTCGGATCACCCGAGCGTCGTGTACCGCCGCAAGGGCTGGGACTACGGCGTGATCTCGCTCGCGGCTCAGACCCCGCCCGCCGCGGAGCTCGCCTCGTAGCGTCGCCCGCCCCGCGACGGGTCAGCCGTCGAACATGTCCCCGAGCAGGCTGCCGATGACGACGCCGCCCAGGATGCCGCCCCACGGGCTGCCGCCACGGCCGCCGCCGCCCCATCCGCCCTGGCCGGGTCCGCCCCAGCCGCCGGGATCCTGCGGACGGGACGAGTCGATGTCGCGCTGAGCGAGCTGCAACGCCTCGTTCGCGAGGAACGCGACCCGCCGGGCCATGGCCAGCGCCTGCTCGCGGTCATCCTCGGGCACCGGTTCGGAACCCAGCGAGGCGCGCTGACCCACGAACTGATCGAGGTCGGCGCGGATGCGCTCCGCCTCGGCCAGGCGCGTGCGCGCGTCCGCGCCGATCCAGCCGCGGTGGCCGCCGATGATGTCGCGCGCGATCGCGAGCTGCCGGTCGGCGTCGTCGATGGCGTGGCGCACCTGTTCGGCACTGGGGATCGGCCGCGCGGCGCGTTCGCGGGCGACCGCGATCGCGTCATCCAGCGCCGTGTTGGCCTCGCGCAGCGCGGTCAGCTCGGCGAACGGATCGGTCTTCGCGCCCGACGGGGGCAGGGATGCCAGCGCGTCGCCGAGCGCTGCCGCCGCGGTGAGCACGCCCGGTGCCTGAGGCGCCGTGCGCGCCGCGATCAGGTCGCCACGCGAGTCCTCCACGACAGCCGCGAGTGTCGACTCGGCGCGCAACGCCTCGATCTCGTACGTCTCCACCGCGTCGAGCAGGGTCGCAGCGCGCCGCACCGACTCGGTCGCGGCCTCCAGTGCGAGGTTCGCCTGCTCGCGCTGCCCGGCCTCCCGACGTCGCTCGGAGATGCCGCCGCTGTGCTCGGCGAATCCGAGCAACTGCTCGGCCTCGGCCGGATTCTGGGAGATCTGGCGCAGCGCATCCGGGCTGTAGCGCACGGTGAGGCGGTCGATTGTGTCGTGCGCGGCGGGCAGCCGCGTGCGCAGCCGTCCGGCTTCGGCACGGACGCCCGCGAGCACCTCGGGCGCCCGTCGCGCGGTGGCGACCCGCGCCGCGAGGGCCTCGGTGCGATCTTCGAGGAGGTCTTCGGCCCACTCCGAGAGCTGCGCGATCCGAGCGTTCCTGGTGCGCAGCTCCTCGTCGGTGTCGGGGATCTCGTCGTGGTTCAGCTGGTTGAGGGTGAACGCCTCGCCGAGGTGCACGCGCACCGCCGACAGCGCGTCGCGCAGTTCCTGCGTCGGACCGGTGCCGAGCTCCGCCTCCGCGAACGACAGCTCATCGGTGGTGAGCCGGATCCGCTCGTCGGCGGCGACCAGCGCGGCCTCCGCGCGACGCTGCAGCTCGGCATCCTGAACGTGCAGCTCTTCTTGCTCGCGCTTGCGCCTGCCCCAGAACCCGGCCATGGTCCGATCCTACGAGGGCGGGCGGGCGCGACGAGCGCTGTTCGCTGCCGGCGGTCTCAGACGACGGATGCCTCGGCCCGGGCCGGCCGCCCGCGTTCGGGTCTGTCGGTCGACGGTCGCACGGCGACCGCACGCGCCGGGCCGGCGGCGAGGCGCCGCGCCGCCCGATCCAGCCACCCCGCGGTCCGATCACCACGGGGCCATGTCCCGAAATCACGGTTGCATGTCCCGAACTTTCGCCTTCCGGGGGCCCGGGAAGCGAAACTTCGGGACATGGCGGGACCGGGCGGGGAGCGGATGCCACGACCGCTCGCGCGGGCGTATCCAGCACGCTCCAAGGTCACGGGTGGATAACATGGCACAGTATGCCTGGGCGCCGCGCGCCGGCAGCGGCGTGAGATGACGCACCCGAAAGATGGAGATGCTCCGTGGCCAACCCGCTCGAGAAACTGCTTCGCGCCGGTGAGGGGCGCCTGCTGCGGCGCCTCCAGCAGGTCGTCAAAGCCGTCAACGCGCTGGAAGAGGATTACGCGCAGCTGACCGACGAGGAACTGCGCGTCGAGACCGTTACGCTGCGCGCCCGCCACGAAGCGGGCGAGTCCCTCGACCAGCTGATGCCCGAAGCGTTCGCCGCCGTGCGCGAGGCCGCCAAGCGCACGATCGGCCAGCGGCCGTACGACGTGCAGATCATGGGCGGCGCCGCGTTGCACTTCGGCAACATCGCCGAGATGAAGACCGGCGAGGGAAAGACCCTCGTCGCGACCCTCCCGGCGTACCTGAACGCGATCGCGGGTAAAGGCGTGCACGTCGTGACGGTCAACGACTACCTCGCCACGTACCAGTCCGAGCTCATGGGCCGCATCTACCGCGCGCTCGGGATGACCACGGGCACGATCGTGTCCGGTCAGACCCCCGACATCCGCCGTGAGCAGTACGACGCCGACATCACCTACGGCACGAACAACGAGTTCGGCTTCGACTACCTGCGCGACAACATGGCATGGCAGAAGCAGGATCTCGTCCAGCGCGGCCACTTCTACGCGATCGTGGACGAGG
>CAXTES010000122.1:0-9369 GCA_964243215.1 uncultured Microbacterium sp. | reverse complement strand
GAACAGGGCGACGATCGTGCCGGCCCACACCAGGCCGGTGACCAGTCCCATCGCGATCTTCTCGGTGGTCGCCGGATGCCGCACGATGTAGAACGCCGACAGCAGGATGGCGTAGTTGATGAGCGCCCCCACCGCGGTCGAGGCGAGCCCCTGCTGCACGAGTGCGGTGCCGTTGAAGGGGATCGACACGACGAGCGTCGCGAAGAAGATGCCGACCGGCCACCCGAAGGCCACCGGCTGCCACCGGCGGGTCTTGTCCAGCAGCAGCGCGCCGACGACGGCCAGGAGCAGGATGACGATCACCACGCGGTACGGCTCGAGCGCGAACGGCAGCGGGATCGGCAGGGCGTAGCGACGCACCGGGATGAACATGATCACCCCGACGAGGATCGCCAGACCCCCCGTCCAGGAGAAGACGAGTCGTCGCGTCAGATACAGCAGCGACACCGCGATCATCACGCCGCCCGCGACGAGCGGGGGCAGGAAGAGCACGCTGATCGCGCCGATGACGAGGATCAGGATGACCGCGGCCACCTGCCGCCGGACGGGAAGCCGGATCCGGTCGGGCGACGGTGGCGGCGTGAGGACCGCCGGCGTGCGCGTTTCAGCGCGCACGCCGGGGGAATCCTCCAGCGAGGACGTAGGCACGAAGACTCCGCTCAGCCGACCGGAGCCGGTTCGCGCTGCTCCGCCTCGTCCGCGAGCTCGGTCGCGGGCTCCTCGAGCGGCGCGGGCGTCGTCGACGCACGGCGCCGCCGGCCCTTGACGCTCGGCGGCACGCCGTCGACGTCACCCCACTGCGCATCCGATTCCGCCGCGGATCGCTTGGCGGCGCGACTGGCTCGGCTGCCGGCGATGATGAAGGCGGCCGCGACGAACAGCAGGAAGATGCCGAGGAACGTCACTACGACCGGGATCATCGGGTTGCTGCCCTCGATCGCGGTGGGCTTGGTCACGTCCAGCACCGACAGGATGACGCGGTCGGCGGGTGCGATCTGCGCGGCGTCCTGGTCGGCGACCACTTGGGACATGAAGTCCGACGTGGCCGTCTGCGAGATCTGCGACGCACGGTCCGGGTCGGTGGAAACGCCGACCACGTCGATGATCGGGAGGCTGTAACGCCCCGGGAACGCCTCGTCACCACCCGGCTGGGTCGTGCGACGCAGCGCCCGCAGCGCCTCGGTGTCGGAGAACGGGCCGATGGCCTGCTCCACCTGTGTGCGCATGTCCTGGCCGCTGACGAGGTAGGCGTACAGGATCGCCTTGGACGTCAGGTCGACGTCGGTGGCCTGCGTCTGGCCTTCGACCAGCGCCTGCCCCGGGATGACGGCCTGATACAGCGGTTGCGTGTTGCTGCTGACCAGCACGGTGCTGCTGGAGGTGTAGGTCTGTTGCGCGCGCTGGACGATCTGTCCGTCCTGGATCGAGAATCCCGCGAAGAAGCCGGCGACCGCGGCCAGGACGATTCCCACCAGAAGCAGCCACTTGCTGCGCCAAAGGATGTGAAGGTACGTGGGCACTTGCATGTTCATTCCCCTCCGCCCGCTACGGGCAGCGATCAGTGTGCCGCCGTGGCGTTGAGACAGAGGGCCGAGGACCTCCCGGCGACACTTTCCCCACGCTCATCGTGCGGGAACGACGAATCCGGGAGGTTGCCGGGATGTTAAGGACTGACGACATTTCCGTGGGAGGGCTGCTCTCAGCTTGCGAAGGGCTCGAAAACCCCCGCACAGTGGATGAAGTCGGGCGTGTTCTCCCGGTATGCAGCTGGGGGGCTCATGAAGGTTCTGTTCTCGTTTCCGCACGCTCTGGGCGATCCGGGCATCGGCTGGACCGCCTGGAATCAGGTGAACCAGCTCGTCCGACGCGGCCATGACGTGCACGTCGTCGCGGCGAGTGTCGCCAGCGCGGTTCCCGGCGCGCGCGTCACCGAGTCGCTCGCCCTCGCCGGCCGGCGGATCCCGCACCGCGCCATCGGGCGGGATCGGGCATTCGGGTGGCACGACCGGGTCGCGGCATCCGTCTACCGCCGGTTCCGTCCGGACGTCGTGCACCTGTGGCCGCTCGCGCCGGGTCGCACCGCGCGCATCGCGCGTGACGACGGCGCGGTCGTGCTGCGCGAGGCGCCGAACACCCACACCGCGCACGCCTGGCGGGTCGTGGATGAGGAGGTGCGCCGGCTCGGCCTGGCGGGGGCGTTCACGACCGCCCACACCGAGAATCCCGACCATCTGCGCATGGAGGTCGCCGAGTGGCAGGCCGCGACCGCGGTGCTGGCCCCCTCCGACGCGGTCGCCGCATCCTTCGTGGCAGAGGGACACGCGCCGGACCGCATCCTGCGCCACCAGTACGGCTACCGCCCGGGGACGCGTCGGATCCGACCCCGCACGGGCGGCGACCGCCCGCTTCGCGCCGTCTTCGTGGGGCGCGGCGAGCCGCGCAAGGGACTGCACTACGCGCTGGGCGCGTGGCTCGCGTCGCAGGCGAGCGCCACCGGGACGTTCACCGTCGTCGGCGACATCCTGGAACCGTACGCGCGGGTGCTCGCCGACGAGCTCGGGCACCCGAGCGTCCGGGTGGTCGGTGCCACCCGGAACGTGGATGCGGCGCTCGCGGCATCCGACGTGCTCCTGCTGCCGACGATCGAGGAGGGCAGTGCCCTCGTGACCTACGAGGCCCAGGGTGCGGGGTGCGTGCCGCTGGTCTCGCGCGCGGCCGGCGCACTGCTGGACGACGGCGTCGAGGGACTGCTCCACGAACCGCGGGACGTCGGCGCGCTCACCGCCCAACTCGACGGCCTCGACCGCGACCGCGACCGCCTCGCCGAGCTGTCGGCCGCCGCGCTCGCGGGTGCGCCTCGACTGACGTGGGAGTCGGCCGGCGAGCGTCTCGAGGATGTCTACACCGCCGCCCTGGCCGGCTCCGCTGCGGCGTTGCCCGACCCGGCCGCGAGGAGGGATGCCGATGCCGTCCTCGCGTGATGTCGCGGTCATCGTCTGCACGCGGGATCGCCCCGCGATGCTCGCCGGTGCGCTCGCCGCGATCCTGGACGCGTCGCCGAGCGACGTCGAGGTGCTCGTGGTCGACAGCGCCAGCCGCACGCCGGAGACGAGACAGGTCGCCGAGGCGGCCGGGGTCTCGTACGTCCGGTCGGGCAAGGGACTCTCGGTGGCCCGCAACGTCGGCATCACCTCCACGAGTCGCCCCATCGTGATCTACACGGACGACGATTGCCGTCCCACGCCGGGGTGGGTGCAAACCCTGGTCGGACACTTCGCGGAACCGGCGGTATCGGCCGTGACAGGCCGCATGCTCGACCATCACCAGTCCGCCGACCTGCCCTACCACCGCGCGACGCGGTACGTGAGCCCCGCGTCGGGCGTGGATGCCGGCCACGGCGCGGTGATGGCGTTCCGGCGCGAGGTGCTGCTGCGCATCGGCGGCTTCGACGCCGTGATGGGCGCCGGGCAGCCCATGGCCGGCGCCGAGGATCTGGACATCTTCATCCGCCTGCTGCGCGCGGGCACCGAGATCGTGCACGACGGCAGCTGCGTGGTGATGCACGCCAACACGCGCATCGGCGACGCCTACGTCCAGCTCCACGGCGGCTACGGACGGGGACTCGGCGCGCTGGTGTGCAAGTGGTTGCGGCTGGACCCCGCGTTCGGGATCACCCTCGGGTGGCGTCTGTTCGGTCGCACGACGTCGAGGATCGTGCGATCGCACGTGGCGGGGACGCCGTCGGCCCACGACGCGGCGATGCTGTTCGGCATCCTCGACGGCATCCGATCCACGTGGCGCGTCCGCATCGTCGGCGAGCGCTTCGTCCCCGACTGGCAGAGCGGCGGGATGCCGGCGCTCGTGACATCCGGCACCGTCTCGAGAAAGGACGACGCGTGAGCACGCAGACCCTCCCGGTCGGAATCGACCTGATGCGCACCCTCGACGAGAAGCACATGGCATCGAGCATCGCCTTCGAGTCGATGCACACCGCGGCCGTGTTCGTGCTCGACGGTTCGGGCCTGTTCACGCCCGACGGGGGCGTCGACCGCGATCGCGTGGTGTCGCTGCTGGCCGGAGCGATCGTGCGCGCCCCCGAGATGTCGAAGCGGCTCATGCATTCCCCGCTCGGCATCACCACCCCGGCGTGGGTTCCGGATGACGGCTTCGACGTGTCCGACCACATCGTGTTCTCACCCGAGGCGCAGGAGTTGTCGCCGGCATCCATCCTGCGTTTGACGGGACTCGAGCGTCCGCCGCTGCGGACGGACCGTCCGCTGTGGGACATGACCGTGACGCCGCTGACGGGCGAGCATCGCGGGGACGTCGCCGTCGGGGTGCGCCTGCACCACGTCGTCGGCGATGCCAAGTGGGCGTTCAACACGCTGACGCTGATCACCGACCCGTCGCCCGAGTCGCCGGCCGCGCCTCCGGCACCGGCCACCCGGGCGCCGCGCACGCCACTGCTGGTCCCGCTGCACGCCGCCCGCGCGTGGCTGGCGGCGCAGCCCTCGGTCGCGGCGGGGTGGCGGGAGTACTGGCGCAAGCCGTTCCTCAAGCGCGCCCGCCGGATGGGCGGGCGCAACATCCGTCCGCTCCAGGAATGGACCATCCGACGCAACGGACTTCGCGCCGTCTACCTCCCCCCGACCACGGTGACGTTCTTCTCGGCCGACGCGTCCGCTGCCGCTCGCGTCGCGGCGAAGCTGCGCGGGTCGCTCAACGACCTGCTCGTGGCCGCCGCGATGCGCGCCGTCGACGACGACGATCGTGGCATCGACGTCCTGGTGCCGGTGTCGCGGCGCGCGCGCGGCGATCGGCAGGTCCGCAACCACGTGCAGATGACCCGCGCCCACGCCGAACCGGGCACGACCATCGCGGAGCTCGTGCCCGAGATCCGCCGGCAGGTCACCGCGTTCGCGCGGAATCTGGATGCCGAGCCGCTGCCGGTCGGACGCGGTGTCGGTTACGCCACGATCGTGCCGTGGGCCGATCACGTTCGCTTCCTCGGCGGGGCCGAGATCAAGTCGCTCACCGTGGTTCCGGCCACCGATCGCCGCGACGAGCTGTCGGTCTTCGCCGCGGCGTACAACGGCGTGCTCACCGTCACGGTCACCGGACGGGCGGAACTGGACATCCTCGGCTGCGCGGACCGCGTGCAGCACACGCTCGACGGCCGCCGGGCCGAGTCCGAGGAGGCCGCATGAAGCGGGTCCTGGGTGCTGTGTTGTCCGTCATCGACCCCCGGGTCTACCTCCACGGCCTGCGCGTGCTGCACTTCTACTCGTACGCGCACGTGACGCAGGTGCGGAAGATCTCGCGGGGGCCGGGCGTGTCCTTCGCGCCGAACGTGTCGTTCCGCAACGGTGAGCGCATCCACATCGGCGCAGGGACGCACATCGGCGAGTACAGCACCATCTGGGCGGGCAACTCCACCGGGCGCGTGACCTTCGGCGAGAAGTGCCTGCTGGCGCCCCGGGTGACCGTCACCGCGTCCAACTACGGCATCCAGCAGGGAACGCCGGTGATGGACCAGCCCAAGGTCGAGCGGGACGTCGTGATCGGTGCCGGGTCGTGGCTCGGCGCCGACGTGGTGGTCCTCGCCGGCGTCACGATCGGCGAGGGTGCGATCATCGCCGCCGGGGCCGTGGTCACCAGGGACGTTCCGCCGAACGCGATCGCCGGCGGCATCCCCGCCCGGGTGATCGGCACGCGACCGGCGCCGCAGGACGTCGACGCGGAGGTGTTCGCGCGATGACCCCGACCGTGGACGTGATCGTCGTCAACTACAACACCCGCGACCGCACGCTCGAGTGCATCGCGTCGGTGCTGGCGCAGGGCATCCCGGGCCTGCGCGTCATCCTGGTCGACAACGGGTCGCGCGACGGCAGCGTCGCGGCCATCCGGGACGCTCACCCCGACGTGCTCATCGTGGAACCGGGCGAGAACGTCGGTTTCGCCCGGGGCGTCAACCGGGGGGTCGAGGCGGGTTCGGCCGATTACGTCCTGCTGCTGAACCCCGACGCGACGGTGTTCCCCGGGTCGCTCGAGGCGCTGGTGCACTTCGCCGAGACGCACCCGTCGCACGGCCTGTACGGCGGCCGCACGGTGAAGCCGGACGGGACGTTGGATGCCTCGTCGTGCTGGGGAGCGCCGAGCCTGTGGTCGCTGGTGTCGTTCGCGACCGGCCTGTCGACGCTGTTGCGCGGATCGGCGGTCTTCGACCCGGAGTCGCTGGGCGGGTGGCAGCGCGACACCGTCCGCGAGGTCCCGATCATCACCGGCTGCCTGCTGCTGATCCGCCGGGCGGACTGGGAACTGCTCGGCGGCATGGACGAGCGCTTCTTCCTCTACGGCGAGGATGCCGAGTTCTCGGCGCGCGCCCGCCGGCGCGGGATGCGCCCCGTGGTGGTGCCGGACGCGGTGATCCAGCACGATGTCGGCGGCTCGACCGGCTCGACCGGACGGAAGATGGCGATGGTCATGGCGGGCAAGGTCACGTATTTGTCGGCGGTGTGGTCGCGGCCGCTGGCGCTGACCGGCGCGCTGCTGCTGCAGGCCGGCGCCGCGACCCGTGCGGTCCTCGAGGTCGCGACCGGCAGCACCCGGCGGACGTGGCGCGACGTCTGGACCCACCGGCGCGCGTGGCGTGCCGGCTACCCCGCGGCCGAACGCACCCTGTTCGGCCGCGAACCCGCCGAATCGGTGCGGTCGTCGCGGCGTCCCCTCGTCGTGCAGGCGGAGCCGGCGTTCCGCACCGAGGCGGCCAATCCCTACAACGGCAGCCTCTACCGGGCGCTGCAGCGCCGCGGCGCGCGCGTGGGCGACCTCGACTACTGGCACATGGTGTTCCGGCGCACCGACGTCGTGCACCTGCACTGGCCCGACCTGTCGTTCCTGTCCGGGCCGAGGCGCAGCATCCACATCGCCCGGCTGATCCTGTTCTACGGCGCCCTCGGGCTCTCGCGCCTGCGGGGCACGGTGCTGGTATGGACCGTGCACAACGTGTCCTCGCACGAGGAGCGGTCGTCACCGCGGGTGCGACGCACCGCCGAACGGCTGCTGCTGCGCAACGTGGACGGCATCCTCGCGCTCACCGAGCAGGGTGTGGATGCCGCGCGCGACGCGTATCCGGGACTCCGCGACGTGCCGGCCGCCGTCACGCCCCACGGGCACTACCGCGACGACTACGACTTCGGCCTCTCGAGGGTCGAGGCGCGAACGCTCCTCGGCCTGGCCGCTGACCGGCCGGTCATCGCGACGGTGGGTCAGGTGAGGGGATACAAGAACGTCCCGCACCTCATCCGCACCTTCGTCGACTCGACGATGGATGCCGCACTCCTGGTAGCCGGAAAGGCCACCCCCGGCGAGCTGGCCGAAGAGCTGCGCGCCGCGGCGGACGGCGACGACCGGGTCGTTCTGGACCTGCGGTTCCTGCCGCACGAGGAGATCCCGGTGGTGCTGGCGGCAGCGGACGTGATCGTGCTGCCGTATCGCAGCATCCAGAACTCCGGATCGGCTATCCTCGCGCTGTCGGCGGACCGGCCCGTCCTGGTTCCGGCGCTCGGGGCGATGCGGGAACTGCGCGAGCAGGTCGGCGACGACTGGGTGCGCCTGTACGACGGCGAGCTGGATGCCGCGGATCTCCAGGACGCGCTGACGTGGGCCGTCGATCCGCGCCGGAGCACTCGAGCGGACCTGTCCGCCCTGGACTGGGATGCGATCGCGGCCGGCACGATTCGGGCGTTCGAGCAGTTCCACGGGCGGTCACGGCGCCGTAACACGGCGTCGGTACCGTCATGACCAGGGGGGAATGGGTGATCACTGTGGGGGGATTCGCACCCGGATCGTGGCGCCGCGCGTCGACGGTCGCGATGGCGGCGGTGCTGGTGGTGGCCGGGCTCGCGGCCGCGCCGCCCGCGGTCGCCGCGACGCTGCCGGCCGGTCGCTATGTCGTCGCGCTGGATCCGGGGGTGGATGCCGCGGCGCTGAGCGCGGCGGCCGGCATCCGGATGCAGACGCGCTACACCGACGTCATCAACGGCTTCGCGGTCGATCTGACCGCCGCCGAGGCCACGCGGCTCTCGCGCGACGCGCGCGTCGCCGCTCTCACCGCGGATGTTCCCGTCGAGGCCACCGCTCAGACCGTCCCACCCGACATCGGAGCCGTCGAGGCGGACCAGCCGCCGGTCCGCGCGGGCGACGGGGTCACCGCGGCGTGGACCGGACCCGCCGTGGCCGTCATCGACTCCGGGGTCAACCCGCATCCGGACTACAACCTCCGTGGCGCGATCAGCTGCGTTCCGGGCCTGGACGCCAGCGACGGCAACGGGCACGGCACCGCGGTCGCCGGATACATGGCCGCCTACGACAACACGTTGGGCACCGTGGGGGTCGCCCCCGGCGCGCCGATCTACTCCGCCCGCGTGCTGGACGCGAAGAACCGCGGCACGCTGTCGACACTGCTGTGCGGCCTCGACTGGGTCTCGCACAACGCCGCGTCGCTCGGCATCGGCGTCGTCAACATGAGCGTCGCGGTCGAGGGCGCGGACGACGGCGACTGCGGCAGATCGAACTCGGATGCGCTGCACCAGGCCGTCTGCGACCTCACCGCGTCCGGCGTGACGATCGTCGCGTCGGCGGCGAATTCGGGCACGGATCTGGCGTCGTTCATCCCCGCCGCGTACGACGAGGTGCTGACGGCGACGAACGTCGCCGACTACGACGGCCGTCCCGGCGGGAACGGCACCGCGCCGTGCGCCGTCACGACGAAGGACGACACGCCGGCGGTGAACTCGAACTACGCGGTCTCAGCAGCCGACCAGGCGCACACGATCGCCGCCCCGGGGATGTGCCCGTACACGACGCTGAAAGGCGATCGCTTCGGCTACATCCAGTCGGGTACGAGCATGTCGGCGGCCGCGGTCAGCGGCGTCGTGCTGGACTGCTTCGCCGCGGGCGACTGTGCGGGCAAGACGCCGGCCCAGGTGCGATCGACCGTGATCGCGCAGGCTCGCGCCGCCGACGCGCGCGGTCACTCGTTCGCGGGCGATCCGACGACGAGCCCGATCGCCGGCAAGTACTACGGCTACCTCGCCTCCACGGTTCCGGCGAGCGCCGGACCCGATCCGACCCCGACACCCACGCCGACCCCGACTCCTACCCCGACGCCCACGCCCACGCCCACACCGACTCCGACGCCCACACCCGACACCACCGCGCCAGCGGTGCAGATCACCTCGCCGGCATCGGGGAGCCAGGTCAGCGGGACGGTCACGGTGCTGTCGAGCGCGACCGACGACGTCGGGGTGACAGCGGTGACGTACTGGGCCGGTTCGACCAAGCTCGCCACGGCGACGCGGCTGGCCA
>CAXTES010000121.1:0-9378 GCA_964243215.1 uncultured Microbacterium sp. | reverse complement strand
CGCTCCTCGACGTCGACGGTGAGCGGGAAGAAGTCGAAGCCTTCGCGCGGGTGCTTGCTCGCGCTCGTGGCCGACAGCAGCATCGTTTCGTCGTCCAGGTACGCCGCGACCGAGCCCTGCGCCTGCTGCGCGAGTCGGCCGGTTTCGAATCGAACGGTGCGGGTGCCGAAGCGGCCGTTGTCCAAAACGGCTTCAGCGGCGGTGATTTCAGGACCTTCCAAGAGGTCTCTCCTTCGTGTTCTGCGCGGGGGCGCCAGTGGCGGCGGCACGCGTGCGAAGGAGCAGGAACAGGCAGATATGGGCGTGGGCGATCCCTGCGGATCGCCGCCTGCGCTGGTCACCAGTAGAAAGCCACCGGATGCCGATCGGACCCGGGAACCCACCACAGGGGACCAGCTTCCTGCCGGCCTGCTCCGTTGAGGCTCATGTGAAATTGAGCGGATGCCACGAAGGCATCCTCCACGAGCCTACCAGGGTCCGCACGAGCGTCGTCCGTCAGCCCGCGGCCGCACCGTGACGCGCCCGCAGGAGCTCTCGCTGAGCGGCTGAATCGGTGAGTTCGAGCGCGCGCCGAGCCGCCCGCGCGGCCGCGTCGTCGTCGCCCGCGCGCCTGAGCAGTTCGGCGCGCGTCGCGTGGAACCAGAAGTAGTCGTCGAGCCCGGTGATCGCCTCGACCGCCGCGAGAGCTGTACGCGGCCCGTCGGCTTCGGCCAGCGCGGCGGCCCGGTTCAGCGCGACGACCGGACTCGGATCCAGCGTGACCAGGACGTCGTACCACGCGACGATCGCCGCCCAGTCGGTCTCGTCGGCACGGATGGCCAGCGCGTGGCAGGCCGCGATCGCGGCCGTCACGGCGTAGCGGTCGGGCCGCGCGCTGCTGCGGCGCACGGCGGCTGCGGCGCGCTCGACGCCCTCCGCCGCCATCGCGAGGTCCCACCGGGTGCGATCCTGATCGGCCAGCAGGACGATCCGGCCATCCGGGTCCAGCCTCGCATCGCGGCGGGAGTGCTGCAGCAGCATCGTGGCCAGCAGCCCTTCGGTCGTGGCATCCCCCGGCATCAGCTCGACGAGCAGACGACCCAGGCGCACCGCCTCGTCGGTCAGGGCGCGCCGCTCGTGGACGCCGTCCGATCGCGACGCGTACCCCTCGGTGAACATCAGCATCACGGTCGTGGCGACCGTCGACAGCCTGTCGGGCAACTCCGCATCGGAGGGCACCCGGTAGGCGATGTGCGCATCGGAGATCTTGCGCCGGGCGCGGGTCAGCCGCTTGGCCATCGTCTGCTCCGACACCAGCAGCATGCGTGCCGCCTCGGCGACGCTGAGCCCGCACAGGACCCGAAGGCTCAGCGCCACCTGCGCCTCGGCCGACAGTGACGGATGGCAGCACGTGAAGATCAGGCGGAGCAGATCATCGCGCAGGACGCCGGGCGCGGGATCGTCGGGCGACGACTGGATCGCCATCTGCACCGCCTCCCGTTCCTTGGCCGGCCTCGCCGCCGCACGACGGAGCAGATCGATCGCACGCCGCTTGGCGGTGACGATGAGCCAGGCACGAGGGTTGGCCGGGATTCCGGATGCCGGCCATGTCCGCAGCGCCGCCACCGCGGCATCCTGCACCGCGTCCTCGGCGACGCTCAGATCGCCGGTGAGGCGCACGAGGATCGCCAGCACGATGCGGCGCTCGGTGCGCAGCACCTCGGCGAGCTGCTCGTGCGCGTCACCGGTCGGCACACGTCACCCCTCGGGCGTGAGGGGTATCACGGGACGGACTTCGACGGCCCCGTTCCAGGCCGCGGGCATGCGTGCCGCGTGACGCACCGCCTCGTCGAGATCGGCGCACTCGAACAGGTAGTACCCGGTCAGCGCCTCTTTGGTCTCGGCATACGGCCCGTCGGAGAGCACGACGTCTCCCCCTTTGCCGCCGTGGACGCGGACGGTCGTCGCGGTCGCGGTGGGATACAGCACGGCGCCGCCGCGGATGACGTCGGCGGACTCCTGGCTGAACAGGCCGTACTCAGCCATCTCCGCCTGCTGTTCCGGTGCGCTCCAATCGACGTCCGCGGTGTAGGTGAAGGCGATGTAACGGGGCATGATTCCTCCTGGTCTGTCGATCGGGATGATCGGTTGTGCAGTGGGAACGAACGGGACCGTCGGAAAAGGACAGTGTGGAACCGTTGCCGCGACATCGCAAACTCTGGTGCGGTGTCGGAGGGTCGGCCTAGGGTGGCACGCATGAGCACGAATGAGCCGGTGGAATCGAACGATCAGAATCGGACGCCCTATCTGCAGCCCGAACCGGGCGAGTCACCGTCCGAAGAGGGGGCGGACCTCGACGAGGTGCCCGCGACGATGGATCCGGCCGAAGAGGTGCGGATGCGTCGGGACCTGCAGTTGGAGCTCGAGAACTTCGAGCAGGGGATCCAGGGCTGACCCATGGCATCCGACGAGAAACCCGCGGCGGCGTCCGAAGAGATGAAGCGCCGGTTCAAAGAGGCGCTCGACAAGAAGAACGCACGAAGTCGAGACGGAGAGGCGCGCCTGAACGGCGATTCCGTGGTGCACGAGACGCACGGCCCGGCCTCGCACAAGCGCGAGTTCCGCCGCAAGAGCGGCTGACGGGAGGCCACGATGGTTTTCGAGCCGACGTTCGACGAGATCGGCCGCCGCTCCGCGGAGTTGGCGACCGGCGGCGATCCCGACGCGCAGGTGCAGATCTCCGACACCGACATGGATGTCGTGGACGCCCCCGGCCATGACCAGGACGGGCTGGCGGAGGCGGGTCTGGACGGCGCGGACGCGGTGGGCGACGTCGAGGCCGACGACCTGCCACCGGAGGGCGGCTGACGCCCTGATCCGGGCTGAACTCGGCGGTCACCGGTCGGGGTAGAGCACCTGCCACGCGATCGCGGCCATCTTCGCGTGCCCCGCGACCGAGAGGTGGTTCAGGTCTGGGGCCAGGTCGTCGGGTCCGATCAGCATGCCCTGCATCGCGTTCTCGTCGGTTCTGCAGTTGCGGTAGGCCGAGCACACGTCGGTGACGACCGCGAAATACCGGTCGACCAGGGTCTGCAAGCCCGCCTCCTTCTCCGGCACGATCTGCTTCGTGACAGGGTCCACCGTGTCGCACGGACCGTTCCCGGCCATGTGCAACGGGTCGACGCCGAACGCCGCGGCGTCGTAGATCACGACGGCACCCCACTGCGAGACGAACAGCACCGTCGCGTCGGGCAGGCCGTTGGACAGCACATCCATCACCTTGACGAGGCCGGCACGGTACACCGGCAGATGCGCGTCATCCGTCCCGTCGCACTGCATGTCGTTGTCGATGGACTGAACGATCACGAGCTCGGGCTTCGGAGTCATCGCGACGAGCTTCGTCGCCTGGCGCAGCAGGTCGGCCACACCGGAGCCGTCGACGGCCAGGTTGACGTGGTGTCCTTCGATGGCCGGGTTGTGAGCGAGGATCCGCAGGTAGACGCTGTCCACGTCGGGGTTGTCGCCGGTCGCCCACGAGTTGCCGACGGCGTCGGCGTTGCGGCGATCGCTGTCGTACCCGGTGAGCCCGGAGTGCCCGATCGCCGCCATCGCCGACGGCCAGCCCGCCACCGGGACGGGATCGGATGCCGATGCCGACGCCGCCCGCGTCCCCGCATCGGCGGAGCACCCCGACAGGGCGAGTGCCACGACACCGAGCGCGGCGATGATCGACCCGCGCCGACTCGCGCGGGTGCGGCGAGACCCCACCGACATGGCCGACCCCCTCGGACGCGCTCCGTACTCCCCACGAGGAGGGCATCCTGCTAGGCAGTGATACTGGCCCTCGCACGACCCGGCCGCAAGACGGGGTGGACTACTCCCCCGCGAGACCGCCGAGCAGGTGTCCGAATGAGCGCCCCTCGCCCAGGTAGCTGTCGGGGTCGAACGGGTCGACGGTCACCTGCGGCCGACGGCGCGCGATCGCCTCGGCGAACTCCTCGGCGCCCCGCTCGATGCGTTGGGCGAGCGGCGCGACCGAGTCGCCCGCGCCCCAGTCCGATGACGCAGCGAAGACGCCGGTGGACACCGGCTCGGCGTGCAGGTAGGCGAACAGCGGCCGGATGGCGTAGTCGATCGCGAGCGAGTGGCGCGGCGTCCCGGCGTTCGCTCCGATCAGCACCGGCTTGCCGGTCAGGCTGTCGGGGTCCAGGACGTCGATGAACGACTTGAACAGGCCCGAATAGCTCGTCGAGAAGATGGGGGTCACCGCGATGAGCGCGTCCGCCGACACGACGGCGTTGACCATCGAATCCAGGGCCGCCGGCGCGAAGCCGGTCAGCAGATTGTTCGTGATGTCGTGCGCGTACTCGCGCAGTTCGAACACGTCGACCTCGACCTGGATGTCGCGCGCGGCGAGCTGACGCACGGACGCCGCCGTGAGGCGGTCGGCCAGCATGCGCGTCGACGACGGGCTCGACAGGCCCGCCGACACGACGGCGAGGCGCCGGGCGCTCATGACAGCGCCGGCGCGGTACGGTCGCCGGCGGACACGGTGTCCTGGTAGGGCGAACCGCCGGTGAGGTTGTCGCCGCGGTTGGCGGTGGGCGTGGGCTGTCGGGCCGGCATGTCGCCGTACCTGGCGGCTACGAGACCGGCGTGGGTCGGGGCATCCGGTACGTCGACGGGACGATTGCGCGCGAGCTCGCGACGCAGCACCGGCACCACCTCGGCGCCGAGGATGTCGAGCTGCTCGAGCACGGTCTTGGTCGGCAGGCCGGCGTGGTCGACGAGGAACAGCTGGCGCTGGTAGTCGCCGAAGTGGTCGCGCATCGCCGCGTACCGGTCGATCACCTGCTGCGGGGAGCCGACCGTCAGCGGTGTCATCTCGGCGAAGTCCTCCAGACTCGGGCCGTGACCGTACACCGGCGCACTGTCGAAGTAGGGACGGAACTCGCGCACCGCGTCCTGGGAATTGGCGCGCATGAACACCTGGCCGCCGAGTCCCACGATCGCCTGCTCGGGCGTGCCGTGGCCGTAGTGCGCGTATCGCTGCCGGTAGAGGTGGATCAGGCGCTGGTAGTGCTCCTTGGGCCAGAAGATGTTGTTGGCGAAGAAGCCGTCGCCGTAGTACGCAGCCTGCTCGGCGATCTCCGGCGTGCGGATCGATCCGTGCCACACGAACGGCGGCACGTCGTCGAGCGGCCGCGGCGTCGAGGTGAAGCCGTGAAGCGGAGAGCGGAAGCTGCCCTCCCAGTCGACGACGTCCTCCCGCCACAGCCGATGCAGCAGCGCGTAGTTCTCGATCGCCAGCGGCAGGCCTTGACGGATGTCCTTGCCGAACCACGGGTACACCGGACCGGTGTTGCCGCGGCCGAGCATCAGGTCGGCCCGCCCGGACGAAACGTGCTGGAGCATCGCGTAATCCTCGGCGACCTTCACCGGGTCGTTCGTGGTGATCAGCGTCGTGGCGGTCGAGAGCACGAGCCGCTCGGTCTGCGCGGCGACGGCGGCCAGGGTGGTGGTCGGCGACGATGACCAGAACGGCGGGTTGTGGTGCTCGCCGAGTGCGAACACGTCCAGCCCGACCTCCTCGGTGTGGCGGGCGATTCGCAGCGTGTCGCGGATGCGCTCCGCCTCGCTCGGGGTCCGCCCGGTCGTCGGGTCCCGGGTGATGTCGCTGACGCTCATCACGCCGAACTGCATGCCCGCCCACGTGCTGGTGTCGCTCACGATCGATTCCGATCTGGATGCCGCGGCATCCGTATCTATGCAAGTGAATGTAAATTGTACAACGCTCGCCCGGCCAGGGTATTCCCGCACCGATGTGTACGCTGGGGCCAAAACGTTTTCGTCGAGGAGAACCGTGCCCCCGGATCCCGTCGTCCATCTGCGCCGAGGTGGCACGAGCGTGGTGATCGACGCGTCCGCATCCCCGCAGCCGGTCATCGTCCACTGGGGCGAGGAACTCGCCGGATCGACCGCCGAGACCCTGGCATCGCTGGCGCGAGCAGCACGTCCGCAGCGGGTGTCGGGTGGACTGGACGAGACGGGCCGGCTCACCGTGCTGGCGACCCCCGCGGGCGGCTGGCTGGGCACGCCGGGGATCGAGGGGCATCGCGACGGTGCATCCTTCAGCGCTCGGCTGCGCACCGCCCGAGTCGACGGAACCGGCGACCGCCTGACCATCGGGCTCATCGACGAGGAGGCGGGCCTGGCCGCCGAGGTCGACCTGTCGCTGGGTGTTTCGGGGCTGCTGCACCAGCGGATCACCCTGCGCAACACCGGAGACACCCGCTACACCCTGCAATCGCTCGCCGCGGCGTTCCCGCTTCCGCCGGATGCCACGGAACTGCTCGACACCACCGGGCGCCACCTGCGCGAACGCGCCGCGCAGCGGCACGCGTTCACCGTCGGCACGCATCTGCGCGAGAGCCGGCGCGGTCGTCCCGGCGCCGACGCGACGCTGCTGCTGGCCGCGGGTCGACCGGGCTTCGGATTCGAGAGCGGAAGGGTGCACGGCATCCACGTGGCCTGGAGCGGCAGCCACCGCCTGTTCGCCGAGCGGGTGACGACCGGCGACGCATTCCTCGCGGGCGGGGAGCTGATCGCCCCGGGCGAGATCGTCCTGGCACCCGGCGAGACCTATCGCACCCCGGATGTCATCGGCTCGTGGGGGGACGGACTCAACGCGCTGTCGGCGCGTTACCACGACGAGTGGCGGGCACGGCCGCAGCATCCGCGCCGCCCCCGCCCGATCACGCTGAACACGTGGGAGGCGGTGTACTTCGCGCACGACCTTCCGACTCTGCTCGCGCTGGCCGACGGCGCGGCCGCGGCCGGCGTCGAGCGGTTCGTCCTCGACGACGGCTGGTTCCTGGGTCGGCGCGACGACAGCGCCGGTCTCGGCGATTGGATCGTCGACGCCGCGGTGTGGCCGAGCGGCCTGCATCCGCTGGCCGACCGCGTCACCGGGCTCGGGATGGAGTTCGGGCTGTGGGTGGAACCGGAGATGGTCAACCCCGACAGCGAACTGGCGCGGGCGCACCCGGACTGGATCCTGCGGGCCCGCCGCGAGCTGCCCCCGCCGGCGCGGCAGCAGCAGGTGCTCGACCTCGCGAACCCCGGGGCGTACGACCACATCGCCGGCCGGCTGCACGAACTGCTGGCCGAGTACGACATCGCCTACCTCAAGTGGGATCACAACCGGGATCTCGTCGACGCCGGCAGCGGGCCGGGCGGGGGCAGCCGCGTCCACGCGCACACCCTCGCGGTGTACCGGCTGATCGACGAGCTCAAGGCCGCCAACCCGGGCCTGGAGATCGAGTCGTGCGCATCGGGCGGTGCCCGCGTCGACCTCGGCATCCTCGACCGCACCGACCGGATCTGGGTCAGCGACTGCCTCGACCCGATCGAGCGCCTCGAGAATCAGCGCTACACCGGCCTGCTCGTTCCGCCCGAGATGATGGGGATGCACCTCACCTCCCCGCGCGTGCACTCGACGGGCCGGGTCGTGCCGCTCGAACTCAGCGCGGCCGTCGCGCTGTTCGGGCACTTCGGCATCGAATGGAACCTGACGACCGCCGACCAGAGCGATCGCGAGCGGGTGGCGTGGTGGGTGGATCTGGCCAAGCGGGTCCGGCCGCTGGTGGCGACCGGACGCGTCGTGCATGTCGACGGGACGGATGCCGGGACCGATGTGCGCGGCGTGGTCGCCGCCGATGCCGCATCCGCGTTCTTCACGGTGATCCAGGTGCGCACCGACGTCGCGTGGCCGCCCGCGCGGGTGCGGCTGCCGGGCCTGGATCCGTCGCGCCAGTATGGGGTGCGCATCGTCGCCACCGGCGAGCCGCGGTTCGACCCCGGCCAGACGCCGCTGGAGTGGGCGCACGCGGACACCGTCATGACCGGGCTCGAGCTCGCTGTGGTGGGTCTGCGGCCGCCCGCCCAGATGCCCGAGCGCGCCACCGTCGTCGAACTCGCCGCGCGGGACTGACCCGGGCCGCGTCAGAACAGTCCGGCGCCGACGTACGATCCCTGACCCGCGCCGGGCGGTACGGCGAAGATCGCCGAGCCGACGTGCACGAGGTACTCGGCCAGCAGGTCCTTGGACAGCGCCTTCTGCAGCGTGATGAACTGCTGCGGCGACCGCTGGTACGACAGGAAGAACAGCCCCGCCGCGAGCGAGCCCAGGTCGTCGCTGCCGTCGACGAAGTTGTAGCCGCGGCGCAGGATGCGAAGCCCGCCGTTGGAGTCGGGATGGGCCAGCCGGACATGCGATCGCGCGTCGATCGTCGCCGCGCCCGCGGCATCCGTCTTCGCGAAGGCCGGTGCCGCGAACTCGTCGCCGCCGGACAGCGGGGCGCCCACCGCCTTGTCGCGACCGACCGACCGCTGCTGCTCGGCGAGGCGGAGCCGGTCCCAGGTCTCGATCTTCATCCGGATCTTTCGGGCCACCAGGAAGCTGCCGCCGGTCAGCCACGGCTGGTCGTCCGATGACGAGACCCAGACGTGCTCGGAGAGGGCGGCCGCGTCGTCGGCGAGGATGTTGGCGGTGCCGTCTTTGAACCCGAACAGGTTGCGCGGCGTCGCCTGCGCGCTCGTGGTCTTGGAGGTGCGGCCGAAGCCGAGCTGAGACCAGCGGATCCGGGCGCGCCCGAACGCGATGCGGCTGAGGTTGCGCACCGCGTGCACGGCCACCTGCGGGTCGTCGGCGCACGCCTGGATGCACAGGTCGCCGTACGACGCCATCGGCGCCAGGTCGTCGCCGAGGAACCTCGGCAGGTCGGTCAACTCGGCGGGCCGCTGCGCGGCCAGACCGTATCGATCGACGCCGTTGTGCTCGAACAGGCCGGGGCCGAAGCCGAAGGTGATGGTCAGGGCGTTCGCCGGGAGCCCGAGCGCTTCGCCGGTGTCGTCGGGCGGCGCCTGCAGCGAGCCGCCGACAGCGCCCGTGGCACTGACATCCAGGCCCTGAGTCATCCGCGACGCGGCATACGACCAGTCCTGCAGCAGCGAGATGAGGTCGTCGCGGGTCGCGGTGTCGGCCATGTCGAACGCCGCGAAGTGCAGGTGGTCCTGTACCGGGGTGGTGATGCCGGCCTGGTGCGCGCCGAAGAACGGATGCACCGTGCCGCTGCCGCCCGCCGGTACTCCAGCGGACGCCGCCGCCGTGGCCGCGATGGCGCCGGCGCCGGCACCCCCGAGCACGAGACCGCCCGCACCCGCGCCGAGCAGGCCCAGCAGCCCGCGTCGGCTCAGCCCGCGCGGCGGCGCCTCGTCGGGCTGGGTGAGCGTCACCGAGCCCGTCGCGCCATCCGGATCGGGAGTCGTCACGACAGGACGGTAGAGGTCAGCTGCGACAACGGCTCGGCCAGCGAGTTGATGAGATCGGTGAGGGTG
>CAXTES010000120.1:0-9395 GCA_964243215.1 uncultured Microbacterium sp. | reverse complement strand
AGGTGGAAGACGGGGTGGCAGCAACCGGGGCCGAGCCGACGCGAACGGCCGCTCCTGGCCGCGCCGAGCGGCCGATTGCGTCGGGTCGGCGAGGAGGTGGATGCCGAGGAAGTGGATGCCGGGGCGGCACAAACCGGGCGGGCCGTCGAGGAAGAGGATGCGGGGCCCCCGGCCCGGGTCGGCGCACCCGCGGCCCGCGGCCGGGATAGCGTGGATGCGTGGCCAGAGCGCACGTCGAGCCCCCCGACGACCCGCAGGTCAGGCTCTCGGACGGATCGCTCGCCCGGATCGTGCCGTCGGCGTTCGCCCGCGGTTTCGAGCTCGTCGCCGGCGGCACGCCGCAGTCGCACGTCGACCCGGAAGACCCTACGCACCTGCACTACGAGTACGTCGCGCGGATGGGTGCGGTGATCGACCGGCTGCGGATGCCTGGACAGCCGCTGACGGCGGTGCATCTGGGTGCCGGGGCGCTGACGCTGCCGCGCTACGTCGAGGCGACTCGGCCCGGATCGCGTCAGCAGGTGCTCGAACTCGAGCCCGGCCTGGTCGACCTCGTCCGCGAACATCTGCCGCTGCCGCGGGGAGCCAGCATCCGCTTCCGCATCGGCGACGCCCGTGCGCTCCTCGACCGCCTGCCGGCCGGGCTGGTCGGCCAGGTCGACCTGCTCGTGTGCGACGTGTTCGCCGGCGCGCAGACACCCGCGCACCTGACGAGCATCGAGTTCTACACCGCCGCGGCGCGGCTGCTGGCGCACGACGGCGTGATGCTGGTGAACGTCGCCGACGGGTCGGGCCTGGCGTTCGCGCGCCGCCAGGTCGCCACGGTGCGGGCGGTTCTCGAGCACGTCGTCGTGCTCGCCGAGGTGCAGCTGCTGAAGGGTCGCCGGTTCGGCAACCTCGTGATCGCGGCATCCCGGGCTCCGCTGCCCACCGACTGGCTGCCGCGCCTGATGGCCGCCGGCCCGCATCCGGCGAAGGTCGCCCACGGCGCCGAACTCGACGACTTCACCCGCGGGGTCCGCCCGGCGACGGATGCCGACGCCACCGCTTCGCCCAAGCCCGCGGCCGCGATCTTCGAGCGCTGACCCCGCCGCGCGGCCCGCAACCCGGCCCGCCGCGCGCCCCAAGACAGGCCACGACAGGCCCCGACAGCGGCCGACAGCACCACGACAGCGCCGCGACAGTGCCCGCGCGCATGCTGGAGCCATGACAACCTCAACCGACTGGGCCGTCGAGGCCGAGGGGCTCGTGAAGGTGTTCGGTCAGAACCGGGCGGTCGACGGCGTCGACCTGCGCGTCAAGACCGGCACCGTCTACGGCGTCCTGGGCCCGAACGGCGCCGGCAAGACCACCACGATCCGCATGCTCGCGACGCTGCTGCGTCCCGACGGCGGCACCGGCCGCATCTTCGGCCACGACGTTCAGCGCGAACCGCAGGTCGTGCGCCAGCTCATCGGCGTGACCGGGCAGTACGCATCCGTCGACGAGACCCTCTCGGCCACCGAGAACCTCGTGCTCTTCTCGCGCCTGCTCGGACTCTCCCGCGCCGCCGCGCGCCGCCGCACCGCCGATCTGCTCGAGGAGTTCGGGCTCACCGACGCGGCCAAGCGGCCGCTGAAGAACTTCTCCGGCGGGATGCGGCGCCGCCTCGACCTGGCGGCATCCCTGATCGCGCAGCCGCCGCTGATCTTCCTCGACGAGCCGACGACGGGCCTTGACCCGCGGACCCGCTCGCAGATGTGGGACACGATCCGCCAGCTCGTCGCGACCGGCTCGACGGTACTGCTGACCACGCAGTACCTCGACGAGGCCGACCAGCTCGCCGACCGCATCGCCGTCATCGACACCGGCAAGGTCGTCGCGGAGGGCACCGCCGACGAGCTGAAGGCGTCGATCGGGGTGTCGAGCCTGCAGCTGCGCCTCGCCGACCCCGCCGACATCGAGGACGTGCGCCGCGCCATCGAGCGCGAGCTCGGCGTCACCGCCGTCGTCTCGCCGGAGGCCGGCCGCGTCACCGCGCCGATGCAGGACCCCGACCGCGTCACCGACCTGCTGGTCACCCTGCGCGACAGCGGCATCCACCTCGCCGAGATGAGCGTGCAGAAGCCCACGCTCGACGAGGTCTTCCTGACCCTCACCGGCCATGGCGTCGACGCGGATGACGCGTCCGAGGCCGAGCTCGAAAGGAGCAACGCATGACCACCGCCGCCATCGCGCCGGGCACATCCCGGTCGCTGAAGAATCACGTCAGCGTGGGCCAGACGGTCCGCAACTCGATCAGCATGGCCGGTCGCGGCCTGATCAAGATGCGCCGCACCCCCGAGCAGCTGATCGACGTGACCGTGCAGCCGATCGTGTTCACCGTGATGTTCACGTACATCTTCGGCGGCGCGATCGCCGGCAGCGTCGAGCAATACCTGCCGTTCCTGCTGCCGGGCATCCTCGTCCAGACCGTCATCACGACTTCCGTCGTCACCGGCGTGCAGCTGCGCGAGGACATGGACAAGGGCGTGTTCGACCGCTTCCGGTCGCTGCCGATCGCCCGGGTCGCGCCGCTGGCCGGCGCGCTGCTGGCCGACACGCTGCGCTACGCGATCGCGACGACGCTCACCTTCGCCACCGGGTACGTGATGGGATTCCGGCCCGCCGGCGGGCTCGTCGGCGTTCTGGCGGCCGGCCTGCTCGTGATCGTCGCATCCTGGGCGCTGAGCTGGATCTTCGCCTTCTTCGGCGTGATCGCCCGGTCCGCGGCATCGGTGCAGGGCATCTCGTTCCTCATCCTGTTCCCGCTGACATTCCTGTCGAACGCGTACGTGTCCCCCGACACGCTGCCCGGGCCGCTGCAGTGGTTCGTCGGCATCAACCCGGTCTCGCACCTGGTGTCGGCCGCTCGCGCGCTGACGAGCGGGACGGATGCCTCGGCCGATATCTTCGGCACGCTCATCGGCGCCGCGGTCGTCGTGGCGGTCTTCGCTCCGCTGACGGTGCGGGCGTACATGCGACGCGCCTGAGCGGCGCGGCGGCAGGGGCGGATGGCGACATCCGCCCCTTTCCCGTCTCAGCGACGCGTCAGCAGCGACAGCGCCCGCTCGACCTGCTCCGTCACGGTCAGTCCGGATGCGGCGGCGCTGGCCCGCTCGAGTGCGTCGGCGCCCATGATCGCGGTGGCGTGGACGCGGTGGGTCGCAACGCGGAGGCTGGGCAGATCCTGCCGCGACCCGAGCACCTCACCGAGGGCGAGCGCATCCAGGCCGGCTTCACGCAGCCCGTCGACGGTCAGCGCCCACGCCGACCAGCCGACCAGCACGATGCCCAGCACCGGCTTGTCGACGTACTCCGGGCGGGCGCGGCGCGTGGCGACCGCCCGCGTGCGCAGCCGCCGCGCCCACCGCTGGATCTCGGCGGGCGGCAGCGACGCATCGAACGTCGTGGCCGACACCAGCCCCGCCATCGCCATGAGGTACCACGGCGAAGCGCGCTGGTCGTGCGTGGCGAAGTGGTCCATCGCGCGCAGCAGATGCTCGGCCGCCGCCGCGGTGTCGCCCTCGGCGCGGTCGGTCTCGGCGACTCCGAACCAGCCGATGGATGCCAGCTCCAAGCCGTCCTGGGTCAGCTCGCGCGACGTGGTGAGCTCCTCGAACAGCGCCCGGGCCTCCCGGGTGCGGCCGAGGCCGAGCAGGCTCCCGGCGCGCAGCCACACCTGCTGGCGCAGCTGTTCCTGAGCGTCGAGCAGCGCGAACCCGGTCTCGGCCCGATCGAGCCACTCCAGGGCCTCCGCCGGGCGCGCGGACTGACTGGCCAGCTGCGCCGCCGTCGCGGCCGCGGTCGCGGTGAGCCACTCGTTGCCGGCGTCGTCGGCGAGCTCCCACGCCCGCTCGGCCGCGGCCATGGCCGTCACCGGGTCGCCCTCGTTCTCGGCCCACTGCGCCATGAGGATCTGCCCGACGAGCGCGCGCGCCGGATCGTCCGACGAGCGCACCGAATCGATCGTGCTCCGGATGCGGTCGGCGCTGGTGCTGGCACCGACGACATCGATCAGCGCGGTGAGGGTGGCGTTGAGGTTCGGGGTGCGACGCTGCATGATGCGCAGCCGTGCGATCACGCGCGCGGTGTGGCGACGGTCCTCGCTGAACTGCAGCATGAACGCGCCCAGCAGCTGCACGACCGTCAGCGCCTCGACGGAAACGGCATCCGGCGCCACCCGGATCGCGGCGGCGAACGCCGGCTCGCCGAACGACATGAACTCCGACACCGCCCCGCGCACGAACCACGCCTGGCTGAGCACGGCGAACACCAGCACCGTCTCGGCGTCGTCGCCGCGGTCGATCGCCCGCCGCAGCACGGCGACGAGGTTGTCGTGCTCAGCGCGCACCTCGCGGTACACCGGCGCGTCGAAGACGCGACCGGCGCGGGCCGCGCAGAATCCTCGTGCCCACCGGTAGATCGCCGACCACGCGGCATCCTCCCCGTCCTCCAGACGCGAGATGCCGAACTCGCGCACCGTCTCGAGCATGCGGAAGCGAACGCCCCCGGTGAACGGGTCGTCGGCCACGAGCAGCAGCGACTGCGAGACGAGCCGGTCCAGCACGTCGTCGACGGATGCCTCGTCGAGCACGGCGGCCGCGGTCGATGCCGAGAACCCGGCGGGCAGCACCGACAGGCACGCCAGCGCGCGGCGGGCTTCGGCGTCGAGCAGGTCCCAGCTCCACTCGATCACCGCCTGCAGCGTGCGGTGCCGCTCGGGAGCGGTGCGGTCTCCGGTGGTCAGCAGCGCGAACCGGTCGCGCAGGCGCACCTCGATCTGCTCGGGCGTCATCGTGCGCACCCGGGCCGCGGCGAGTTCGATCGCCAGCGGCAGCCCGTCGAGGTGCGTGCACAGCCGGCCGACGACGTCGGGCGGCAGCACCGCGTTCGGGCGCACGGCGAGCGCGCGCTGCTGGAACAGCCGCACCGCCGGGGCCGCGGGCGTGCCGGAGTCGAGCGCGGCGAGCGGGTACACCGACTCCGTCGCGACGGCGAACGGGGTGCGGCTCGTGGCCAGCACGCGTAACGCGGGCACGGCGTCGAGCATGTCGGCGGTCCACGACGCTGCCCCGTCGATCACCTGTTCGCAGTTGTCGAGGATCAGCAGCGTCTCGCGTTCGGACAGCACCGCGGTCACCCGTGCGCGCAGATCGGGCCACGAACGCGTCTCGGCCAGTCGCGCGGCCGGAGCCGCCTCGCTGATGCCGAGCACGCTGGCGATCGCCAGCGGAACGTCGTCGTCGGAGCGGACGCTCGCCAGCGGCACGAAAACGACGGCCGGAACGGTGGATGCCGCGGCCACCGCCTGCGCGAGCCGCGTCTTGCCGAGCCCTCCGGCGCCGAGCACGGTGACGAGCCGGGAACGACCCAGCAGCCGCCCGATCGCGGCGATGTCGTCGGCTCGGCCGATGAGCTCGTTCGGCTCGGCCCGCAGGCCGATGCGCACCCGCGGCGCCGGGGCGGCCTCGGTATCGCGCAGCAGCCGGGTGTGCAGGTCGGCCAGGGTGGCGCCCGGAGAGGTGCCCAGGTCGTCGCGCAGGCGCCGGCGCAGTTCGGCGAACACGGCGACGGCGTCCTGCGTCCGCCCGGTCGCCGCGAGCGCCCGCATGAGCTGCGCGTGCAGGATCTCGTCGTACGGCCGGGATGCGGTCAGTGCCCGCAGCGCGGTGGCCGCTTCCGCGACGCGGCCGACGGCGAGCAGCGTGTCGGCGCGCGCTGTCTCGAGCTCGTCGCGCAGAGTGCCGGCGGCATCCGCGAGCTCCGTCGAGACCGGCGCGTCTGCCAGGTCCGCGCTCGGCTCGCCGTTCCACAGCGCCAGTGCCTCGTCGGCCAGGTCGATGCGCTGCGGATCCGACCGGTCCAGCGCGGCGACCGCCGATGTCAGTCGCTGCGCTCGGCCGAGATCGACCTCCTCCGCCGCGACGCCGAGCGCGTAGCCGGCGGGGTCGCTGCGGACGATGTCCGATCCGGCGCTGGCCCGCAGCCGCGACACCACCGTCTGCAGCGCGGCTCGCGGGTTCTGCGGCGGCTCATCGCCCCAGATGTCGTCCGCGAGGGCCACGGCGCTGCGGGAGCTGCCGCCGGCGAGCGCCAGCGCCGCCACGAGAGCCCGCGCGTTGGCGCCGGTGACCTCTACCGGGCCCGCCTCGGCCGACCCGACGCAGACCGGGCCGAGCACCCTGACGCGAAGCCCGCTGTTGGCCATCCCGCGAGCCTAGAGGCATCCACTCGTCGGCCGGGATGCGGCGAGGCGCCCTACGACCACCAGGAGCGACCGCGCAGCATTTCGCCGAAATCCTCCGGCGTCCCGCGGCCGGAAGGGCGTGCGCCGAGGTAGCTGTCGACCACCGCCCGGCCGAGATCGTCGAGTTCGGGGGCCACGACGTTACCGCCGGCCCGCCGTGCGAGCGCGTCGATGAAGCGCGCCAGGCCGGGGTCGGACCCGAGCCGGAAGAACGTCGTCTGCGCACCGAGCCTTTGCACCGTGTCCAGTTCGCGCACGGTGACCGCGACCGTCCGCGGATCCGGCGGGTAGGCGAACTGCACCCGCCCATCGGGCTCGAGGTGCGACGTCGGCTCGCCGTCGGTCACGATCAGCAGCACCGGCTGTGCGGCCGGATTGCGGCGGAAGTGGCGCTCGGCCAGCAGCAGGGCGTGGTGCAGGTTCGTGCCCTTGTCCCACACCGCGTCCTTCGCCGTGAGCTGCTCGATGTCGATCACCTCGGCGTAGCGGGCGAACGCGATCAGTTGCAGCTTGTCGCCGCGGAACCGGCTGGAGATGAGGTGGTGCAGGGCGAGCGCGGTGCGTTTCATCGGCACCCAGCGCCCGTCCATCGCCATCGAGAACGACGTGTCCACCAGCAGCGCCACCGCCGCCTGGGTGCGCTCCTCGGTCTCGACGACCTCGACGTCGCGGGTGTCCAGCCGCACTCCGGTGGCGGCGTCCCCGCCGTCCGCGACGGTGCGCAGCACCGCGTTCGAGACGGTGCGCGGGATGTCCCAGGGCTCGGTGTCGCCGAACGCCCACTCCCGGGTGGCGCCGGTGCGGTCGCCGGCGGCGCCGGCGTGGCGCGTCTCGCGTCGGCCGCTGCGTCCGGAGCGGCGTCCGGCGATGTCGCGCAGCAGCGCCCGGCCGAGCTGGCGCATCGCCTTGGGTGTGAGCTTCAATGCGCCGTCGGATGCCCGGCGCAGCATCCCGGTGTCCTTCAGCTCGCGCTCGAGATCGCGCAGCGCCCGCGCGTTGACGGCGGCGTCGTCGCCGACGAGCCGCGCGAGCGCGTCGATGTCGATGTCGTCCATGCGAGCGCCGGGATACGACTGGTTCAGCTGATCCGTCAGCGCGTCGAGGTCGGACAGATCCTGCATGATGCCCGTCGCCTCGCCGAGTCCGACCGGCTCGTCGCCGGAGAAGGATGCCGAGCCCGTCCAGTCCTCGCCGGGCCGCAGCGACCGCAGGTTGTCGTCGAGCCGCGCCAGCGACTGCATCAGCTCCGGCGAGCCGAACGCCTCCGCGGCGAGGTTCATCAGCTCCTGACGTTGCTCCGGCGTCATCGAGTTGAGCATCCGCTGGGCGGCGGCCGAGCGCTCGGCGAGGGTGTCCATCAGCTCGTCGAGGTTCTGCGGGTTCTCCGGGAAGTGCTGCCCGTGCTTGCGCATGAACTCGTCGAAGTCCTCGGGGGTGTCCTCGCCCATGCGACGCTTCTCGAGCATGTCGTTGAGGTCGGCGAGCATGTCGCGGATCGCCTGGCGATCGGCATCCGTCGCGTTCTCGAGCGCGTCCTTCATGCCGGCGAAGCGCTGGTCGAGCAGCTCCCGGCCGAGCAGCTCCTTGATGCGGTCGTAATCCGCACGGGCGGCGGGGCTCTGCCAGTCGTAGTCGGCCAGGTCGTTGACGGCGGCGGCGGTCGAGGGCGGCAGGTTCTCGAGCCGCATCTCGGCGAACGCCCGGGCGTCGTCATCCATCTCGACGTCGCGGACGAGGTGCTTGCGCTCCTCCAGCACGGCGTGGTCCAGAAGCTTGCGGACCTCCTCCAAGGTGCCGTCGAGCCGGTGGCGGCGCACCATCTCGGCCCGGCGTTCGCGTACCCGACGCGCGAGGTCGTCGAGGCCGGCCCGGTCGCGGCTGCCGCGACGCAGGTATTCGCGCATCGCCCGCTCGGCGGACGTGCCGCTCATCACATCGCGCCCGATCGCCTCGAGCGCCTTCTGCACCTCGACCGGCGGCGCGAGCGGGTCGCCGCCGGAGTATCGCCCGTACCGGTTCGTGTGCGCCGGCACCCGGTGGAAACCGCGCACCATCAGCGAGCCCGCATCCGCTCAGCGTACGCACCGGCCGCGCCGCGCCGGCACACCCCGCGAGGCTGCAGATATGTCACGCTGCGAAGCCCCCACGGTGACATATGTGAAGTCTCGCGCAAGGGGTGGGCGGCGGGGACGGATGCGGATGCGTCAGCCATAGACCGTCTCCCCCGCGGCACTGTCCTTCCCGATGCGCCGCTCCAGGTACAGCGCCTCCAGCAGCAGCTCCAGCGCGCCGGCGCGCTCGCCCGGAGTGTGCGCGTCGAGCCGCTCGGCGACCAAGTCGTACAGATCCGATTCGCCCAGCACCGGCATCGCGGCGAGCACCTCCGCGGCGGGCACCTGCTCGCCGGTCATGATGGTCACCCCGTCGTGCAGCGCTTCCACGAGCACCTGCGAGTCGATGCCGCGCAGGTGCGCGCGGGCGGTGTCGGCGACGGCGGTGCGCAGCAGGTGTTCGAGAATGGCGCGCTCGCGGCCCTCCTCGCCGGTTTCGAACTCGATCTTGCCGCCCAGGACGTCCACCGCCGTCTCCAGGTCGACCGGACGCGCCACAGCGACCTCCTCGTGCTGGCGGGTGGCGCGGTGCAGCGCGGCGGCGGCGATCGTCTCGGCACCGGCGATCGCGAACCGCGCCGACACCCCGGCGCGCTGATCGACCGCCTCGGACTCGCGGAGGTTGCGCGTGAATCGCGCGAGCACTTCGAGCAGGTGCGCGGGCACAGCGGCGACGAGGTCGGCCTCCTGGTGCACCACCGCGACCTCTTCCTCGATCGTCTGCGGGTAGTGGGTGCGGATCTCGGCGCCGAATCGGTCCTGCAGCGGCGTGATGATCCGGCCGCGGTTGGTGTAGTCCTCGGGATTGGCGCTGGCGACCACGAGCACGTCCAGGTCGAGGCGCAGCAGGTAGCCGCGGATCTGGATGTCGCGCTCCTCCATCACGTTCAGCAGCGACACCTGGATGCGCTCCGCCAGGTCCGGCAGCTCGTTGATCGCGACGATGCCGCGGTGGCTGCGTGGGATCAGCCCGTAGTGGATGGTCTCCGGGTCGCCGAGCGAACGCCCCTCGGCGA
>CAXTES010000119.1:0-9398 GCA_964243215.1 uncultured Microbacterium sp. | reverse complement strand
GTGTAGCGCCGGGCGCGCTGGATCGCAGGGGGGATGGCGGTGGTCGACGCTGTGGTGGAGCATCGGCGGCTGCACGCCGAACTGGATGTCGTGCGCTTCGGCGTGGCTCGGCGGCTCGACGACATCGCCTACGGCACCGGCCTGTGGCTCGGATGCATCCGCCGTCGCAGCATCCGCGCCCTGCTGATCGAGGTCGTGCCCGCTAGATCTCGACGCCGACCAGCACCGGCTCCGGCTGCAGGATCAGCCCGAACTCCGCCTGCACCCGCCCCTGGATGAACCGCGCCAGTTCCGCGATCTCGGCTGCCTTCGCATCCCCGCGGTTCGACAGGGCGAGCGCGTGCTTGGTCGACAGCCCCGCCCGGGATCGCGGCAGCCTGAACCCCTTGCGGATGCCGGAATTCTCGATCAGCCACCCCGCGCTGACCTTGATCTGCGACGGAGCCGCGGCGTACGCCGGCACCGCCCCGTCCCATGCCGTAAGCGGAATGACCGTCACGGGAGCGAAATCCGGCGTCAGCGGCCACCGCGGACACTCCGGCGGCAGCGTGCGCGCGAACGACTCCGACACGACCGCATTCTGGAAGAACGAGCCCACGCTCCACGTGTCGGGGTCGGCGTCGTCGAGCACCATGCCCTTCCGACGCCGCGTGTCCAGCACGTGGTCGCGCACCCAGCGGAGCGAGACGGATGCCTCGGGCCCGAGCACGAGGGCGGTGCGCAGCTGCTCACCGCGTACCGGGAATTCGCCGTCGCCGATCTGCGCCAACTCGAACGTGACGCTGAGGATGACCGCGCGGCGAGCCGGCGCCGACCCGTAGTGGTGCTTGAGCACCGACGTGCGGAACCCGAGCCCGAGGTCGAATGCGGGCACCGTCGACACCTCGCCGGTGTCCTCGTCGATCAGCTCCACCTCGACGAGGGTCTGGACGATCTCCTGTCCGTATGCGCCGATGTTCTGCACCGGTGCGGCGCCCACCGTGCCGGGAATGCCCGACATCGCCTCGATGCCCGCGAGCCCCTCGTCGACGGCGTAGGCGACCAGCGCGTCCCAGTCGTGTCCGGCCTGGACCCGGAGCCGGACGAAACCCGGCCGCCCCGCCGTTAGCCGCTCGATTCCTCGGGTGAGGATGCGCACGACGGTGCCGTCGAACGGCTCATCCCCGACGAAGAGGTTGGAGCCGCCCCCGAGCACGAGCCAGTCGTCGCGCTCGTCCCAGACATCGCGCACCGCCGACACGATCTCGCCCGCCGTGAGGGCGTCGATCATGCGCGTCGGCATGCCGCCGGTACGCAGCGTCGTCAGCTGCGCCAGCGGGATCGGCGGGGCGTCGGGCATGGGTCAGGAGTGCCGTACCCGCACGTGAGCCTTGCCCAGGACCTTCTTGTCGGCGAACGTCACGGTCAGATCGACGCGGGCGCCGTCCTCGTCGATGGCGCCGATCGTCGCGACCACCCGCAGATCCGCGCCGGCATCGGCGGCCACGACGACCGGGCGCGTGAAGCGCACGCCGTATTCCACGATGCGGCCGCTGTCGCCCAGCCACGGCACGAGCGTCTCGGCGGCCAGGCCCATCGTCAGCATGCCGTGCGCCAGCACGCCGGGCAGCCCCACCCGCGCCGCGACGTCGTCGCGGTAGTGGATCGGGTTGAAGTCGCCGGAGGCGCCGGCGTAGCGCACGAGCGATTCGCGGTCGATGTGCACCGCGCGGTCGGCCACCACGTCGCCCACCTCGAGACCCATCAGGCCTCGCCGCCGACGACCAGGACCGAGGTGGCCGTCACCACATGGGCGCCCGTGGCATCCGTGATCTCCGCCTCGCTGGTGACCATCGCGCCGTCGCCCATCGCCCGCACGCCGGCGACCGTCAACCGCGCGGTCAGCTCGTCGCCGGCGACGATCGGCCGCGAGTACCGGAACCGCTGCTCGGCGTGGATCGTGCGCTCCAGCGCGATGCCGGAGTCGGGCTCGGCCAGCAGCTGCTGCAGCGTCTGGTCCTGGATGACCATCGCGAACGTCGGCGGCGCGACGACATCGTCGTAGCCGAGGGCCCGCGCGGCGGCGGGGTCGGTGTGCTGCGGGTCTTCGGCGAACACGGCGCGCGCGAACTCGCGCACCTTCTCCCGACCCACCAGGTACGGCGCCGTCGGCGGGAACGACCGCCCGACCAGTTCGGGGTTCACAGGCACCGGCCCATCCTAGCGAGCGAGGGTCGCCGCCCCGGTCGAGGCTTCAGCGCCCGCGTCCGCGCACCGCTCGCACGGCCATCTGCACCGCGATGAACGCCAGGAAGACCGCGAACAGGATGTTGCCGGCGAGCGGATCGAGCAGGGTGGCGATCCACGCGCCGAGTGCCGTGGTCGTGCACGCGGCGAGTCCGACGACGATGGCCGCGACGAGGTCCACGTTGTCGCGGCGGACGTTCCCCACGGTTCCGGAGATCGCGGTGGGGATCATCATGAGCAGCGACGTCCCTTTGGCGACGAGGTCGCTCGTGCCGAACAGCACCATGAGCGCCGGAACGACGATGATGCCGCCGCCCACACCGAGCAGGCCCGACAGGATGCCGGTCACCAGACCGGTCGCGACGAGCCCGATCCCCGACAGCCACGTCAGCTCGAACTGCGCGCCCCGGGAGGGGATGACGATGAACAGGGTCACGATCACCGCCACCAGGAAGATCACGAAGCCCCATCGCAGCACCGTGATCGGCAGGCGTGCGAGCAGCCACGAGCCGATCTGCGCCCCGAAGACCGCGCCGAGGGCGAGGATGAGCCCGGCGATCCAGGCCACCGACCCGTGCAGCGCGTAGGAGATGACCCCCACCGCCGCGGTCGGGACGATCGCCGCGAGCGACGTGCCGGACGCCAGGCGCTGATCGAACTTCAGGATCAGCACGAGCAGGGGCACGATCACCGTGCCGCCGCCGACACCGAACAGGCCCGACAGCAGGCCGGCGAGCAGGCCGACGCCGATGCAGGTGACGAAGAACCGCGGCGTGCGGGCGGCTCGCGGCCGAGACGGAGCCGTCACCGTCCGATCATCCGACATGGGTCAGTCCGGCTCATTCGACATGGAGGTCGTCGATCAGCCACTGCCCGTCGGCGGCGACCAGGTCGTACGTGTAGTGGTACGAGTACGCCTGGTCGGATCCGGTGTCGTTGCCCTGGTCGTCGAAGTGACTGTTGAAGGTCTCGGTGGTCTCGACCGTGACGGCGTCGTCGCTCTGGGTCGCCACCGACGTGACGGTCAGGTTGTAATCGCTCGTCGTCGTCGCCAGCTGCGACGCCTGGTCTTCGAATGTCGCGCACTCGGTCAGGTCGAAGTCCTCGCGGAATCCCTGCGTCGTCGCGGTGAACAACAGATCGCAGTCCACCGACTGCCACGCCCGGTCGTACGTCTTGACCGTCGTGACGGCCGCCTGCTCCGCCGACGACCCGCCACTGAAGGCGCGGATCGCCATCGGAACGAAGATCACCGCCAGCACGATGAGGACGATGAGCACCGCGCCCGCCACGATGAGCCAGATCCACCACAGTGAGCGCTTCTTCGGCGGCTCCTGCGTCGCGACGCCCGGATAGCCGGGTTGCGCCGGATACGTTCCGGGGTACGCCACGGCCGTCGGCGCTGACGGCGTCGCGCCGTACCCGCCGGGATACGCGTCGTTCGCCGGCTGCGCGTCCGGCACCGAATACCCCTCGTACGCGGCCGTCGCCGCCGGAGACGGCTCACCGAAGCCGAGCGCGATCGCCGGGTCGAGGTCGGGCACCTCGGGAGCTGACTGCGGGGCGGTGGGAACGGATGCCGCAAGCGCGGCCTCTTCGGCAGCGGCGTCGTCCGCGGCGTGCTCGTCCGCAGCGTGCTCGTCCGCGGGGACGGCGGCGACCTCCTCGGCAGCCGCCTCCGCCGGCGGCTCGCCGGGCGCGTCGGGCGCGTGGACGTGATCGGTCCACTGCGCGCCATCCCACCAGCGCAGCGCGCCCTGACCGTCGTCGTACCAGCCGGGAGGTGTCGTCGTCATGGCTCTGCCTTCGGGGTTTCCGTCGATGACGGGCGTTTTCGTCGCTCCACACTACCTTCGGACCCACCCGTGCTCCTCCGATGGGCACCGTCCGGCGGCGCCTCGCACCCGATGGGCTAGACTGAAGACCTCACCCGCTCACGACATGCGCGTATCGCCCGCATCCGTGCGCTTCACCACCCCAGCCGACCGCACTGCGCGACGATCTCGCTGGCTCATCCTCCGCTCGATGTCCTCGAGCACTCCGCACTCCACGCCGACGCCGTCGACGTGGTACCGGGTCGCTCGCGGCCCACGAACACACGAAGGAATGACGACATGGCCACTGGCACCGTCAAATGGTTCAACTCCGACAAGGGATACGGCTTCATCGCCCCCGATGACGGGTCCGCCGACCTGTTCGCGCACTTCAGCGCGATCGCCGGCAGCGGACACCGCAATCTCGAAGAGGCGCAGAAGGTCGAATTCGACACCGAGCGTGGCCCGAAGGGCATGCAGGCGACGAACATCCGCACCCTCTGACACTTCCGCTCGGACGGGCTTGCAAAAGCCCGTCCGAGCTTCGATCCATAGCTGTTTCCCGGCCGAGCGCAACCCCTCGTTCGGCAAATGAGGCCACCGGATATGGTGCGCTCATGAGCAGTAGTGACACCGACGGTCGCGGCGGAATGCACGCGATGTTCTGGACCTGGATGGGCATCGTGGTCGTGGGGCTGACGATCATGATCATCGTGCCGCTGACAGGCAACTGATGCGCCGTTTCATCCGCGACCACGGACTGAGCCTCTTCTTCCTCGTCCTGTTCATCGGCGCTCTCATCGGCCAATCCATCGCCGGCTTCGCGCAGAACAACGAGGATCTGACGCAGCACGGCATGCCGGCCATCTCCTACGGCGAGTTCGTCTCGACGTCGGCGTTCCTGGTCGACGTCGCCGAGAACTGGCAGTCCGAGTTCCTGCAGTTCACCCTCTTCATCTTCGCCACGATCTGGCTCATTCAGCGCGGATCGCCCGAGTCGAAGAACCCCGGCGACCAGGGTCTCGGCACCGAGGAGGAGCAGCTCCTAGGCGAGCACGCCCAGCCGGACTCGCCGCGCTGGGCGAAGGTGGCCGGCTGGCGCCAGCGGATCTACTCCAACTCGCTCCTGCTGGTCATGGGGACGATCTTCGTGCTGTCGTGGTTCGCCCAGTCGCTCGGCGGGCGCATCGTGGCGAACGACGAAAACGCCCAGCACGGGCAGCCGGCGATGTCGTGGCTGGAGTACGTCGGGTCACCGGACTTCTGGAACCGCACGCTGCAGAACTGGCAGTCCGAGTTCCTCGCCGTGGGATGCATGGTGGCGTTCGCGATCTACCTGAGACAGCGCGGATCTTCCGAGTCCAAGCCGGTGGGCACGCCGCATCACACCACGTCGGTCGAGTCGGAGTAGATCGCCGGCTGCCGCTCATAGGAAGTGCATCGGCTCGACCGAGCGTCCTCTTGAACAGCGCGCGTCGAATGGTGGCGTGAACGAATTCGATGTCGACACCACCCCACCCGTTGCTCCGCGTCGCAGCCGATCGCGGCGACGGTTCGTCACGATCGCGTCCGGCGGTGTCGCGGCCGTCGTCGTCGGCGTCGGATGCCTGTTCGGCGCGCAGACCGCGCAATCCGCCCAAGCCGGCGGAACGACCAGCGTGACCGGCTCCTCCAGCAGCTCAAGCGGCTCGAGCGGCGGGTACGGCGGCGCACCGAGCGGCGGCTGGCAAGACAGCCAGGGCGCCACGGGCCAAGGAACCGCCGGCCAAGGAACCAGCGGCCAGGGCACCGGTGGATCCGTGACCTACACCGGCCAGACGGCTGCATCCACAGCGCAATCGAGCGGCATCGTGATCATCGAGACCGTGGTGTACTACGGCCAGGCCGAGGCCGCCGGCACCGGCATGGTGCTGACGTCGACCGGCGAGATCCTCACCAACAACCACGTCATCGAAGGGGCGACCTCGATCACCGTGGAGGTCGTCTCGACCGGTGCCACCTACACCGCCTCGGTGGTGGGCACGGATGCCGCCGACGACGTGGCGGTGCTGCAGCTGGCCGGTGCCAGCGGCCTGACGACCGCCACGTTCGACACGTCCGGCATCCTGCAGGTCGGCGACCAGGTCACCGGCGTCGGTGACGCCGGCGGAACCGGCACGCTCCTCACCGCCGCCGGGGACGTGACCGCGCTGAATCAGACCATCACGACCCAGGCCGAGGCGTTCGCCGCCTCCGAGACCCTCGACGGTCTCATCGAGACGGATGCGGCGATCCAGGCGGGCGACTCGGGCGGCCCGCTCTACGACGCCGACGGCGAAGTGATCGGCATGGACACCGCCGCGAGCTCCGGAGGCGCCGCGACCGGCTACGCCATTCCGATAACGACCGCCCTGTCGATCGCGCAGGCCATCGCCTCGGGTCAGAACGGTGACGGCATCGTGCAGGGCTATCCGGCCTTCCTGGGGGTGCAGCTCGCGCAGACCGTCGGCCGGTTCGGTGGATCGACTACCTCGGGCGCGGTGGTCGGCGGCGTCCTGTCGGGGACCCCCGCCGCGACGGCCGGCCTGACCGCCGGCGACGTCATCACCGCCGTCGACGGAACCGCGGTGGCCTCCGCCGCGCAGCTGAGCACCGCCCTGGACGGATACGCGGCCGGTCAGTCGGTGACGCTCACCTGGACCGGCACCACCGGCGCCTCGCACACCGCGACGGTCACCCTGGTGGCCGGGCCGGCGGCATGACGCTCACCGTGTGGGTGGACGTGCCCGCGGGCAGCGACACGACCTCGGATGCCGTCACCAGGCGTGCTGTGACACCCGCGGGCACCTCCGCGGTGACGGTCGCCCCCACACCGTCGCGACTCCACGAGACGCCGAGACGCCCGTAGGGCGTCCCGACGTGGGCGGCCACGCGGTCGATCCCCGCGTCGAAGTCCGGCTCGATCACGGCGATCCGGTATCCCGGCGCCTCGGCGCGGATGCCCGCGATGCGGCGGAACAGCACGTCGTCGACGCTGCCGGGCGCATAGTGATTCAACGACATCGGGCGGATCCGACCGTCGGGAGCGATCGCATCCCACGCCTCCCAGATCGTCGTCGCGCCCCGGTCGACCTCGTAGAGCCACGACGGCATCTCGGACTGCCACAGCAGCGCGCGCGCGACCTCGGGATAGCCGGCATCCCACAGCACGTCGAGCAGGTACGGCGTGGACAGGAAGCCGGTGTCGAGCCGATCGCCGTTGTCGTGGAGGAGTTCGATCAACCGCGCCGCGGTGGCCGCGCGACGGTCTGCGGGCACCATGTCGAACGCGAGCGCGAGCACGTACACGCCCTGCAGCAGCACGGGCAGGTCGCCTGCGGCATCGACGTACTCGGAGGCGAACGCTGCCCGAACCGCCGTCGCGCGCGCCGTGAAGTCGTCGGCATCCTCGGTGCGCGCCAGCACGCGCGCGATGCCGGCGGCGATCGTGAGGGTCTGCGCCTGGAACATCGGCGCGACGTACTCGCTCGTCAGCGCCGGCGCAATGCCGATCGCCTCGTGCAGCGGCTTGCTGACCATCGTGCTCGGGGTGAGCCAGTCGCCGAAGTGCTCGCCGGTGTTGTAGAGCAGCGCCTGCGCCGCCCGTCGTTCGGGCGGCAGCTCCTCCCCCAGCAGACGCGCGGGCAGAGCGTCTGCAGCGGTCGCCCGCTGGTACTCGATCCAGCGCACGAGCGCCGCGTAGTTCTCCTCGAGCACCCGCCGATCGCCGTACCGCTCGTACAGTGTCCACGGCACGATGGCGATCGCGTCGCTCCAGCCCGCCGCCGCGACGATCGAGCCGATGCCCTGCGCCTGGGCGGCCGCCTCGGCGTCGAACGGCGAGCGCGGCGAGAAGATCGGGATGCGGCCGTCGGGCAACTGATCCGCCCGCAGGTTCGCGAGCCACCGCGACACGAACGGCACCACCTGGGCGTTGTTCGTCGCTGCCGCCGCGAACGCCTGCAGGTCACCGGTCCATCCCGCGCGTTCGCGCTGCGGGCAGTCGGTCGGCACCGAGAGGAAGTTGCCGCGCTGGCTCCAGACGACGTTCTCGTGAAGCCGGTTGAGCCGTGGGTCGGACGACTCGAACCCGCCGGTCTGCTCCAGATCGCTCGCGATCACCACCGCGACGATGTCGTCGCGGTGCAGCGCGTCGGTCAATCCCCGGATGCGCGCGAACCGGAACCCGTGGAAGGTGAACTCGGGCTCCCACTCGTCATCGCCACCCGCGGCGACGAACACGTCGGTCTGCTCCTTGTTGATGCCCACGACGTTGTCGAACCACGACCCGTCGGCGGCGAGCGTCTCGGTGTGCTCGATCACGATGCGCTGCCCCGGCGTCGTACCTCGCATCCGGAGCCGGACCCGGCCGGCGATCACCTGGCCGAAATCGACGACCCTCCCGTCGGGTGTCTCGGTGATCCCGAGCGCCGCGAGTTCGCGTACCCGCCGGATCGGCTCCCCCGCGAAGGGGGTCAGCACGTCGTGGTCGCGTGCGACCTCGGCCACCGGCATCCAGTCGCCGTCGTCGAAGCCGGGCCGGTCCCATCCGGCAGGCACGGCGCGGCGGTCGAACTCCTCGCCGACGAACAGGTCGGCGTACGTCCACGGTCCCGGTGCGCCGCGGGCGTCGGATCCGGATGCCACGATCTCGGTGGTGCGGTCGAAGTACTCCAGGTGCAGCTGCCAGATCGCGCTCGTTCGCGTGCCGAACTGCGCGCTCGACCCGGTCAGGCCGATCCGACCGGCCCACCAGCCGTCGGCGAGCGCGATGCCGAGCACGTTCTCGCCCTCCTCGAGCAGCGCCGTCACGTCGTAGCACTGCACGCTGATGCGGTGCTCGTATGAGTCGTAGCCGGGTGCGAGCACTTGATCGTCGGCGGGCAGGCCGTTCAGCGTGGCAGTGTAAACGCCGCGGGCGGATGCGTACAGCCGGGCACGCACGAGCTGCTCGCGCACCACGAACGGCTGACGCAGCAGCTGCGGCTGGCGCAACCGCTCAGCCGGCGGCGTGTCCGGACCGAGCCCGCGCACCCAATCGACGATGCTCCAGCGCTCGACGACGGCATCCTGCTGCGCCGGCTCGACCCACGCGGCGATCCAGTCCGAGGCATCCCACAGGGCGGTCTCGAAGGTCGAGCCCACCCAATCGGTCCAGAATCCGTCGCCCCTGCTGCGAACGCGCCACAGATACGCGGTGTTCGAGCGCAGCGAGGCGCCGGCGTACTCGATCAGCGCGGTGTCGGCGGTCTCGACGACGCCGGTGGCCCACACGGCCTGCCCGCCGGCGGACACCTCGAGTTCGAAGGCATCCTGCGCGTGGTCGACGAGCCACGAGAA
>CAXTES010000118.1:0-9398 GCA_964243215.1 uncultured Microbacterium sp. | reverse complement strand
CCTTCGCCGCCGACGTGCCGGTGTTCATCGCCACGCCGACGTCGGCCTGGGCCAGCGCGGGGGCGTCGTTGGTGCCGTCGCCGGTCATCGCCACGAGCCGGCCGCCCTCCTGCTCGCGGCGGATGAGCGCGAGCTTGTCCTCGGGTGTCGCCTCGGCCAGGTAGTCGTCCACGCCCGCCTCGGCGGCGATGGCATCCGCCGTCAGGGGATTGTCGCCGGTGATCATCACGGTGCGGATGCCCATGGTCCGCAACTCGGCGAACCGCTCGCGCAGGCCGGTCTTGACGACGTCCTTGAGGTGGATGACCCCCAGCACGCGACCCGCGCCACCGGGCGCGCGTGTCGCGACCACCAGCGGGGTGCCGCCGGATCGCGCGATGGCATCCGTCGTCGCCGACACCTGGGAGCTCACCCGCGCGTCCGGGGCGGAACCGGATTGCTCGAGCCACGCCATGACCGCCGATCCGGCGCCCTTGCGGATCTCGGTTCCCTCGGGCATATCGAGTCCGCTCATCCTGGTCTGCGCCGTGAACGGCACGAACACCGCTCCGACCGGCTGGTCCACCACCACGCCGCGCTGCGCGGCGAGCTCGACGACCGAGGTGCCCTCGGGGGTGGGGTCGGCCAGCGACGACAGCGCGGCCGCGCGCGCGAGCTCGTCCGCGTCGACGCCGTCGAGCGCGAGGAAACCCGTCGCGCGCCGGTTGCCGTACGTGATCGTGCCGGTCTTGTCCAGCAGCAGTGTCGTCACGTCGCCGGCCGCTTCGACGGCGCGGCCCGACATCGCCAGCACGTTGCGCTGCACGAGGCGGTCCATCCCGGCGATGCCGATCGCCGACAGCAGGGCCCCGATCGTCGTGGGGATCAAGCACACCAGCAGTGCGACCAGGACGGGCACGCTGACGGTGGACGCCGCGTACGAGGCGATCGGGTCGAGGGTCAGCACGACGATCACGAAGACGATCGACAGGCTCCCCAGCAGGATGCCGAGGGCGATCTCGTTCGGAGTCTTCTGGCGCCGCGCGCCCTCGACGAGCGCGATCATCCGGTCGACGAACGTCTCGCCGGGCTTGGACGTGATGCGCACCACGATCCGATCGCTGAGCACGCGCGTGCCCCCGGTCACGGCGCTGCGGTCGCCGCCGGACTCGCGCACGACCGGAGCGGACTCGCCCGTGATCGCCGACTCGTCGACGGTCGCGATCCCCCACACGATGTCGCCGTCGCCCGGGACGACCTCGCCCGCGGCGACGACCACGATGTCGCCCAGGCGCAGATCGGCCGAGGCGACCGGAGCGACCGCGGCGCGTTCGGCCGCGGCATCCGACCGCTCGTCGTACTGCTGGACGCGCGACGCCGACGTGGTGGTCCGGGTCTTGCGCAGGCTCGCCGCCTGCGCCTTGCCACGGCCCTCGGCCACCGACTCGGCGAGGTTGGCGAACAGCACGGTCAGCCACAGCCATGCCGCGATCCCGGCCGTGAAGATGGCGGGCACGCGGGTGCCTGCCGACGGCGCCGGGCCGCCGAGGAACGGCTCGGCGAGCGCGATGAGGGTCGTCAGCGCGGCACCGACCCACACCAGGAACATGACGGGGTTACGCCACTGGGCCGCCGGGTTGAGCTTGCCCAGCGCGCCCGGGATCGCCGCGACGAGCTGCGACCATCCGAAAGAGCGCGAGGCCGGCCGGGGGGTCTTCGCGATGGGGGAGGTGGTGGTCGTGGACATCTTCAGACGAGTCCTTCCGCGAGCGGACCCAGCGCGAGCACCGGGAAGTAGGTCAGCGCCGTCACGAGCACCGTGACGGCCACGAGCAGTCCGACGAACTGCGGCCGGTGGGTCGGCAGCGTCCCGGATGTCGCCGGCGCGGCATCCTGGGATGCGAACGACCCGGCCAGCGCCAGCACCAGCACCATGGGGACGAAGCGGCCGATGAGCATCGCCACGGCCAGCGCGGTGTCGAACCACGCGGTGTTGGCGGTCAGCCCGGCGAATGCCGATCCGTTGTTGTTCGCCGCGGAGGTGAAGGCGTACAGCACCTCGCTCATGCCGTGGATGCCGGGATTCAGGATCGACGTCGCCTCCACATCGGCGCGCACCGCGGGGATCGCGAAGCTCAGCGCCGTGCCGAGGAGCACGAGGGTCGGTGTGATGAGGATGTAGATGCTCGCGAGCTTGATCTCGCGAGGGCCGACCCGCTTGCCGAGATACTCCGGGCTGCGTCCGACCAGCAGGCCACCGATGAAGACCGCGAGCACGGCGAGGATGAGCATGCCGTACAGACCCGATCCCACACCGCCGGGCGCGACCTCGCCGAGCATCATGTTGACCATCGGCATCAGCCCGCCCAGCGCGGTGAAGCTGTCGTGCATCGAATCGACCGCGCCGGTGGACGTCAGCGTGGTCGCCCCGGCGAACAGCGTCGATCCGAAGACGCCGAAACGGACCTCTTTACCCTCCATAGGGCCACCGGCCAGCACGGGTGCCGCGCCCTGGCCCAGCGCCTCGAGCCATGACCCGACGGCGATCGACACGACGGCGATCGTGGCCATCGCCGCGAGGATCGCGTAGCCCTGGCGGTCATCGCCCACGATGCGGCCGAAGGCCCGAGGCATCGCCACCGGAACCGCCAGCAGCAGGAACACCTGCAGCAGGTTCGTCCACGGCGTCGGGTTCTCGAACGGATGCGCCGAGTTCGCGTTGGCGAACCCCCCGCCGTTCGTGCCGAAGATCTTGATCGCCTCCTGCGAGGCGATCGGGCCGCCGGGGATCGTCTGGGTTGCTCCGGTGATCGTCGACACGTCCGTGAATCCCGCGACGTTCTGGACGACACCGCCCGCGATGAACACCACCGCGACGACAACCGACACCGGCAGCAGCAGGCGCAGCGTGACGCGCACGAGGTCGACCCAGAAGTTGCCGAGCACGCCGGTGCGCCGAGCAGCGAACCCGCGCACCAGCGCGATCGCCACCGCGATCCCGACCGCGGCCGACAGGAAGTTCTGCACGACCAGGCCCGCGGCCTGCACCGTGTAACCGAGGGTCAGCTCGGGTGAGTACGACTGCCAGTCCGTGTTCGTGACGAACGAGACGGCCGTGTTGAACGACAGCGCCTCGGGCACCGCGGGCAGGCCGAGAGCGTACGGCAGCACGGCCTGCGCACGCTGCAGGGCGTAGACGGACAGCACGCCGACCAGCGAGAACAGCAGGACGCTGCGCGCGTAGGACTGCCATGTCTGCGCCGAGTCGGGGTCGACCCCGACCAGCCGGTACGCGCCGCGCTCGACGGCGAGGTGTCGCGACGAGGAGAAGATCCGGGCGATGTAGTCGCCCAGCGGCCGGTACGTCAGTCCCAGCGCGAGCAGCAGCGTCGCGCCCTGCAGCACGCCGAACCAGATGGTCGCGGCATCCATGTCAGAACCGCTCGGGCTTGACGAGGGCGACGACGAGGTACACGACCGCAGCCACCGCCAGCGCCGCCGCGAGCACATCGAAGACGATCACAGTTTCTCGATCCCCTTCGCGACGAGCGCGACGATGCCGAAGAGGGCGAGGGTGAGGGCGATGAAGATGACGTCGAGCACGAGTGACGAGTCCACACCCGTTCCCGACCGGCATCCGCCGTCATAACGCTTCCCATACAGCCTCGGCGCGCATCCCTAACGGAACGCACCGCGCCCGCCCGGCGTAGCGTGAGCAGATGGCGACCGGCGAAGAACGCGACGGCGTGACGCTCACCCACCTCGACCAGCCGCTGTTCGACGGGTCCGGCGCCACGAAACGCGAACTGGTCGACTATCTCGATCGGATCGCCGATGCGATGCTGCCGCACCTCGCCGACCGGCCGCTGTCGGTCATCCGGGTGCGGCCGGGCCAGCCGCCGTTCATGCAGAAGAACCTGCCGGCCTACGCGCCGGAGTGGATCCGCTCGGTGTCCGTCTGGGCGGACCGCTCCAAGCGCGAGGTCAGCTACCCGATCGCGACGGATCGGCGCACGCTGATCTGGTTCGCGAACCAGCGGGCGGTCGAGTACCACCCCGCGCTGATGCGGGTGACGGATCGGCAGCACCAGACGCACCTCATCCTCGACCTGGACCCACCGCCCGCCGCGGGCGGCGAGGCCGGGTTCCGGCTGGCCGCCCGGGCCGCGCAACTGGTCAAGCAGGTTCTGGATGCCGCGGGCCTGGCCGGTGCGGTCAAGACCAGCGGCGCCAAGGGCGTGCACGTCTTCGTGCCTCTCGCGGCGGGTCGCAGCACCGCCGATGTCGCTGCGGCGACGCGCGCGATCGCGGCCCGGGCAGCGCGGCTGGATCCGGACCTCGCGACGACCGCCTTCATCGTGGACGACCGGCACGGCCGGGTCTTCGTCGACTCGACGAGAGCCGGCGGTGCGACGGTGGTGGGTGCCTACAGCCCCCGGGTGCGTCCCGGCTTACCGGTGTCGTTCCCCGTGCCGTGGAGCGAATTGGATGCCGTGAGTCCCGGCAACTTCACCATCCGCACCGCCGCGCAGCTGGCGGCCGGACGCGACCTGTGGGCCGAGCTGATGCCCGTCGAGCAGTCGCTGCCCGACGACCTGGTGAGCGAGGGACACGGCATCCCGATCGCCAGAGTCGTCGCGATGCACGAGGGCAAACGCCGCGCGCGTGCCCGCAGGGATGCCGCGGAGTAAGGCGACCGAGCTCAGTCCCGCGACAGGGCGAGGTCGGCGGGGGCCGTCTCCACGCTGATCTCGGTGGCCCCGAGCCAGCGACGCACGGTGCCGTCGCTTCCGACCACGACGCCGGAGCGCGACGCGGCGCCACCGATCCAGGACAGATCCCGGATGCCGGACACCACCGCCGCGGTCGCCCAGACATCCGCCGCCGCGAGGCCGTCGGCGACGACCGTCGCGCTGCGCACGCTCGTGCACGGGGTGCCGGTGCGCGGATCGATGATGTGGTCGCCGCGTTCGGCGGAGCCGGATGTCGCCACCGCCCCGTTCACGACGTCCAGCGTCGCGATCAGCGCGCCCGGGCGAGCCGGATCCGCGATGCCGACCCGCCAGCACCAGTCCGCATCGGGCGCGGTGAACAGCTGCATGTCTCCGCCGGCGTTGATGCCGACGGCCGTGATCCCGTCGCGGTAGACCAGCGGCCCGAGGTGCCGTCGCGCTGCGGTCTCGACCGCCCAGCCCTTCACGTACCCCGTCGGGTCGAACCAGCCGCGCCAGTGCGCGTCGAACCGTCCGGCCGTCGCCTGTTCCCACCGCGCGCACGCGGCCGCGACCTCACCGACGCGCCGGTCCAGCACGGCCGTGTGACAGTCGCCTCGCCGCAGGCGCGAGATGTCGGAGTCGTCACGGTAGGTCGAGAACACTCGGTCCAGCTCGCGCAGCTCGGCGAAGCATCCCGCCACCGCCTCGTCCGAATCGTCCGTATCGTCGCGCGAGGTGACCACGTGAACGCTCACGGTCGTTCCCATGATGTCCTCCACCCGAACGCGCCGCCGGGCAGCGTCGCCGCGCGCCGTCGCGGTCATCCCCGTGCCTCGTCGATGGCGCTCTGCAGCGACTGCAGGTAGCCGTCGCTGGTGTAGGTGGCACCGGACACCATGTCGATGTCGCTGCTCTGGGCCGCCAGCGTCTCGGACACCAGCCGCGGAACGGCGGTCCGGTTGATCTGCGCGTCACGCGGATTGGTGGTGGGATATTCGGGCACGTCCACGGCGGTGATCTTCCCGCCCGACACGGTGATCCGCACCTGCACCGGCCCGTACCGCGTGTTCGCGGCCTGGCCGGTGTACGTCCCGTCGGTCAGGCCCGAATCCGCGGTCGACCCCGTTGATGTCGACGTGCCACCCGAGGCACTCGGGCTCGCGGTCGCCGAGGCAGTCGGAACGGAGTCGGGGCTCGTCGTGGGGACCGGCGTCGCCGCCGCGGAGCCCGACGTCGTGGTGTCCGCCGGCTCCGCCGCGGGGACGGACTCACCGAGCGACGTGCGGTAGCTGAACAGCAGCACGAGGCCGCTGACGGTGGCGAGGATGCCGTAGACGATCTTCTTCACGATGGCTCCGGGTTTCGTTCCGCCGCGGTGCGGCTAGATGCTGAACGCTTCGCGGTGGATGCGATCGGGGGCGACTCCCGCGGCGCGCAGGTCTCGACGTAACGCATCCATCCACGCGACCGGACCGCAGATGAACACGTCGTACGCGTCCAGATCCGGCGCCAGGTAGCGGATGACGTCGGCGCCCTGCCACGCCGCGTGCGTGGCGGGCAGCCATGTCGACCCGGTCCGCACGCGCGGGCCGTTGATCACGACGTGCCGCACGCCGCGCGTGGCGACCAGATGGCGGATCGCCGCGGTGCGCAGCGCGTCGGCGTCGGAGTGGTCGCGCGTGACGAGTGTGGCGGCGCCCGGCGGATACTGCTCGCCCTCCAGGAGCGCGACCAGCGGCGCGACGCCGGCGCCGGCGCCGAGCAGCAGCAGCTTCGTGCCCGTCCGTGCCTCACCGGTCATCGCGCCGTGCGGGCCCTCGAACATCACCCGGGTGCCCGGGCGCAGGTCCAGGAGGCGCCGGGTACCGTCGCCGACCACCCGCGCCGAGATGGTCAGCCGATCGCCGCTCGGCGCCGCGGCGAGCGAGAAGGGGTTGCCGCGGGTCCATCCGGCGCCATCCAAGAACCGCCAGACGAAGAATTGGCCGGGCTGTGCGCCCAGTCGGGCGACGCGACGCCCGCGCAGGTGCACGACCACACCACGGTCGCCATCGCGCTCCACCCTCGACACGCGCAGGTCGTGCCACGCCGAGCGGACGAGCGGCATCACGATCCGGAACACGATCACACACGACGCGACCACCGCCCACAGCGCCCACCAGTAGACGGTCGCGGCCGGCGACGCCGTGAAGTCCGCACCGGTCCACAGCATGTGCGGGACGGCGAGTCCGACGCCGAGGTATCCGTACAGGTGCAGCAGGTGCCACGACTCGTACCGCATCCTGCGGCGGGCGCGGCGTATCGATGTGATCACCACGAGGATCAGCAGCAGCGTGCCGGCGGTGGCCAGCAGCATCCCGGGGTAGTCCCAGACGAAGGTCCACAGCTGGACGAGAGGGTTGACCGCCGCCGCCGACGCGTAGCCGAGCACCTGCAGCACGATGTGGGCCATCAGCAGCCAGAACGACCAGAAGCCCACCAGCCGATGCATCCGGGTGATGCCGTCGCGGCCGAAGCCGCGTTCGAACAGCGGGACCCGCGCCATCAGCAGCACCTGGTAGAGCAGGAGATTGGCCGCGACCAGGCCGGTCAGTCGTCCCAGCGCGTTCAGCGCGTCCGCGCCGCCCGCCGCGGTCGACGAGATACCACCGCCGGCCACCCACAGCGCCGCCACGAACAGGCTGGTCAGCCAGATGACGCTGACCGCGGCGAGGTTCCACGCCAATCGGTGCGACGTCCGGCGAGCGGACCGTGGCGCGTCGACCGTCATCAGCGCCGCAGGCGCGGCGGCGTCGAGGGTGCTGGATGCCACGGAGATATTGTCCGACGCATCCGTTCGGCCGCGCGTGCCCGATAGGAGACTCATAGCCGATGCATCGACTGCCCGGACGCGCACGAAGCGCCCGGCCCGGGTTTCAGTCGGTCGAGTCGGCCGGCACCCGAACGGTCAGCGCGTGCGGCACGACCCAGGTGCGAACGGCGAGGGCGTCCCCGAATTCGTCGCCGTCGAGTTCGATCTTCTCGGGACGACTCAGCGCGAGGGTGAAGCGCTCCGCCTTGAGGTAGTTCAGCGCCTTCACCTCCTTCGTGCGCAGCTTTCGACCGAGCGGCGTGCGGCTGAGGATGCCGTTCTCCCAGATGATCTTGCGCACGATCTGGACCCAGCTGAGGAATCCCTCCGGGCGGAACAGCACGATGTCCAGTCGGCCGTCGTCGACGGCAGCGTCGGGCATCAGCAGCACGTTGCCCTGCAGCGACCCGCAGTTGCCGATCATGACGGTGTGGGCGCGCAGTGACCGAGCGCGTCCGGCATCCACGGCGAATCGCAGCCGCAACTGGTTCTTGTCGCGCAGCGCCAGCACGATCGCCTTGACATAGGCGAGCCAGCCGATTTTGGCCTTCAACTCCTCGTCGGTGTTGGCGAGCATCTTCGCGTCGAGGCCGAGCCCGGCCATGACGAGGTAGGCGTGCTTGTCGATGCGCGAGTCGGGCCGGCGGATCTCGACCATTGCGAGGTCGATCGGACGATCTTGGCCGCTGAACGCGGAGCTGATCGAGTGCGCGAAGTCGTCGAGCGTGAGCTTGAGGTTGCGGGCCAGGAGGTTACCGGTGCCGGACGGAAGCAGCGCGAGCGTCACGTCGCGTTCGTGCACCACCTCCGCCACCGCCCGCACCGTGCCGTCGCCGCCGGCGACGATGATCATCGACGCACCCGCTGCGATGGCTCGCTCTGCGGCGCCCTGTCCAGGATCCTCGACGGATGTCTCGAACCACAGCGTCTCGCCCCAGCCTGCGGCAGCCTGCTCGGCGATCACCGCGGCTCGGATGTCGGGCAGGTCGACTTTGATCGGGTTGTAGACGACGGCCGCCACCCGGACATCGGTCCGGGAGGGCGACTCATCATCGATGGTGGAACGTTGCGAGGTGTCGGTCATCGTGAACTTTCGTCGGGGCTCGGGGGATGAAGCGCCTCCGACGCGCGGGTCGGGAACAACGGACGACGCCGGTGACCACCCCCGAGCGGTCACCGGCGTCGACGGCGAGGTGGTCAGCGAACGGTGCGGCGGGTGCCGGCGCCGCGGCGCGTGGCGAAGACGTAGATCCCCAGCACGATGATCGCGCCGATGATCGATCCGATGATGCCGGATGCCTGCAGGAAGCCACCGTTCGGGTCGCTGCCGAAGATCAGGAAGCCGAGGAAGCCGCCGACGAACGAGCCGACGATGCCGAGCACGATGGTCATGAGGATGCTCATGTTCTGCTTGCCGGGGATGACGGCGCGAGCGATGAAGCCGGCGATGAGGCCGATGACGATGAGGCCGAGAATGGTCCAGAGCATGGTGATGTCCTTTTTTGGTTGTGAGGGGGGATGACGCACAAACCCCAGGTGCGCCATCCCGATCCTTGCACGGGTTAGTGCGCACTCAGAACTCAATCACCCCTCCGGGTGTGCAGACACACCCCTGGGGGTGAAAAGCTGAAGGATGCCTTCCACTGTTGCAACGCGGCCGATCACGGTCGCCCTCGTCGATGACTACGACGTCGTCCTCAAGGGTCTGGCGCATCTGTTCGACGACTACCGCGACCGCGTCGTCGTCGCGGAGATCGATGCGAATGCGGCCATGAACGACACGGTCGACGTCGTGCTGTACGACTCGTTCGCGCAGCCCGAATCCGATCACCAGGAGATAGCCGGTCTCGTTC
>CAXTES010000117.1:0-9573 GCA_964243215.1 uncultured Microbacterium sp. | reverse complement strand
CCACCGGCGCGGCCGACACCTGCACCGGTGGCGGCGGCCAGGTCACCTCGCCGTCGCGGACGACCGTCACCGACCGCTGCACGATGTCGTCGAAGTCGAGCGTCAGCACGCCGTCCTTGCCGGGCGTGAGCAGCTTCAGCAGGCTGAGCATGTTGGTGCCGTACAGCTGGGATGCCTGCTGCGGAAGGCGGCCGGCGAGGTCGGTGTACCCGAGGATCGTCACGCCGTTGTCGGTGACTATGCGTTCGCCCGCGACGGATCCCTCGACGTTGCCGCCTTGGCCCGCGGCCATGTCGACGATCACGCTGCCGGGCTTCATGCTCGCGACATCCGCCGCCGTGATCAGGCGCGGCGCGGGGCGCCCGGGAATCAGCGCGGTGGTGATCACGATGTCGACGTCGGCGGCCTGCTCGGAGTAGATCTGCGCCGCCCGCCGGTCGTACGCCTCGGTGGTCGCCTTCGCGTAGCCGTCGGTCGAGACCATCTGCTCCTCGACCTCGACCGGCAGATATGTGCCGCCGATGGAGCGCACCTGGTCGGCGACCTCCGGACGGGGATCGGTCGCCCGCACGACGGCGCCGAGGCTGGATGCCGCGCCGATCGCCGCGAGCCCGGCGACGCCGGCGCCGGCGACCAGCACCTTCGCCGGCGGAACTTTTCCGGCCGCGGTCACCTGGCCGGTGAAGAAGCGTCCGAACTCGTGGGCCGCCTCGATGACGGCGCGGTATCCGGAGATGTTGGCCATCGAGCTGAGCACGTCCATCGACTGCGCGCGGGATATGCGCGGAACGGCATCCATCGCGACCGCGGTGATCCCGCGGGTCGCCAGTTGGTGTAAGAGTTCGGGGCGGAGGGCGGGGCTGAGCAAGCTGATGAGCGTCGCGTTGTCGGCGAGTTTCGCGATCTCATCGGGCGTCGGTGCGTTGACCTTCAGCACGATGGGCGACGCCCACGCTTGGTCTCTGGTCACGACGGCGGCACCGGCATCCGCGTACTCCGCATCGGGGAACGAGGATGCCGCGCCCGCCCCGGTCTCGACGACGACGTCGTATCCAAGCGCGACGATCTTCGCGACGGTGGCAGGGGTCGCGGCGACGCGGTTCTCGCCGGGCCGCTCGGCGACGACGCCGATCCGGGTCATGGGTGCTCCTGTGCTGTTCGGCTCATGCGAGTAGCCGACTCTCTCGGATGAGACTCTACGAGGCGGGCGGGCGCGGCGGCGCGGGATCAGGGGTTGTGCGGCTGGTTCATGATCGCCGCATCGCGACCGTCGGGAGGATTCACACGCCCCGCACCCGCGGGGGTCAATTGGCCCGGCGCTCGTTCCCGCCCCGAGGGGCGGCCATGGATCGGTATCGTCTTCGACAGCGCGGGCAATCCACAGTTGTCCTTCGCGTCGGCAAGAGGGCCTCGCGTTGCTGACCCGGCCTTATACCGCGGGTGAGTTCTCTCCGGCCCTGGCGATCGTCACGAAGCCCGGCGAGCGACGAGATACAGCGGGAGGGCGATGACCAGGAGGACAACGCAGAGCGCCAGCCACTGCTGCGGCGTGGAAACTTCCCACGATGCCAACTGAGCGACGACCGGGCGACCGGAGCGAACGCGCTCACGAGCATCGAGAAACACCCACGCGGCGCAGGGGATGAGGATTGCCAATGCCGCCAGCGTGACAGCGATCCCCGAATCCACGGTCCTCCCTATCCAGCCGCTTGCAATCGTAGACGGCAGCCTCGGCACGACTACTCCAGGGCCCCGTCTGCACGCAGGCAAGGGGCGTTCGATTTCAGCGGGCTGTCGTCACTGCAGCACTTTGTAGTGCATGTGAGTGACACCGTCCTCGCCTTCGAGCACTCTTGTGCGTTGCAGCTGGATTTGGCCCGGCAGGAGGTTGTCGAACAGCCGCCGCCCATGACCGAGGATCACCGGCACGACGTGCATCTCGAGTTCATCGAGGAGTCCCGCCGTCAGTGCCAGTTGCGCGACAGCGGCGCCGTGCACGAGCACGTTCTTGTCACCCGCCGCGGCTTTCGCTCGTGCGATCGCGACCTGGATGTCGTCGACGTAGGTGACCAGCGGCCATGCGTCGATATCGATCCCGGGCGCTTCGCGGCTCAGGATGAAGATCGGCACGCCATCGTGATGGTCCCCGCCCCATCCGTTCGCCGGCTCGAAGGTACCTCGGCCGGCGACGACGGCCCCAGTCGCCATGAACTCCGACACCACCCGGCCGTTCATGACCGACGGTGCCGACGGCGGGCCACCTTGCTCGTTGCTTGCAGGATTCGTGAACAGCCACTCGTGTAGCCGCTCGCCTCCGTCGCCGAGCCCGTTACCGGGACCCTCGTTCGGTCCGGCGACGAACCCGTCCAGAGACATCGACATGTATAAGACAGTCGCGCCCACCATCAACTCCTCTTTCTGTTTGTTCCGCACAGGACAACACCCTCACCCGACCACACCGGCGGAAGGAGGGCAATCGTCGTGCACGCAGGCAACAACTGCTCCAGTGCGCGAGTGAACAGCTCGGGTCCGCCGCTCACCTACCGCGATCCGCCTTCACCCGAATCGCTCAGCGGCCGCCTCTGCAGGTAGGCGCGCCATCCATTGGTGCCGGCGTGTGAGGCTTGGGGTTCACACTCCATCCGGGGGTCAGATGTTCACTGTCACCGAGTCAGTCTCGATCGCGTGTCCCGTGGGGGAGGTGTTCGACTTCTTCACTGACGGAGGCAACCGTCCGAAATGGGACGCGTCGGTGGTCTTCGAAAGGCTGACGTCACCCGCACCCGTCGGAGTGGGAAGCACTATTCACACCCGCATGCGAGCTGTCGGCCAAGAGGTCGACTTTCACTGGCGGGTGACGGAGTTCGACCCTCCGACTCGGATGGCGATCATCAGCACCGACGGGCCGATGCCGACGTCGTCGACCTTCGCGTTTGCAGCCAGGGACGGCGCCTGCGAGGTGACCGCGACCGTCGAGGCCAGCCCCACCGGGATCATGCGGATCGCCCAACCCATGATCGCCGAGTCGGTCGGCTCCACTGTCGCGGCCGGACTCGGAAGAGCCAAGGCGCTCCTCGAGCGTCAACCCATCGACTGACCAGCCCCGTCCTCCCGACGTGTGAACAAAGCTCAAGGCTGATCCAGCACCCCGCGGAGCTTGGTGGCGAAAGCCTCGGGCTGGCCGGCGTAACCGAACTCGCCACCCATGAAACCGCCGTGGTGGCTCGGAAAGACCGTCACCGGTTGACCGAGCTGTTCGGCAAGCGCGATCGCGGTCCGACCGGTGTAGACCTTCACCGACTCCTCACCAACCGCGACCACGATCCGGGTCGACGCCGCTTTCAGGGCCTCCAGATCCGGCCGATAGTCGGTCACCGCCCAGGATCGGTCTGACAGCAGCGGGTCGTTCCGCCTGCCGTCGTCCTCTGTCGCCATCCCGAACGCGGCCGGGTCCGGCGCCGGCTGAGCGAGGTACTCAGGCGTGACCTCGCCCTCCCACGAGGTCATCGCAATGAACGCGGCCATTCCGGCGCCCCAACCCTTCTCCTGATACACCCGCGTATAGGCCGCGCGGGCCTGCTGGACAGCCTCGGCATCCGGCAACACACAGTCGATCGGCGGTTCGTGTGCGACCAGGGTCGACACGTCGTCGGGGTGCGCCGTGACCAACGCGAGGGCGGTCACCGCGCCGCCGCTGCTGGCGAGCATTTCCACCGGGCCGGCGTCGAGCGCCGTGATGATCGCGTGGACGTCCTCGGCCTGGGTCTCCGGCTCGTTCGTGATCCCGCCGTCCTTGCGCCTGCTCCGGCCCAGGCCGCGCGGGTCGTAGGTCACAACGGTGCGGTCCTCGAACAGCTCCACCTGGGCCCGGAAACCACTCGCGTCCATCGGCTGGCCGATCATGACCAGCGGCGGTCGGTCATCCGCGGTCGGCAGCGGCCCGTGGACGTCGTAGACCAGATCGACCTCCGGTAGCTCGAGAGTGTGTTGCGTCATTGACGGCCTCCTCCCTTTCGAACGGGTGAGTGATGGGCACTGTCCAGGCTGGCCCGGTCCGGCCGACCCGTCAACGAGGTCCTGCAATACCGGAGGCATCCCGTTGTAGCGTCAGGGATATTCCTCCACAGGTACGGAAGGGTAGACACCGGATGACAGACCAGACCGAACGCTCGGTCGACGGCTACCTCGCCTCGCTCGATGGGCAGACGCTCGCAGACAGCAAGACGCTGCTCGGCATGATGCAGCGCATCAGCGGGAACGAGCCGACGCTGTGGAATGTCGGCACCATCGGGTTCGGCACCTACCACTACGAGTACGACAGCGGCCGCGAAGGCGACGGACACACGATCGGCTTCTACCCGCGAAAGGGCAAGCTCACCATCTATCTCATGGATGGCACCGCGCGCCATGCGGCCCTGCTGGCCGAGCTGGGTACGCATTCCACGACGGGCTACTGCCTCTACGTCAAGCGGCTCAGCGACGTGAACCTGCCGGTCCTCGAGCAGATCGTCCGAGAGTCGTACGAGTTCGTCGAATCCAAGGCTCAGGACGGGCCGATACGCGAGGTCCTGTGGAAGGCCGCAGAGTAGTCAGCGGTCCCGGCCGGTTGTCGCCGAACTAGGGTGGGACCTGTGAAGCGATTCTGGCCGCTCGTCGTGATCGGCGTCATCCTGGGCGTCGTCGGGTTGGTGTGGACTCTGCAGGGTCTGAACGTGCTCGGCGGGTCGGTGATGAGCGGTTCGCCGATGTGGGCGACCATCGGTCCGATCGTCCTCATCGTCGGGGTGGTGATGATCGCAGTCGCGGTCGTCTTCGCGCGCCGCCGCGCTCGCTGAGTCACTGCGTCTGGTCTGCGTCGTCGGCGCGGTCGGAAGTCGCGGCCCGGCGCACCTCGTGCATCGATCGGGCGAGCACCTCGACCGCCCGCATGATGCCCGGCTCGTCGAGCTTGCCGTAGCCGAGGATGAGCGCGCCGGGCCCGGCGCGCTGCACGCGGTAGATCGAGGCTCCTTCGATCAGCAGCCCGTTCGCCCGGCACGTGTCGATGACGGCGGATTCGTCGAGGTCGTCGGGAAGGACGACGTACGAGTGCAGCCCCGCGGCGATGCCCGTGACATTGAGGTCGGGCAGGCGTTCGGCCATCTCCGCGACCAGCGCGTCGCGGCGACGGCGGTAAATGACGCGCATCCTTCGCAGGTGCCGATCGAACTCGCCGGACGTGAGGAAGTCGGCGAACGTGAGCTGCTCGAGCACGGGTGAGCCGCGATCCACGACGAACTTGCGCGCGGCGAGGTCATCGACGAGGTCGGCGGGAGCCGCGAGCCATCCGAGCCGCAGCCCCGGGGCCAGCGTCTTGCTGGCGGTTCCGGCGTACAGGACGCGCTCGGGAGCAAGGCCCTGCACCGCCCCGACGGGCATCGAGTCGTACCGGTACTCGGCGTCGTAGTCGTCCTCGACGATGTACCCGTCGACGCCGCGGGCCCACGCCACGAGTTGCGCGCGCTTCTCGGCCGACAGCACCGCCCCGGTGGGGAACTGGTGCGCGGGGGTCACGATGACGGCGCGGGCGGCGCTGGCATCCAACGCCGTCACGTCGATGCCATCGTGGTCGACCGGGATATCGACGACCTCAAAACCGAGCGAACGGGCGAGCGCGTTGGCATCCCGATCCGAGGGATCCTCGACGGCGAGGGTGTGGATGCCGCGCGCGGTCAGGGCCGGCAGCACCAGGCCAATCGCCTGGGCGTAGCCGTTCGTCACGATGACGCCGTCGGGGTGGATCCACGTGCCGCGGACACGACCGAGGTAGTCGGCGAGGGCCTGCCGCAGCTCGACGGCGCCCCGTCCGTCGAGGTAACTGAGCCGGTCGTGCGGCATCGCGGTCAGCACGGTGCGCAGCGACCGCAGCCAGGCGGAGCGCGGGAACTGCGAGACATCCGGACGGCCGTACGTCAGATCGATCGCCGCGCGCGTCGACGCGCCGGTGGTTTCGCTGCGACCGCCGACACGGGGCGATGAGATGTCGACTCCCTCGGCGACCCGGGTGTATCCGCCGGTTCGACTGACGAGGTAACCCTCGGCGGTGAGCTGCTGGTAGGCCTCGACGACGACGCCGCGCGAGACACCCAGCTCCTCCGCGAGGCGGCGCGTCGGGGGAACCTCGGTGCCGCCGCGGAGGCGCCCCGACCGGATGGCATCCCGGAGACCGCGCTCGAGCTGCGCGTGCGCCGGAACCGCGAGCGTGCGATCCACCGTGACGAGGACGTCATCGGCTGGCATGCGGTCCTCTCGGACACCCGTTAATTGGACCTTCACGACTGTACCAATCGGTGGAACCGTGGAGGAATCGAAGAAGGGAACGGATCATGCTCATCCTCATGATCGTGGGAATGCTCGCCCTCGCCGGCGTCCTAGCGACCGCCGTCACGGTCGCGCGCGACGGCTACGGCGCTCGACCGATCCTGCGAAATCGCACGTCCCGCGACGCATCCGCCGGCTCATGGCTGACACAGTAGACACCGTGCTGACACAGGTTTCCGAGGGTGTCTGGGCGCACGAGAGCGCCGTCATCCAGAGCAACGCCGTCGTCGTGCAGGGGGACGCCGGCGTGTTGCTCATCGACCCCGGCATCACCGCCGACGAGATGGTGACCCTCGCGACCGACATCCGCGAGCTGGGCCAGCGGGTCGTGGCGGGCTTCTCGACACATCCCGACTGGGATCACGTGCTCTGGCACGCGGAGTTCGGCGACGCGCCCCGGTACGGCACGGCCCGCGCCGCGGGCGCGATGCGGGATCTGCTGTCGAAACCGGACTGGCGGGCGCTGGTCGCCCGGGTGCTGCCGCCGGAGGCCCAGGGGATGCCCCTCGACCTGTTCGGCCTGCTCACGGGCCTGCCTGACGGAACGGGCTTCGTGCCGTGGGATGGCCCTCGAGTCCGGATCATCGAGCACCGGGCGCACGCTGCCGGTCACGCGGCGCTGTTGATCGAGGACCGCGGCGTGCTCGTCGCCGGAGACATGCTCTCCGACGTTCTGATTCCGATGCTGGATTCGGATGCCGTCGACCCGATCGGCGACTACCTCGACGCGCTCGACCTGCTCGAGGGCGTGGCATCCGACGTCGACGTGGTCGTGCCAGGGCACGGGTCGGTGGGTGCAGCCGATGACCTGCGCGTGCGGATCTACCGGGATCGCGCGTACGTGGAGGCACTGCGCGACGGCCGCGTTATCGACGACCCGCGGATCGGCCCGTCAGCGAAGGACGGCTGGGAATGGGTTGTCTTCGTGCACGAGGGGCAACTCGAACGACTCGCTCGCCGAGCCGAGCTCGACGGGGCTTGAGTCGCCGGTCGACAGTGCCCTGGGCCGACGGCCGAGCCGCTCCTACTGACCGACCAGCTCGTCGAGGCGCTGCCCGAGAGCGGCAGCATATGCCGGCATCCGCTGGGCCATGACCCGCTTGATCGCGGGTCGCAGCAGTGCGCCGGGTCCGGACATCTCGATACGCAGCGTCGCCTGCACGGTGGTGCCGGTGTCGCCCGCGACGATCGACGTCTCGCCCGACGCCAGCACGGGCGCGTCGCCCAGGGTGACGAAGTCGACGCGGGTGCCGTCGTCGCTGATGTCCGCCCGGATGCGGCGTTCGGCGGTGCCTGGCCCCTGCCGGACATGCTGCCGATACACCGCGCCGTCGGTTCCGGGCTGACCGCTCTCGAGATCACAGCTGAGCACGTCATCGCGCCACCGTGGTTGATTGCGGAAGTCCGCGAGGTAGGCGAGCACCGAGTCGCCGGGTGCCTGGGTGTGGACGGTGAAGGTGCCGTTGATCATGATGCGTTTCCTCTCTGGTTCCCCCTACCGTTTTAGTTCCGGTAGTAAATAATTCATAGCATGATCTATTCTCTCTTGCTAGCGTTTCCTCGTGACTTCTTCCGGCCCCGAAGATGGTGGGACGCTCCCGGTCGCGGGCGCGGCGTTCCTGATCGCACAGATCGGAGCGCACGCGGCGAACATGTTCGCCGGCCGAGCGGCCACGCTCGGCTTGACGCCGCCGCAGACGGGGTTGCTCAGGCTCATCGCGATGGATCCGGGCCGGACTCAGCAGGCGGTCGCCGAGCAGCTCGGCATCCAACCGAGCAGGGTCGTCGCCATCGTCGACGAGCTCGAGGCGAACGGACTTCTCGAGCGCCGACGGTCCGTCAGCGATCGGCGACAGTACGCGCTGCACCTCACCGATCGCGGAGGCGAAGTGCTGCGCGAAGTGGCGCGTGTCAGCGCCGAGCACGAGGCCGATATCAGCACGGCATTGACACCTGCCGAGCATCGCCGACTCACGGCGCTGTTGACCCGCATCGCCGATCAGCAGGGGCTCACCCCCGGGGTGCACCCCGGCTATCGACGGCTGAACCCGGGGATCTCAACCGAGACCGGCGCGTGACGTAGCCCAGCGCCGGGCAACTGCATCCGTACCCGCCGCGCCTGTCGTCGACGACCGTTACCGAGTGACGCCGATGGCGGCCTGAATCTCGCGGATGACCGACCCGAGGATGCCGGACGTGAGAAGACCCGACCCGAGCGGCCCCGCCGAGTCCTCGCCCAGCGGCGGCAGCTGCCGAAGCGCCGCCCTCACCGGAGCACTCATGTGCTCGAGCTGCCAGGCGATCTCGTCGGATACGGCCGCGGGTTCGTCCGGCGCGGCCAGCCCGGCCGCTTTCGCGGCGTAAGCGGCAGCGCCGAGAGCGTGCGCTCCCATGTGCGCGACGCCGGCGGCCTGAGCAGCCGCGCGGGCCGCGGCGACGGCGGCGGGAGACGTCGCCGCGTTCGCCGCTCGGCCCGCCACGAAGCGTCGGCGGATCTCACCCGCCGTGTCGAGCTCACCGCGGGCGAATGATCGCGCGCGGTTGATGGCATCCCGCGGCCGCTCGTCTGGCGCGACGTCGTTCTCGAAGAAGACCAGCACTCGCTCGGCACAGTCCGCCGCCCACGTCGCCACGAGGCGGCGGTCGGCTTCGCTCAGCGTCTGCGGGGATGCCATGCCAGCACTGTTGCACGCCGAGGCGTGGACCGATCCCGTCGGCGTCGCGGGTTGTGGGTCGCCACACCGGCGAGCAACGGCTGTCAGGAGTCGAGTGAGTCGAGGTCGCGCCGCAGATACTTCGGGGCCTGCACACGCCACGCTTCTGTCACCAACTCCGCGAGGTGGCCGTCATCGATACTGCCCATGCGGAACGCGATCTTCGGCTCGCCCCACGGCGTCGTCGTGCGCAAGAACACCTCCGGCTGCATCTCGATGAGGGCGAGCGCATCCAGGCGGTCAGCGACCTTCACGCCGACGACGAGTTCTGCGGCGATCACCTCGCGGATGTCTGCGGGGATGCTCGGCCAGGGGTGGCACTCCCATGCGTACAGCTTCCGCCCCACGAACCATGCTGCGCCGCCCGTTGTCGCTCGCTCTTCGCTGCCGGGCAGCGTTGCGGCGATGCGACGCAGATCGTCGAGCGTGGCCACATCGCGAGCCTATTCGGCACGGGTGACAGCCGGATACGACGGCGCTCGGCGGTTGCCGGCCGGGG
>CAXTES010000116.1:0-9616 GCA_964243215.1 uncultured Microbacterium sp. | reverse complement strand
GCATCCGGGCGATGCGATACCCGCCTCGCGGCGGGTGCTGTACATCCTGCTGCTCGGGGCGCTCACCGCGCTCGGCCCGTTCACAATCGACCTCTACCTGCCGGCGTTCCCGGTCCTCGAGTCCGACTTCCACACCTCCGCCGCGGCGATCCAGCTCACCCTGACGGGCACCATGGTCGGCTTCGCGCTCGGTCAGCTCATCGTCGGGCCGCTCAGCGACAAGGTCGGCAGGCGTGTTCCGCTGCTGGTGGTCACCGCCTTGCACGTTCTCGCGAGCGTCGCCGCGGCGCTCGCACCCGACCTCGGGCTGCTGATGGTGGCGCGGGTGCTGATGGGCGCCGGCGCCGCGGCCGGCGGGGTCGTGGCATCCGCCATCATCCGCGACCTGTTCGGCGGCCGGCGCCTCGTCGTCATGCTGTCGCGGATCGCGCTGGTCACCGGTGTGGCGCCCGTCCTCGCACCGCTGCTCGGCTCGGCGCTACTGCTGGTGATGCCCTGGCGCGGCATCTTCGTGGTGCTCGCCGGGTACGGCGCCGTCATGCTGATTTCAGCGCTGCTGATCATCCCCGAGACGCTGCCGCGCGCCCGCCGGCAGGACCAGGGCCGCGTCACCGTCTGGCAGCGGTACCGCAGCGTCTTCCGCGACCGGGTCTTCGTCGGCGTGCTCATCATCGGCGCGATGAGCTTCAGCGGGCTGTTCTCGTACCTGTCGTCGTCGTCGTTCCTGTTCCAGCAGGGATACGGCTTCGACGCGCAGCAGTACGGGGTGCTGTTCGCCGTCAACTCGCTCGGGATCGTCTTCGGCGTGCAGGTCGCGTCTCGGCTCGCTGCGCGATTCGGGCCGCAGTGGGTGCTGGCGGTGTCGACCGCGATGCTCGTGGTGGCGGCATCCGGGATCATCGTCGGCGACCGGCTCGGCTGGGGCCTCGTGGGCACGCTCGTGCCGCTGTTCGTCTTCATCACCGCGTGCGGCTTCACGATCCCGTGCGTGCAGGTGCTCGCCCTCGACCGCCACGGCAAGGCCGCCGGCACCGCGGCGTCGATCGTCGGTGCGTCCAACTTCGGCGTCGCCGGGGTCATTTCCCCGCTGGTGGGGTGGATCGCCCGGGATGCCGGGATCACCGCGACGACGATGGCATCGGTCATGGTCGGCTGCGCTGTCGTGGCCGTCCTGGCCCTGTGGCTCGTGGTGCGGCCCCGCACCGTGGCCAAGTTGACGCCCTGACGCGCGCCGTCAGCGGCGGACCGGCTGCAGCCGGAACAGCCGCACCGTGCGGCCAGATGCTCGCTCGTACGAGCGGTAACCCGGCCACTGCCGCTGGATCCGATCCCACGTCGCATCCCGCTCCCGGTCGGCAATCAGGGTCGCGTGCACCGGCATCCGTCTGCCGCGCACCGTGATCTCGGCATCCGGATTGGCGAGCAGATTCGCGCTCCAGGCGGGGTGACGACCGCCGCCGAAGTTCGAGCCGACGACGATCGCGCGACCCTGCCCGTCGGGGGTGTACATCAGCGCGGCGTCGCGCGGTTGGCCCGTTGTCGCGCCGGTGGTGTGCAGCACGAGCGACGGCACGAGCACGGCACTCAGCTGCACTGTCCCGCCGGTCAGGCGCGCCAGGACGCGTTCGATCGGAGGGAGGATGAGCGGTCCGATGCGACGGAACAGACGCGTGCGCGACATCGGGGCGATCGCCGCACGGACGACGTCGACGACACGGCTCATGACGGCCATTGTGCACGAGGCATCCCGTGACGCGACGAGAATGGACGGATGGCGACCACCACGATGACCTCGCAGCGCCGGTCGTTCGTGCTGTGGACCGTCGTGCCCGGCGGCGTGCTGCTGACGATGGCGTTCGTGCTCGGCGCCTGGATCCTGCTGCGCGGCGACGGACCGTTCGTGGTCGACTCGGCCTGGAACGAGTTCCTCGCCGCGTGGGAGTCGGTGCCTGCGCTGTACTTCTCGCGTGCGATGAACGTCCTGGGCGGCACGTGGTTCGGCATCATCGTGGTGCCCGCCGCGGCGGCCATCGGGCTCTTCCTCGTCAGACGCCCGTGGGCGGCGACCTATTTCATCGCAGCGAGCATCTCGAGCGCGTCGCTCGTACAGGTGCTCAAGCACCTGTTCGGCCGCGCGAGGCCCACCGATATCATCGTGACCACAGACTTCGGGTCGTTCCCGTCCGGACACGTCGCCAACGCCGCGACGCTCGCGACGGTGCTGGTCATCCTGTTCCCGCGGGCGTGGGCGGTGATCGTCGGAACGGTGTGGGTCGTGCTGATGGCGTTCAGCCGTACCTATCTGCACGCGCACTGGCTGAGCGACACGCTCGGTGGCGCGATGATCGGGGTCGCCGCGGCGCTGCTGATGGCATCCGTCTTCACGGTTCCGCTGCTGCACGATCGAGCGCGACTGGGTACCGCGGTCAGGCACGTCGCGGCCTGACCCGCCGACGGTCGTGCTGGTTAGGCTGAGCGCATGACAGCGCCCGAGTCGCCGGATGCCTCCGTCGCAGCCGCCGAAGCCGAACTGAACCGCCTGCGAGCCGAGGCCGAGGCGGCGGAGGCTCAGTTGAGGGCCGCGCAGGCCAAGGCCGCGCTCGCGGCGGCCGAAGCCGACGCGGCGAAGGCACGCCTGGGCTCGCCGGCGGGCGATCCTGCGGGCCCGGAGCAGAGCCGAGGTGAGGGCGGTTCCGCGTCCGAGGGTCCTGCTTCCGGCACATCTCCTCAACCCGGCACGGGCGGGACCGGCGCCACGGGCGCGGAAGCCTCCGGCCCGCTCAGCCCCGACCAGGTGGATGCCGTCATCCGCGGCTACACCTTCGAGGCGACGACCCTCGACCTCGGCGCCCTTATGAACACCGAACCCGTCGCGGCGGCGCAGATCCGAATCCCGCTCGGCATGATGAACCGGCACGGGCTCGTCGCCGGAGCCACCGGCACCGGCAAGACCCGTACGCTGCAGGGCCTCGCCGAGCAGCTCGCCGCCAAGGGTGTGCCGGTGTTCGCCGCCGACATCAAGGGCGACCTGTCCGGCGTCGCGACGCCCGGCGAGTCGAACGAGAAGCTGCTCGCACGCACGCAGGCGATCGGTCAGGACTGGAAGCCCGAGGCATCCGTCACCGAGTACTACGCCCTGGGCGGCGTCGGCAAGGGCGTGCCGGTGCGTGCGACGGTCAGCGGCTTCGGGCCGCTGCTGCTGAGCAAAGTCCTGGGCCTGAACGCCACGCAGGAGTCGAGCCTGGGCCTGGTGTTCCACTACGCCGACGCGCACGGCCTGGCCCTGGTCGATCTGTCCGACCTGCGGGCGGTGCTGTCGTTCCTCACGAGCGACGAGGGCAAGGCCGACCTGAAGGACCTCGGCGGACTGGCGCCGGCGACGGCGGGCGTGATCCTGCGCGAGCTCATCACCTTCGCCGACGGCGGTGCCGACGTGTTCTTCGGCGAGCCCGAGTTCGAGGTGGCCGAGTTCCTGCGGACCGCCCCCGACGGGCGCGGCATCATCAGTCTGCTCGAGGTGCCGGGCGTCGCCGACAAGCCCGCGCTGTTCTCGACGTTCCTGATGTACCTGCTGGCCGAGCTGTTCGAGATCCTCCCCGAGGTCGGCGATCCCGACAAGCCGAAGCTGGTCTTCTTCTTCGACGAGGCGCACCTGCTGTTCAGGGACGCGTCGAAGGACTTCACCGCCTCGATCGTGCAGACCGTGCGGCTCATCCGGTCCAAGGGTGTCGGGGTGTTCTTCGTCACCCAGACCCCGAAGGACGTGCCCGGTGACGTTCTGGGTCAGCTCGGTTCGCGCGTGCAGCACGCGCTGCGCGCGTTCACGCCCGACGACGCCAAGGCGCTGCGCGCGACGGTCGGCACGTACCCCAAGTCCGGCTACGACCTCGAGCGCGTGCTGCAGGAGCTCGGCACCGGCGAGGCGATCGTCACGGTGATGAGCGAGAAGGGCGCCCCGACTCCGGTCGCGTGGACGCGGCTGCGCGCACCGCAGGGCCTGATGTCGCCGACACCGGATGCCGCCATCGACGCGGCGGTCGCGGCATCCCCGCTGCTGCCCAAGTACGGCACCACGATCGATCCGGAGTCCGCCCGCGAGATCCTCGCCGCCAAGATGAACGCCGCGCAGGAGGCCGCCGCGGCGGAGGAGGCGGCGCTGGCCAAGGCGAAGGCGGATGCCGAGCTGGCCAAGCAGCAGGCCGCGGCAGACAAGGCGCAGGCCGCTGCGGACCGGAAGGCGCAGGCCGAGTACGAGCGGCTGCTGCGCAAGACCTCCGGCACCTCGCGCACCACTCGCGCGCCGAAGAGCCCGCTCGAGAACGTGTTGAACTCGCGTTCCACCCAGACGATCCTCAACGGCGTGATCCGCGGGCTGTTCGGCACCGGCCGGCGCTGAGGCGGCGACGCGGCGTCCCGCTCGACGGGAGGTACGGGTCCGGCTGCCGGAGCCCGATCTAGCATTGAGGAGCGCCGAGGCATCCCCCGGTTGCGGTTCAGGGCGAGGAAGCACCATGACGACGCGCGCACCCAAGTCGGATATCGACGAGAACAAGCTCACCCACGGCAGACCGAAAAAGGTGGCGGTCGGACCGCACGCGGTGCTGCGTGCGCTGCAGATGTCGAACGACCAGATGGGCGTGGCCCGAAGCGTGCAGACGCTGCTGAAGGTGAACCAGAAGGACGGGTTCGACTGCCCGGGATGCGCGTGGCCCGAGAACGACCACCGTCACATCGCGGAGTTCTGCGAGAACGGCGCGAAGGCCGTCGCCGAGGAGGCGACGCTGCGCCGCGTCGAGCCGGAGTTCTTCGCCACCCACTCGGTGTACGACCTCGAGGGCCACGACGACTACTGGCTCGGTCAGCAGGGGCGGCTGACGCATCCGATGATCCTGCGCGAGAACGGGACCCACTACGAACCGATCTCGTGGGATGACGCGCTGCGCGAGATCGCCGACGCGCTGCGGGGTCTCGACGACCCGGACGAAGCGGTGTTCTACACCTCCGGTCGCACCTCCAATGAAGCGGCGTTCCTGTACCAGCTGCTGGTGCGCGGGGTGGGCACCAACAACCTGCCGGACTGCTCGAACATGTGCCACGAGTCATCCGGGTCGGCCCTGACCGAGACGATCGGCATCGGCAAGGGCACGGTCTCGATCGACGACATCTACGATGCCGAGCTGATCATCGTCGCCGGTCAGAACCCCGGTACCAACCACCCGCGGATGCTCAGCGCCCTCGAGAAGGCGAAGCAGCAGGGCGCGAAGATCCTCGCGGTCAACCCGCTGCCGGAGGCCGGGCTCATCCGGTTCGAGAATCCGCAGACGGTGCGCGGCATGGCGTTCGGCGGCACCAAGATGGCCGACGAGTTCGTGCAGATCCGGCTCGGCGGCGATCAGGCGCTGTTCCAGGCGATCGGCAAGCACCTGCTCGAGGCCGAGGCGGCCGGCGAGACGGTGCTCGACCACGACTTCATCGCCGCGCACACGAGCGGCTTCGACGCGTACCGGCAGGCGATGGCGGATGCCTCGTGGCCCGAGCTGGTCGCCGCCACCGGCATCCCCGAGAAGCGGCTGCGCGCCGTCGCCGAGATGGTGCGCGCCTCGAAGGCGACGATCGTGTGCTGGGCGATGGGTATCACGCAGCACAAGCATTCGGTCCCGATGATCCGCGAGATCGTGAACGTGCTGCTGCTGCAGGGCAACCTCGGCCGTCAGGGCGCCGGCGTGTGCCCGGTGCGCGGGCACTCGAACGTGCAGGGCGACCGGACGATGGGTATCTACGAGAAGCCGTCGGCGGACTTCCTCGACCGCCTCGATGCCGAGTTCGGCTTCGCGTCGCCGCGGGAGCACGGCCATGACACCGTCAACGCGATCCGCGCGATGCGCGACGACCGGGTGCGCTTGTTCATGGGGATGGGCGGCAACTTCGTCAGCGCCACCCCCGACACCCGGGTGACCGAGGCGGCGATGCGCAACGTGGATCTGACGGTGCAGGTGTCGACGAAGCTCAACCGCTCGCACGTCGTGACCGGCAAGCGCGCGATCATCCTCCCGACGCTCGGTCGCACCGACCGGGACAAGCGCAGCGGGCGCGAGCAGCGGGTGTCGGTCGAGGACTCGATGGGCGCCGTCCACGGCTCCCGCGGGCGCCTGGCGCCGCCGTCGGAGGAACTGCTCAGCGAGGTCGCGATCGTCGCCCGGCTGTGCGGGATGCTCTTCGGCAACGACGCGGATGCCTCGACCAGCGTGTACAGCGGCGCTGCCGTCAGCGCGGTCGAGGTGGATGCCGGTCAGCCGGAGCGCCGTGAAGTGGAGGAGACGTCCGGCCCCGACCCCGCGCACCTGAACCATGAGGACAACGTGCCGCACGCGGACTGGGCCGCTCTGGAGGCGGACTACGCACTCATCCGCGGCCACATCGGCCGTGTCATCCCGGGCTTCGAGGACTACGACCAGCGCATCGACAAGGGCCGTACGTTCTACCTGCCGAACGGTCCGCGCGACGAACGCCGGTTCGCGACGGTGGACGGCCGGGCGCAGTTCACCGCGAACCCGCTGGAGTATCCGCGCATCCCGAGGGGGCGGCTGATCCTGCAGACGCTGCGTTCGCACGATCAGTACAACACCACGATCTACGGCAAGGACGATCGGTATCGCGGCATCCACGGCGGACGTCGCGTGGTCATGGTCAACGCGAAGGACATCCAGACGATGGGCTTCCGCGAGGACGAGATCGTCGATCTGGTGTCGGAGTGGGTGGGGCCCGACGGTGTGAAGCAGGAACGCCGGGCCGAGCAGTTCCGCATCGTCGCGTACCGCACGCCCCGCGGCAACGCGGCGGCGTACTACCCCGAGACGAACGTGCTGGTGCCGCTGGATTCGGTCGCGGATGTCTCCGGAACGCCGACCTCGAAGTCCGTGGTGGTGCGGCTCGAGCACCGGCTGTAGCCCCGGGCGGCTCGGGATGTGCCGCACGAACGCAGGCGGAACCGGCCGCATCCGGGCCGTTCGGCCGTCTTTCCGTCGGTGGCATGCAAGATCAGCCTGCGTTGGTGCCCACAACTCAGGCAGAACCCGGGTCGCGCGCCACGATGCGGGGTTCGACACCCCTTCTGCCTGAGTTGTGGTCGCGCACCGGCTCGTAGGGTGGAAGGATGCAGCGCCTCGCGGTGGTCGTCACCGTCTCGGACCGCTCCGCCGCCGGCGACCGCGACGACGCGAGCGGTCCGGTCGCGGTCGCAGCGCTACGCGACGCGGGGTGGACCTGCCACGACGCGACGATCGTGCCCGACGGGGCCGACAGCGTCGAAGCCGCGCTGCGGGCGGCACTCGCCGCCGGCGCGAAGCTCATCGTGACAACCGGGGGCACCGGTGTCGGCCCGCGTGACCGCACCCCCGAGGGGACGGCGAGCGTGATCGATCGCGGCGTGCCGGGCATCGCGGAGGAGCTGCGCCGCCTCGGCGCGGCCGAGAAGCCGGCCGGGATGCTGTCGCGCGGGCTGGCCGGCGTGGCCGGTGGAGCGCTCGTGGTGAACCTGCCGGGGTCACCGGGGGGCGTGGCATCCGGGATGCCGGTCATCCTGTCGGTCGCCGCGCACGTGGTGTCGCAGCTGGGCGGCGGCGATCACGCGTGACGGTGCGTCTGGCCCGTATCAGCGCCGAGCCGCTCGACCTCGACGAGCATCTCGCGGCGATCCGCGATGCCGCCGCCGGCGCCGAGACGGTCTTCGTGGGCCGGGTTCGAGATCATGACCCGGACGCCTCCGGACGCGTCGTCGCGCTGGAATACTCGGCCCACCCCGACGCGGAATCGACGCTGCGGGCGCTCGCGGATCGCGCTGTGGGCGGCGGCGATGCGATCGTCGCGGTCAGTCACCGCGTCGGCCGCCTCGGCGTCGGCGACCCGGCGGTCATCATCGTCGTCGCCTCCTCGCACCGTGCCGAGGCGTTCGCGGTGTGCCGGGCGCTGATCGAATCGATCAAGTCCGAGCTGCCGGTGTGGAAGCGGCAGATCGAAGCCGACGGCACGACCGAGTGGAAGGGCCTCGGCGGCTGAGCCTGGAGCGCCCGCGGCTCGTCGGCCGGATCAACCGCCCGCGAAGGGCGGCAGCACGTCGACGAGATCGTCATCGCCGAGGGGCGTCTCGTCATCCACCCGCGCACCGTCCACGAGCACCGCGCAGCGCGGGAGGATATCGCCGAGTCCGGGGTGGTCGGCGACCACGGCTGCACGGAAGGCGCCGAGCGTCGCCTCGGAACGCTGCTCGGCATCGGTTCCGGCGGCCTCCTCCGCGGCGGCGAAATAGCGCACGCGCGCCATCAGCCGTCCCAGTTCGTGGCGAGTTCGGTGACCGCCGCGACCGCACGACGCACCGCCTCAGGATCACCGCCCTCGCGTCCGGCGACCAGGCCCGCCACGAAAGCGCTGAACGGCGCCGCCGGGCGAGCGACGCCGTTGGCGACATCGCGAGCCAGGTCGAGGATCAGCGGGATGGGCACGTCCTGCTCGGCGAGGCCGAATCGTTCGCGCAGCGCCTGCGCCCACGCGTCCAGCGCCTCGGGCGGAAGGGTCCGCGACGACGATTCCGGCATGGTGCTCCTCCTCGGGCGCGGCGACGCCCACCCTTCGATCCTGCCACGCCGGGCTGCGACGACCGATGACCCGTCGGCAGGCCCGTGGCCGTCCGGGATGAGATAGCGTCCCGTTCGAGTATCGCGGCTCGCTTCGGCGCGACGTCGTTCAGCGGCTGAGGCGGGTGTAGTCGTCCCACGTGTCGACGTCGTCGGTGATGTCGTCGGATGCCGCGACGACCGCGATCGCGAGATCGGACAGCAGCGCCCGCATCGACGCATCCCTGCCGCCGTCGGGTATCGCTGCCGCGGCTTCTCGAAGCGCCCGGGTGCGGTAGACCGCGGTGAGCCACTGGGGCCGGGAGGACCCGTCGGCCACGCACATGCCCTCGGTGTCGGAGGGCAGGAGCAGCATGTCGTTCCTGAGCCGCGCCACTGCGGCCTCGATGCGAGGGAGGTCGCATGCCAGGACGAACGCCCACTCGGGCTCGCGATCCCACGTCGCCAGCCCAGCGACGACCGCGGCCGCCGGTCCACCGAACGGAGGGTCCTCGCGCGTCCAGGTGAGCGCCGGATCGATGGGCGGCGGGATGAGGCGCACATCGTCCGGTGGGTGCGGGATGGGCGGCGTCCACGCGAACGAGACTTCTCGGAGGGATGCGCCGACGACGGTGATCGGCTCGCACCCGGCGGTGTGGCACGCATCGACCGCGCGTTGCAGCATCGATCGGCCGTGCACTTCGAGCAGCGGTTTCGGGATGCCGCCCATCCGCGACCCCCGCCCGCCGGCGAGGAGGATAGCGCCGCACGTGGGATCCGGACGGGCACCGCCGCCGGTCGCGGCCCTGCCCGCGGTCGTCACGTCTCGTCCGGTCGGGTCGTCATGCTCCGGTCCCGGCTCCGGTCCGGGCGCCGGTCCGGGCTCCGGTCCGGGCGCCGGTCCGGACCGGTCCTCACGTCTCGTCCGGTCGCGTCCACGCGCCGGAGCGGCCGCCGTCCTTCGCGACGATGCGGACGTGCTCGATGGACGTTGCTCTGTCCATCCC
>CAXTES010000115.1:0-9696 GCA_964243215.1 uncultured Microbacterium sp. | reverse complement strand
GCGTCACACTCTGCCAGAACGGGATCATCTCATCGCGGGGACTTCCGGCGTCGTGGGTGATGATCGTGTTGCGCACGTCGACGGTATTCAAGAGATCGCGAATGACGCGGTACGGCTGCAGCGGCGCCTCATCGCTGTCCAGAAGCGGCGTCCACTCCTGAAGCCACTGGTCGCGCTGCGACTCGATCTGTGCGACGACCGTCTCGAGACGCCCGCGCGCGTGACCGCCGAGCCGGCCCGTGACAGCGGCCACCAGGGCGGCCAGAGTCAGCTTGGAGTCGCCCAGCAGGACGTGCGCGGTCGGGATGTGCTTGTTGATGTCCACCGGGTCGACGGTGTTGTGGACGAAGACTTTTCCCTCCGTCGGGAATTGGATGCCGAACGCGGTGTCGGTGAAGCTGGCACCGGCACCGAAGACGAGGTCTGCATCCTGCACATGACGGAAGACCGGGCCGGGCATTGCGAGCCCGCCCGATCCGAGCGAGAGCGGGTGGTCCTCCGGGAAGGCGCTCTTTCCATTGAGGCTCGTCGTGACGGGTGCTTCGAGCAGTTCCGCGAGCTGGCACAGCTCGTTCCAGGCTCGGGAGTAGTGAACCCCCTGACCGGCGTAGATCAGCGGGCGGTCCGCTGCCAGCAGCGCGTCTGCGGCACGCTCGACCGCGCCCTGCTCGGGCGCGAAGACCGCACGGAGGGTCGGTTCGTAAGGGATCTCTCCGGCGAACTCCTGTCCCCAGACCTCCTTGAAGATCTCGACCATGACCGGCCCGGGGCGGCCGTTGCGCGCCTGCGTGAACGCACGACGCATCGCTTCAACGACGCCATCGGGTGAGCTGACCTGCTCGGCCCACTTGGTCACGTGCTGGAAATTCAGCGTCGCGTTGAAGGCAGGCTTCACCCACGTGCGATTGTGTGCCGCGCCGACCGGCATGACCACCATCGGCACGCCCTCCGCATATGCCTGAGCGACGGCGCCGAACGCGTTCTCCACCCCCGGGCCGGACTGCATGCAGAACACGCCGACATCCTCACCGGACGACAGGCGCGCCACGGCGTCCGCCATGTGGCCGGCGATGCGCTCCTGCCGGACGATGATGGGTCGGATGTCCGCCCGCGCCGCCGCTTCGATGAGGGGGTTGAGCGGGTAGGCGAACAGATTCTGGACCCCCTCGCGTCGGAGGATCTCGGCGACGACATCGGCGACGTTCATGGCATTCCTTCGGGCCTCGTGATGTCCACTGCGGGGAAGCATCGTCACTGACGTACAACATCTGGAGATTACCGCTGGACGAAACGACTGGCCGGTCTCGCGGGTCTATAACGAACCAAGGAACCGACCGGCTCGCTCAGCGGAGTCGACGGCCTCCGGGAGGGTCCACAACAGCATTTGATGCATGTGCGGCATCCCCTCCTCGATCTGGACCTCTACCGCGACGCCGGCCGCGCGTGCCGCCTCGGCGAATCGGTTGGTGTCGTCGTGGAGGGGCTCGTGAGTTCCGACCTGCATGAGCAGCGGAGGCAGGCCGGTCAGGTCACCGAAGATGGGGGAGACCCGCGGGTCGTCGGCGGGGAGGCCGTCGCGGTACGCCGCTCCGACCCGCGTGAGCGCCGCCTCGTTCTGGTACGGATCCCACCCTGCGCGGCTCTTCACGCTGTCGGACGAGAGCGTCTGGTCGACCCACGCCGACATCAGCGCAGCGCCGGCGGGCATCGGCACGCCCTCGCTCTTGAGCTGCAGCAGGGCGGAAAGGCCGAGGCCGCCTCCTGACGAATCACCGAGCAGGGACAGCTCCTCGGGCCGGGCTCCCTGCTCGAGCAGCGTCCGGTAGACCGCGATCACGTCGTCCAGTGCCGCCGGGAACACGTGCTCGGGCGCGAGGCGGTAGTCGATGATCAGGACGCGTGCGCCGCTGGCCAGAGCGACGTGGGCCGCCAGATCGCGATGACTCTCCGGTCCGCCGACATGGAACCCGCCGCCGTGGACGGACAGCACCACCATCGGGGAGGAAGATCCGACCGGTCGCACCCAGCGGACGGGTACCCCCGCGATGCGGTCGTCTTCCACCTCCACACCGTTGGGCAGCCTGCGCGAGACGGTGTTGATCCCCGCCCGTCGCTGCTCGACCGTCGCGGTCGGGCTGAGGAACCCGCCGTACGCATCGTCCAGCGCCTGCCGCACCCGCGGTTCGATTTCACTCATGTTTCGCTCCTCTCCTCGTCGCGACTGCGCAGACCTCGAGGACCACGGCTTCGTGACGCTCCACTGAGTCCGCACTCTAGCCATTCGGGGGCGAACCGTCTTGACTTCCGGTCGCGCGTCAAACATCATATATTCATCTAGTTGCGAAGCCGGCGTTCAAGACACGGAACGCCCCACTTTCCCGATTCCAGGAAGTAGACATCCGCATGTCCGTCGTCGATGACACCGCTGGTACGCAGGAGATCGAACTGATCCGCTCGAAGGCGCTGTTCGTCCGGGAGGAGACGGTGCGGCTGATCTCGATCGCCAAGGTCGGCCATTACGCCTCCGCCTTTTCGTGCGCCGAGATCTTCGCCGCCCTCTACTACAGCGTCCTGCGGTTGCGCCGCGGCGAGCCGGACTGGCCGGATCGAGACCGTTTCCTCATGGGCAAGGGCCACGCCGCCGTCGGGTACTACCCGCTGCTGGCCGATTGGGACTTCTTCCCGAAGGAGCTGCTGGACGGATACACCCGGATCGGCAACCCACTCGGCGACCACCCCGACATGAAGAACGTGCCCGGTGCGGACTTCTCGTCGGGATCGTTGGGGCACAACCTCTCCGTCGGGCTCGGTATGGCGCTCGCGGGACGACTGGACGGCCGGGATTTCCACACGTACGTCCTCCTCGGTGACGGCGAGCAACAGGAGGGGCAGGTGTGGGAGGCTGCGATCTCGGCCGCGCACCACAAGGCGTCCCGACTCATCGGCATCATCGATCGAAACGGTTACTCGCTCGACGGCGCGGTGGACGATGTCATGGGTATCGAGCCCCTCGCCGACAAGTGGCGTTCTTTCGGCTGGGAGACGCACGTCGTGGACGGCCACGATATCCCTGCACTGCTGAAGGTGCTCAAGGATGTCGCGGGGGACGCCGAGCGCGAGGCGCCGGCGATGATTATCGCCAACACCGTCAAGGGCAAGGGGATCTCCTTCATGGAGAAGGAGATCGGCTGGCATCTCGGGTGGCTGGCCGACCAGGACGAAGTAGACGTGCTTGAGGAATTGAGGGCCGCACGATGACCACGACGACGCCCACCAAGCTCCAGCCGGGCTCGTGGTCCTATACCGACACCTTGGACAAGGCGCCGAGTTTCGCGGTGATCGCGGACACCCTCGCCGACCTGGCCGACGAGGGTCACCCGATCGTCGTGGGCACCGCCGACCTGAAGTACTCCAACGGGCTGTTCCGGTTCGAAGAGCGCCATCCGGACCGTTTCTTCCAGTTCGGGATCTCGGAGCAGAACATGGTGTCGGCCGCCGCCGGAATGGCCGCTGCCGGGATGAAGCCGCACGTCGCCACGTTCGCGTCGTTTCTGGCCCTGCTGGCGTGCGAGCAGATCCGTACGGACATCGCGTACACCGGGATGCCCGTGCGTCTCATCGGAACGCACACCGGGATCGCATTTGGGTTCTACGGCACCTCCCACCACGCGACTGAGGACCTCGCGATCATGCGGTCGATCGCCGACCTCAACGTCGTCGCACCCGCGGACGGTCCGCAGTTCGCTGCCGCGCTGCGCGCCGTGGTCGACCTCGAAGAGCCCATCTACTTCCGGATCGGTCGCGGCCGCGACCCCGAGGTCTATGGTGCGGACGCGACTTTCGAACTCGGCAAGGCGATCGTGCACAGCAGCGGCGACGACCTGACGCTGATCGCCACCGGGAGCATGGTCCACCCCACGCTGGAGGCGGCCGCGGCGCTGCGGGAGGACGGGCTGTCCGTCGGGGTCATCGATATGCACACCATCAAGCCGCTGGACGAGGCGGCTATCCTCACGGCCGCCGCATCCTCCCCCCGGATCATGACCGTCGAAGAACACAACGTCCTCGGTGGACTCGGCGGCGCCGTCGCCGAAGTCCTGACCGAGAACGGGGCGGGGGTCCGCCTTCACCGGCACGGCATCAGAGACACATTCGTGATCGTCGGCCCGCCCCTCGGCCTGTACCGGCATTACGGGCTGGACGGCGACGGCATCGCGAAAGAGGCGCGGGAGTTCCTCGCCAAGAAATGACGCGGTGCCGCGGCAGCGGCCCGGAGCGCACTCCCTCCAATGAAGGAAGAGATTGGTATGTGGGCACAGACCCTCGTGGCGCCCGGTCGATTCGAGAGCGTCGACGTCGCGTCCATCCCTGATGACGAAGTACCCGACGGACACGTCCTGCTGCGAGCGCTCGTCGGCGGGGTCTGCGGCAGCGATCTGCCGACGTTCCGCGGCCACACCCATCACGATCCCCGGGATTCGGGCGGCTGGGCCAGTGGGGTGCCCGGATCCCCCCTGCACGAGATCGTAGGTGAGGTGGTCGTCACGAAGCATCCCGCTCACGTCGTCGGTGACCGAGTGGTCGGCTGGGCGTCTCGCTTCGACGGCATCGCCGAGTTCGTCCTGGCCGACGGCGACGGCGTCGTCACCTACGATTCCGCCTTCACCCCCCGCGAGGCCATCACCATCCAGCCGCTCGCGTGCGTCATGTTCGCGGTCGAGAGGATCGCCCCCTCACCCGGGCAACGGGTCGCCGTGCTGGGGCAAGGTCCGATCGGTCTGCTGTTCAGCCACGTGCTGAACGAGGCGGGAGCCGTCGTCATCGGGGTGGATCGCGTGGACCGCAGTGGCGTCGCCGACGTGTTCGGAGTGACCGAGACCGTCACGACGACCAGCGCGCGATGGGCGAAGGCGCTGGCGGATGCGGACCGACCGCCGATTGTCGTCGAAGCGATCGGCCACCAGATCGGAAGTCTCCACGACGCTCTGGTCGCGGTGGCGTTCGCGGGACAGGTGTACTACTTCGGAGTTCCCGACGACCCGATCTACCCCATCAGCATGCAGGCGATGTACCGCAAGAACCTAACCTTGCGCAGCGGATTCACCACGGACAAGCGCCGATTCCTCGCGGCCGCGAACGACTACCTCTTGGAGCACGACGAACTGCGCGCCGCCTACGTCAGCGACATCTATCCGGTCGCCGAAGTGCAGCGGGCGTTCGAGGCGGCCATCAGTCCCCAGTCGAATCAGTTCAAGATCGCGTTGGACATGGCGGCCGCACACCTGTGACGGCCGAGACGGTGACCGCCGAGCGACAGCGGGTGGTGGATGACCTGTCCGCGGTGATGAGTGGCATCGTCGATGACTCGTCGCGTCGGCGCGCCGAGTACTCCACCGACGCCTCGAATTATCGTGTCATCCCGGAGCTCGTCGCGTTTCCCACGGACCTCGACGATGTGATCCGTGCGCTGCGCGTCGCGCGGGACAGCGGCACGCCGGTCACGGCTCGAGGCGGCGGCACGTCCGTCGCGGGCAACGCGGTCGGTTCGGGTGTCGTGATGGACTTCTCTCGTCACCTGAACAAGATCATCGGCATCGACGCGGACGCACGGACCGCCCGAATCCAGCCCGGAGTCGTGATGAGCGACCTCCAGCACGCGGCGGCACCCGTGGGCCTGCGGTTCGGTCCCGATCCGTCGACCCAGGATCGCGCGACGCTGGGCGGCATGATCGGCAACAACGCCTGCGGCCCGCACGCCGTCGCATACGGACGCACGGCCGACAACGTGGTGGAGCTCGACGTCGTCGACGGTCTCGGCCGGCGTTTCACCGCCGGTCGCGGCGATGCGTCTTTCGCGGCGGTGCCGGGCCTGGCCGAGCTGGTACGCGAAAACCTGGCGATCATCCGGACGGAGTTCGGCAGGTTCAGTCGACAGGTGTCCGGCTACTCCTTCGAGCATCTGCTCCCCGAGAACGGCTCCGATCTGGCCAAGGCGCTCGTCGGCACCGAGGGGACGCTCGTGACGATCCTCGAGGCGACGGTCGCATTGGTCCCGATCCCCTCGAAGCCCACCTTGGTGGTGCTCGGGTACCCCGACATGCCGTCCGCGGCCGACGACGTGCCCGGCTTCCTCGACCTCAAGCCGCTGGCCGTGGAGGGAATGGATTCCCGGCTGGTGGATGTCGTGCGTCGCGCGCACGGCGCCGATTCGGTCCCGATGCTCCCCGATGGCGCGGGCTGGCTAATGGTCGAAGTCGGCGGCGCCACGGCGGAGGAGGCGTTGTCCAACGCCGAAGCCATCGTCGTGGCCGCTACCACCGATTCCGCGTTGATCCTGCCGGCCGGTCCGGAGGCGGCGAAGATGTGGCGGATCCGCGCCGACGGCGCGGGTCTGGCAGGCCGCACCGCGTCTGGAGAGCAGGCCTGGCCCGGGTGGGAGGATTCGGCCGTCCCTCCGGAGCGGCTGGGCGCGTATCTGCGCGACCTGGACGCACTCATGGCGCGTCACGGCGTCGACGGACTCGCCTACGGACATTTCGGCGACGGCTGCGTTCACCTGCGGATCGATCTGCCGCTCGCGGACTCGCCGGCGGTGTTGCGGGAGTTCGTCCAGGAGGCCGCTGCGCTCGTGGCGTCCTACGGCGGATCCCTCTCCGGCGAGCACGGGGATGGCCGCGCCCGTTCCGAATTGCTGCCGATGATGTACAGCCCGGAAGCGATCGCGCTCATGGCTCGATTCAAGCGGCTGTTCGATCCGCAGAACATCATGAATCCCGGCGTCATCGTCGGCGCCGCTTCGCTGGACGACGACCTGAGACGCCCTGCGGCGCCTCCCGTGCCGTCGCGCTGGACGAATGCCCACCGCGTCAGCGGGATCAGCCGACGGGCCGGCTACACCGGCTTTTCGTTCGCTCACGATCACGGCGATCTCACCGAGGCGGTGCACCGCTGTGTCGGCGTCGGCAAGTGCCGCTCCGACAGTGGCAGCGCCGGAGAGTTCATGTGCCCGTCATACCTGGCCACGAGGGATGAGAAGGACGTCACGCGAGGCCGTGCCCGAGTGCTGCAGGAGGCGATCAACGGCACGCTCATCGGTGGGCTCACCGCGCCGGAGGTGCACGACTCCCTCGATCTGTGCTTGTCCTGCAAGGCCTGCTCGAGCGACTGCCCCGCCGGCGTCGACATGGCCCAGTACAAGGCGGAGGTGCTGAACCGCACGTACCAGGGGCGGCTGCGACCGATGGACCACTACGCGCTCGGGTGGCTGCCGCGGTGGGCCCGGGTAGTGGGCGTGATGCCGGGCCTGGTGAACTTCGCGCTGTCCCTGCGTCCGATCTCGAAGGCGACTCTGTGGGCGGCGCGCATGGACACGCGCCGGAAGATGCCGCGCTTCGCCACGACGCCCTTCCGGGTCTGGTGGCGACGGCGGATTCGTGCCGGTCTCGCCGCGCCGCCCGCCGCCACGTCGGATCGACCGCGCGTCGTGATGTGGACGGACTCGTTCAGCGACGCGATGTCGCCGACGGTGCCGCAGGCGGCGCTGCAGGTCCTGGACGCCGCCGGATTCGATGTCATCGTGCCGGCCGAGCAAGCGTGCTGCGGCCTCACCTGGATCAGCACCGGCCAGCTGGATGGCGCCCGCCGCCGCTTGGATCACCTGATGTCGGTGCTCGCACCGTATGCAGTGGACGGGATTCCGATCGTCGGGCTCGAGCCGTCGTGCACCGCGGTGCTGCGCTCGGACCTCCTGGACTTGTTCCCCGACGACCCTCGCGCTCGCGCCGTGTCGGCCGCGACACGCACGCTGGCCGAACTGCTCACCTCCGTCGATACAGCGCCGGGGGTCGGGACGGGATGGGTCGTACCCGACCTGTCCGACGTGACCGCCGTCGTGCAACCGCATTGCCACCAGCATTCGGTGATGGGTTTCGGCGCCGACGAACGCCTGCTGCGTGCTGGGGGGGCGAATTTCGAGGCGCTCGCGGGATGCTGCGGGCTCGCGGGCAACTTCGGGATGCAGCGCGGGCACTACGAGACGTCGGTCGCGGTCGCGGAGAATGCGCTCCTGCCCGCTCTGCGCAGCGCGGATGCCGGAACCGTGTATCTCGCCGACGGCTTCTCGTGCCGCACTCAGGCCGAGCAGCTCGCCGGCGTGCAGGGCATCGCCCTGGCGGAACTGCTCGCGGAACGGCTCGCGTCCCCGCAGGACCGGATCGCGGGCGCCGGATAGGCGTGACCGCCTTCCGGAGGCGGATCAGAAACGTTCAGACGGATCCTCGGTCATGGATTCGAGGTGCTCGCTCATCGCGGCGCTGGCCACGGCGAACTCGCCCGATGCGATCGCGGCGATGATCTTCTCGTGGTCGTCCGCCACCTCCTGGGCGACGTTGCGCGAGGTGTTGGGTTCGAACTTCAGGGTCTGCACCGATCGCAGAGCGCGGACCGAGGCGCGCAGGGCCCGGTTTCCGGACGTCTCGGCGACCAGGAGGTGGAAATCGAGCGCGGCCTCGGTGAACGCGTGCGGTTGATCCATGTAGCTGCCCGACGCGGCGACGACTCGCCGCATCCGCTCGAGGTCTGCCGGCACGGCGCGCTGGGCGGCAAGACCCGCCGTGAGCGGTTCGACCGTCTGCATCGCCTCCACGACCTCGCCCCAGGTGATGCCCAGAAGATGCAATTGAACGGACAACGCATCGGCGAATCGGTCCGGATCTGCTTCGGCGATGCGCAGTCCGCCGCCCGCGCCCACCTTCACTTCCACAATGCCCTGGACCTCGAGAGAACGTATGGCGTCGCGGATGGTGATGCGGCTCACGCCGAAGCGCCCTGCCAGGTCGGCCTCCGTACCCACCCAGTCGCCGGAAGACATGCCGTCGAAAAACGCCTGCTTGATCTGAGTGACGACGTCCTCGGACGCGCGGGTGGCGCGGACCTGCTTCCACGGGCGAGTACTCGCCGTCTCCGCCATCTCGACTCGCCTCTCACGGGGAATGTGAAGCTGCCGGATCGCCGGTTGAGCTTCGAACCTCGCCGACACCGACGTTCACCATTCTGCGGCGAGCCGCTGGGCCGGAGACCCTGGCGACTTTGTAAGACGACGCCTAAACACATACTGTAATACCAATCAACGACGAGATGGCGGCTGACACGGCCGGCGCACAGGACGGCGATCGATGACGAAGACGTTGGCAGGCCAGACCGCACTCATCACCGGAGCGGGACGCGGCATCGGTCGCGGGATCGCGATCGAGCTCGCGAGGGCCGGTGCAGACGTCGGGCTCTTCGCTCGCACACGTGACGACCTTGAGAAGGTCCGCGGCCAGATCGAATCGGCCGGGGGGCGCGCAGTTGTGGCCACCGGCGACGTCACCGATCAGGACGACGTCGAACGTGCCGTGGCATCGGTGATCTCGCGCTTCGGTCGGATCACCTTCCTCGTCAACAACGCGGGACGCAGTCAGCCGTACGGACCCATCGGCACGGTCGACCCGCTCGAATGGTGGCACACCCAGGCGATCCACGTGCTGGGACCCCTGCTGTTCATGAACGCCGTCATCCCCGGTATGCGCGAGAACGGCGGGGGGCGCATCATGAACGTCTCGTCGAAAGCGGGAACCATGGTCGTACCCGGTTCGTCGGCGTACTGCGTCTCGAAGTCCACGATCATCCGACTGTCCGAGCACGTGGATGCGGAAC
>CAXTES010000114.1:0-9864 GCA_964243215.1 uncultured Microbacterium sp. | reverse complement strand
CATCCGGGGTTGCCGAGAGTGCACCCCGGGTTCGCGAGAGTGCATCCGGGGTCGCCGAGAGTGCACGTCGGGTTCGCGAGAGTGCATCCGGGGTTGCCGAGAGTGCACCCCGGGTGTCAGCCGATCGCCGCCCGAACGCCGGCGAGGCCGTCGCGCAACGCGTTGCGGTAGAGGGCGATGTCGCTACCGAACGCGAGCACGCGGATGCCTCGTTCCACGAGCGATCGAGCGTGCTCCGGCCCGCTCGCGAGGAACCCGACCGCCTTGCCGTTCCGGCTCGCGGCGGCGACGATCCGCTCGACCGCGTCCACGAACGCCGGGCTGTCGAACTGCGTCGGGATCCCCATGCTCATGCTGAGGTCCCAGTGCCCGATCCAGATGACGTCGACGCCGTCGGCCGCCGCGATGTCATCGACGTTGTCGAGACCCTCGGCCGTCTCGACCTGCACCATGACGATCGTCTCGTCATTCGACTTCTTTATCGCCGTCGCCGGATCGACCTCGGCGAAATCGTGAGCGGCGAGCCCGAACATCGCACCGCGCACACCGAGCGGCGGGTAGCGGGCCCAGGATGCCACGGCTGCGGCCTCGTCACCGGTGCCGACCATCGGCACCATGAGACCGGTCGCCCCGATGTCCAGGGCCAGCGCCAGGTTGGCGCGGGCCGCCGACGGCACCCGTACGAACGGCACCGACCCGGCCGCGCGCACGGACGACAGCACGGGGGTCATCGCATCCCACCCGAACCCGGTGTGCTCGCCGTCGATCAGCACGAAGTCCGCGCCCGACCCGGCGGCGACCCGCGCCGCCGCCGCACCCGGGAACGCGATGAGGAACGTGCCGACGACGGTCTCGCCACGGCGGATGCGGGCCCGCAGGGTCCGGCGCGGCATCAGCGATCCGTCCTGGGCGCCGCGGGCACGCCGCGCCACCGCTCGTGCTCGAACGCGGCGGGATTTACCACGAGGTGGGATGGCCGGAACCCGCGCTTGACCTCGAGCAGCGAGCGCACGCATCCCGACCCGTTCCCGTACGACAGCAGGTCGGTCCAGCCGGTCGCATGCGGGGAGAGCAGCACGTTGTCGCAGGCGAGGATCGGGTCGTCGTCGTCGGCGGGCTCCTTCTCGAGCACGTCGATGCCGGCGCCGCGGATCGCGCCGGCGCGCAGCACCTCGGCGAGCGCCGCCTGGACGATGAGCGGTCCGCGGGCGACGTTGACGATGACCGCATCGCGCTTCATGAGCGCCAGCCGCTCGGCGTTGACGAGATGCCGTGTCTCCTCGGTCAGCGCGGCCGTCACCACGACGGCATCCGCCTCGCTCATCAGCCGCTCGATCGATACCGGCTCCCCACCCAACTCGGCAGCCTTCGCCGCCGGCAGGTACGGGTCGTATGCCACCACTCGCATGTTCATCGGGCCCAGTAGTCGGGCGACCTCTCGGCCGATGTTGCCGAAGCCGATGATGCCGAGCGTCTTGCCGGGCAGACCGAGCCCGTTGTACTGGTAGCGCTCATCCCAGTTACGCCGCTCGCGGACGATGCGGTCCTTCTGCCGGACGTTGTGCGCGACCGCGAGCAGCATCGTTACCGCGGCCAGGGCCATCGGCAGCCGCGTGCCATCCGGCGTCGTCGTGACCGGAATGCCCGCCGCCGAGCAGGCATCCAGGTCGATCGTGTCGTATCCGACGCCGAATCGAGCCAGCACCCTCAGACGATCGGCGCCGACGAGCGACCCGGCGTCGACGGCGTTTCCGAGCACCATGACGCCGTCGTATCCGGCGAGCGCACCGGGCGAGAGCGGGGTTTCGTCGACCGGGAGGAACTCCCACTCGACGCCGGGCTCGGCCTCCAACTCGGCCATGCCGATGTCACCCCATCCGATCGAGCCGTCGTCGTCGCGGAAGTCGCGCGTCAGCGCGACGCGGAAGGTGTCGGGCATGGGGTCTCGTCTCTGAGTGGTTCCCTTCGATGATAGGGATGCCACTTCCGCGCCGAACCGGTCGTCCCGGATCACGGGACGAGACGCGCGACACGTCACGCGTCGCGCCGCACCTGGAAGCCGCGCTCGCCGTTCGGCGTCGCATCCGTCGCCCGGGCACCGCTGACTCGCGACCCTGGCGGGCCCTCGGCCATCCACGCGAGCACCTCGTCGACCTGGTCCGGCGTCCCTTCGACCTCGGCTTCCACCGACCCGTCGCGTCGGTTGCGGACCCAGCCGGACACGCCCGCGTCGACCGCGATCATGCGCAGCGTGTAGCGGTACCCGACGCCCTGGACGTCACCGGTGACGACGACGTGCACGCGCTTCATGCACTCATCGTGCCGCTCCGGCCGGTGTCACGGCCAGCGTGTCAGGATGCCGACGCCGAACAGGGAAAGGGAACGGGATGCCGGCGCTGATTCCGGATGCCGCAATCCGCGCGCTCGTGATCCACGCGCGGCGAGATCGACCGCTAGCGCGGCAGCACGAGCGAGACGCCGAGGCCGATCATGACGACCGCGATGAAGGCGTCGAGGATGCGCCACGCCCGCGGTGTCGCCAGCCAGCGCCCGAGATAGCGCGCGCCGATACCGAGTCCGAAGAACCACAGCACGCTCGCGGTCACGGCACCGGCGGCGAACGCCCATCGCGCGTCACCGTGCGTGCTCGCCACCGACCCGAGGAGGAACACCGTGTCGAGGTAGACGTGCGGGTTCAACCAGGTCAGCGCGAGACAGGTAGCCAGCACCGGCACCAGGCGGGTCCGCGTGGTCACCGGCGCCGAGGCCGCCCCGTCGGAACCAGCCTGGGCATCGACCACCTCGAGCGCCTGGACCGCCGGTCGCAGCGCCCGCCGCGCAGCCAGTAGTCCGTACACCACGAGGAAGGCTGCACCCAGCCACCGCACCACGTCGATGAGCCACGGCAGCGCCTTCAGCACCAACCCCACCCCCGAGACGCCGAGCACGATCAGCGCGGCATCCGACAGCGCGCAGACGGACGCCACCGCCAGCACGTGCTCGCGCCGGATGCCCTGGCGCAGCACGAACAGGTTCTGCGCGCCGATGGCGATGATCAGCGACAGGCCGAGGCCGAGACCGGCGAGCGCAGCGGAGAGCATCCTCCGACCGTAGGGCGGCGGCCGAACCATAGGCAAGCTAATGTTCCTTGCGCTGCATTAGCATCGCTAAGGATGCGCCTGCCGTTGGAACTTGCCGAAACACTCGCCGCGGTCGTGGACGAGGGGACGTTGGATGCCGCAGCGCGGCGGCTTCGCGTCACCCCGTCCGCGGTGAGCCAGCGCGTCAAAGCCCTGGAGGAGCAACTCGGCCGCGTCCTACTGGTTCGCAGCAGACCGGCTCGTCCCACCCTGGCGGGCGCCGCCGTCGTGCGCCTCGCCCGCCAACTCGCGATGCTCGAGCACGACACGCTGGCCGAGCTCGGTGCTGACGACGATGCAGTCGTCGTCAGCGTGCCGCTGGCGGTCAATGCCGACTCGCTGGCGACGTGGTTCCTCGAGCCGCTCGCGCGCCTGTCGGCGCAGCATCCACTGGTCTTCGACCTGCACCGCGACGATCAGGACTTCACCGCCGGCCTGCTCGAATCGGGCACGGTCACCGCCGCGGTGACCTCGCGCGCGACGCCGGTGGCGGGATGCCGGGTGGTGGCGCTCGGGACGATGCGCTACGAGGCGGTCGCGACACCCGAGTACGTCGCGCGATGGCTGCCCGCCGGAGCGACGCCGACCGCGCTCGCCGGTGCCCCCCTGGTCGACTTCGACCGCAAGGACGATCTGCAGACGGTGTGGCTGCACGAAGCGGGCGGGTCGGGCGAACCACCGCGTCACTACGTGCCCGCGTCGAGCGACTTCGCCCGCGCCGTCAAGCTCGGACTCGGCTGGGCGCTGCTGCCGTCGTTCCAGTCGGCCGAAGCGCTGGCGGACGGGTCGCTGGTGCGGCTCGGCGGCGATCCGGTCGACGTGCCGCTGTACTGGCAGCAGTGGAACCTGCGCTCGCCGCTGCTGGACGCGATCGCCGGGGAGGTGATCGCCGAGGGGCGACGTGTGCTCGTCGGTGGCCAGCCGGGCCCCGCGAAAGGGGGCGTCAGTCGTCGCTGACGCGGAGCACGATCTTGCCGCGGGTGTGGCCGGCTTCGAGCAGCTCGTGCGCTTCCGCGGCGTCGGCGAGGTCGAACACCCGGTCGACGTAGACCTGCACCGATCCGGTCTCCAGCAGCCGTGCGATCGTGGCGAGCACATCGCCGTCGGGGATGACCTTATAGCTCGTGGCGCGCACGCCGGCCGCCGCGGCGGCCGTGCGGTAGCCGGGCCACGAGCGGCTCGGCACCAGCACGTACAAGCCGCCGGGGCGCAGGACGCCCAGTGACCGGGTGCCGGTGTCGTCGTGGCCGTTGCCGACCAGGTCGATGACGACATCCATGTCGGCGACCACGTCCTCGAACCGCATCGAGGTGTAGTCGATGACGACCGAGGCTCCCAGCTCGCGCAGCCACGACGCGTTGTGTGCCGACCCGGTTGCCGTCACGTGCGCGCCGAAGTACGCCGCGAGCTGTACGGCGAGATGCCCTACGCCACCGCTGCCGGCATGGATCAGCATCCGCTGCCCCTCGTGGGCGTGCGCCGTCTCGACGACGAGCCCCCACGCGGTCAGCGCCGCCAGCGGAACCCCGGCGGCCTCGACGTGCGACAGCGACGCGGGTCGCCGCGCGAGCGACAGCGACGGCACGACGGCGTACTCGGCGTAGGTGCCGCCCGACCTCGGGAACGGCACCATGCCGAACACCGGTGTGCCGGGCTGCAGGGGATGCGCCTCGTACGGTGTGCGCACCACGATCCCGCTGAAGTCGTAGCCGAGAGATGAGGGCCACAGCGTGATCTGCGACGACACGCCGCCGCCGCCGCGGGTCTTGGCATCGACCGGATTGATCCCGGCCGCGATGATGCGGACGAGCACCTCGCTCAGTACCGGAGTCGGGACGGGGAGAAATGCGTCGCGCAGCACGGCAGGATCGCCGGTGGCGTCGAAGACGACGGCGCGCATCGTCTCGGGCGGATCTGCGACGGGCACCCTGGGCGCCTCGGGCGATGAGGCGGTGCGCAGCGGCCGGGCTCTCATGAGTGGCTCCTTCCGCGTGCACGCCGTCGTCGGCGGCACCGGTGCTGGGGGGAGTCCAGTCAATCGCGACTATGTCTCGCCCGTGTTACACGGGTGTCACCGTGCCGATAAGCCGCTGCGGTCAGGCGGCGGGCTCCACACCGACGGTGAGGGCGTGCAGCAGACGGGTCAGGCTGCGGATGTCGTCCAGCGGCCAGCCTTCGAGGGCGTGCAGCAGCGAGTGCTCCTGCGGTGCCCGGGCTGCCGCCAGCTGCGCCAGTCCGGCCGGCGTGGGCGACAGGATGCTGGATCTGCCGTCGGTCGGGTCCTGCTCGCGTGCGATCAGGCCGAGGTGCTCGAGCTCGCGCACGGTACGGCTGATCTGCCCCTTGTCGGCCAGGAGGATGTCGCCCAGCTCCGACTGCGTGACGCTGCCGTGCCGGACGATCGTCGTGAACACCTTGTATGCCCCCAGCAGCATGCCGGGACTCAGACGGTTCGCGTTCTCGCTCATGATGCGGCGGTAGCGGGTCATCAGCTCGCCGAACTCGGACTCCAGCGCACGCACCGCATCCATGCGCGCCTCCCGGGTGTCATCCACACCATCCACAGCCACGCCGAACACGTTATCGCCCACTCCGCACACGACGGCGGGGCGAGGCATCCAATCCATCGGCGACGCGGATGCTGCCGGTCGCGGTGAGCGATTCCATTCCGCCGGACACCGACACGGTCGCCAGGTCGGCTTCGCTGGCGTGGATCCGCTCGCTCGTCGTCATCCGGGTGAGCGGCTTGTCGGGCAGGAACACGATCGCGATCAGGCTCACGACCGCGAAGGGCACCGCGATCAGGAACGAGTGCGAGATGCCCTGCGCATAGATGTCCTCGAAGATCACGCGCAGCGCGTCGGGCATCGCCGAGACCTTCGGGATCGTGCCGGACTGCAGCTGCTGAGCGATCCCGGCGCCGCCCGCACCCAGGCTCGCGATCGCCGCCGTGATGTCGGCGGTGCGGTCGGCGACCAGGTCGGTGACGCGTGCGGCCAGCGCCGCGCCCATGACCGACACGCCGATCGTGCCGCCCAGGCTCCGGAAGAACGTTACTCCCGAGCTCGCGACGCCGATCTCGGTCGGCTTCGTCGTGTTCTGCACGATGAGCACGAGGTTCTGCATCGTCATACCGACGCCCGCGCCCAGCAGGAACATGTACAGCGAGACCAGCGCGAAGTTCGTGTCGTAGTGAATCGTCGACAGCAGATACGACCCGGCGACCAGCATGGCGCCGCCGGCGATCAGGTAGGGCTTCCACCGCCCGAACCGGGTGACCAGGGCGCCGACCCCGACCGAGGCGAGCAGCAGGCCGGCGATCATCGGAATGGTCATGACGCCCGCCTCGGTGGGTGTCGCCCCGCGTGCGAGCTGCATGAACTGGCTGAGGAAGACGGATGCGCCGAACATCGCGATCCCGGTCGCGATCGAGGCGACCACGGCGAGGGAGAACGTGAGGTTGCGGAACATGCCGAGCGGCACGAGCGGTTCGGCGACGCGCATCTCGACGATGACGAACAGCAGTGCGCCCAGGACCGCGCCGCCCACCATGAGCACCGTCTGGAAGCTCCACCATGCGAAGCTGTCGCCGGCGAGGGTCACCCAGATCAGCAGCAGCGAGACCGCGGCCGACAGCAGCACGATGCCGAGGTAGTCGATGCGGACCTTCCTGCTCGGTCGAGCAGGAACGTGCAGCGTGCGCTGGATGATCAGCAGCGCGGCGATCGCGAAGGGCAGCGCGACGTAGAAGTTCCAGCGCCAGCCCAGCGAATCGGTGATGACACCGCCGAGCAGCGGTCCGCCGACGGTCGCGACCGCCATGACGGCCCCGAACAGGCCCATGTACCGGCCGCGCTCTCGGGGACTGATGATGTCGGCCATCAGCACTTGGCTCAGCGCCGCGAGGCCGCCGGCGCCGATGCCCTGCACAGCGCGGAAGGCGATGAGGGTGCCGGTGTCCTGCGAGAAGCCGGCAGCGGCGGTGGCGAGCACGAAGATCACGATGGCGAGCTGGAACAGCAGCTTGCGGTTGAACAGGTCCGCGAGCTTGCCCCAGATCGGTGTCGAGATCGCGGTCGTCAGCAGCGTGGCGGTCACGACCCACGTGAAGGCGGCCTGGTCGCCGTTGAGGTCGTGGATGATGACCGGCAGCGACGTCGAGACGACGGTGGATGCCAGCATCGAGACGAACATGCCCAGCAGTAGTCCCGAGAGCGCCTCCAGCACGCGGCGGTGCGACATCGGGGCTTTCTCGGCGTTCACGGCATCCGTGTCAGGCGTGGTCATGGGTTCCTCAGGGGTCGGGCAGCAACAGGTTGATCCACCTCAACTATATACGAGTGGTTGATGTACGTCAACCATCCGCGGCGACCGGTACGGTGGACCCGTGGTGGGGTCGCGGATCGACGAGCACGTGGCTGCGTTCAATGCTGCGGTGCGGTCGGGCCGGTGGGATCCCTTTGCGGCTCGCTTCGCGCCCGACGCCACGATGACGTTCGCCGGCGTCCCGGCGGGCCCCTTCCGCGGCCGTGCGGGAACCGACGGTGACGTTCGACGCCTGAGGGCCCGGGCGGATGGTAGGGTGCTCAGCCGGCCGGGGAGTGCGGACGGTCAGTCCGCCAGGGCGAGGGCTCGGAACAGCTCGCGCGAGTGGGCGGGCCGCGGCATCCGCTCCTCGGGCTCATCGACGTCGCGTCGCAGCGTCGTGCGGCGGTACAGCTCGTCGATGAGCGCGGTCGCGAGGCGCACCAGCGTCGCGATCTGCGCGTCGTCGCGGTCGACCCATTCGCAGCGCGGCTCGACGTCCACCGGCACGAAGGCGTCGTGCTCCTCCCACGTCACGAGCGTGCGCTCGGCGCCGATCACATGCTGCTGCCACCACACCTGACGCAGGTACGAGCGAGGGATGCTGCGCCACTCGTGCTTGGTGGTCTTGATCTCGCACAGCGTGATGCGTCCGCCACGGTCGACGCCGATGCCGTCCGGGGTGGCGAGGTGGCGCTTCTCGACGGTGGCGTGGAAACAGGCCGAGGACGGCAGGATGCCGTGGGTTGCGGCGACCCACCGCGCGATCTCGGGCTCACGGCGCCGGCCGTGGTCGGTGTAGGCGTTGCCCGAGAATCCGCTTCCCATCAGCTTCGCGTCAGCGGCGCGGCGGATCGCGTTCGTGCTGGTGAGGGTCGCGACATCCGTTGCGGTGATGCCGCGCGACCGCGCCCGGACCCACGCCACGCGGTCGCGGGAGTCCGCGACGATGCGAGCGGCCAGTTCGGGGGTCACGCGTCCGAGCGTACGCTCGCGCGTCGACCTCGGCGAGGCGCGACACCCCGGGCGCGCGTCTCCTCGCGCGCGCCGGGCCCATGGTTCTTCGCCGAACGCACGACTTCGCGCCCAGCGCACGCCGAAGCTACGCAGGTACCTCGTGCAATGGGCGGGATGCCGTGCAGTGGAGCATCCACATCCAATCCTCCCCACGTGGGGGCATCAGAGCAGGAGTCCACCGATCGAACAGGAGCCGCTTCTGGGTGGGGTGTGTCGGGGGATCGTAGAGGATGCCACGTCCGGCGACCGTCGCAGATCTTGCGCCGCTCATCCGCTCCCGACGAAGCCTCTTGACGGAGGGGTGGACGGAACGAACGATCGACAGCGCAGTGCGCGACGCGCGCCTGCACCATCTTCGGCGCGGCTGGTACATGGCCGTGGAGGACTGGAACGGCCTGTGGCCCGAGGGCAGGCACCTGGCTCACGTGATCGCGGTAGCCCGAGACGCGCGCGGCGGCGCCGCCGCGTCGCACGTGTCCGCCGGGGTGCTCTGGGAGCTGCCGCTGTACCGGATGTCACCCGACCGCGTTCACCTGACGACCCCGTTCGCCGCCCGCATCTCGAGCGGACCCGACGTGATGCGGCACGTCGCACCGCTGGCCGACTCCGATACGACCATCCGGCACGGCAGCCGCTGCACGACGCTCGCGCGGACCGTGCTCGACCTGTGTCGCACGGTGTCTGCGGAGGCGGCTGTCGTCTGCGCCGACGCGGCCGAGCGGCAGATGACGCTGCGCGGGCGGGAATGGGACACGGATGCTCGCACGTCGTGGCGCCGCGAGCTTGCCGCTCGCACCACGGCGTCCGCCGGCGCTCGCGGGATACGTCAGGCGCGGTGGGTGACCGCGTTCGCCGATGGCTCCGCACAACTGCCGGGTGAAAGCGTGAGCAGGCTTCAGCTGGTTCGGCTCGGTTTCGCCGTCCCGCGCCTGCAGGTGCCGGTGCCCGGCCCGGGTGCAGCACGTTCTACGTCGACTTCGGTCTCGAGGATGCGAACGCCTTAGGCGAGTTCGACGGTCAGCGCAAGTACCTCGACGACGCGCTGCGACGGGGAGTGCCGCTCGAGACCGTGCTGCTCGAGGAGAAGAAGCGCGAGGACTGGATCCGCGGCGTCACCCAACGCAGATTCGTCCGGTGGGGCGACGAACACGCTTCGAGCCCCGCGCGACTGGTGTCGAGGTTGGCCGCGTTCGGCATCCATCCGCCGACTCAGCGGCTCGCGACTGCTCGACGTGCCGCCGAACGCACGGGAACCTCGCACGTCCAACCCGTGCGCTCGACGTGACGTCGTGCACTCGGCGAACTCGCGGGTGCGGTGGGCCCCAACCGGTGGGCTCGGCGAAGAGCCCCGCGAATTTGGGCCCCGCCCACCCGTCGCGTACACTGGTGCGCAGCCGAAGAC
>CAXTES010000113.1:0-9991 GCA_964243215.1 uncultured Microbacterium sp. | reverse complement strand
GTCCTGAGGCGTAACGTCGTTTCCCGAATCGTCTATTGCACGCGCGTCAGAAATGTTCTCGCAGGACAAGATCTCAATTCTCTTTAGACCACTTGATTCACCAACACGAGCACTGACCGCTTCGATCCGAGACTCGCCCACAATGTGGATTCCCGCTGCTGCGAGGCGACGTGCACCGTCTATGTCTGCCTCTAGGGCCGAGCCGATGAGGAATTCCTGGGGATCAGGCGTGGATTGTGGATCAGCTCTGCGGGCATTTACTGCATCCACATAAGCCCTGTAGGTGGCCTCCGCCGCGGCGAACGCCTCGGCCTCCGTCGAGAAGCTCGGAGTAGGGGACGGCGTGGGAGAAGTGCTCGGCGTGCACCCCGTTGCCAGCGCGGCCGCCAAGGCGGTGGCGGCGAGCGCGGACGCCAGGCGGAACTTCATCCGATCACCGTACCCAGTCCGCCCGAAGCCCTGCTTCCGTTCTCCACAACCACGTCCCTGTGCAGGAGAGGTCGAGACGGCAGGCTCAGTCGACCTCCGCGAGGGCGTTGTGGATGCGGAGCAGGTCGATCAGCATCGACCCGACCAGGATCCAATGGTCCGACGACGGCGCGACAACCGACAGCGGAGTCGTCAGCGCGGGCGGTTCCGGCTCGCGCACGAGCGCCTCGGGAGAGCCGACGCGTTGAGCTGAGCGGCGCACGTCGTGCGCCGCGCGGTGCAGCTGATCGGCGATCGCGCGGACGGTCGGCTCGGAGTCCAGCGCCGGCTCGTATCGTTCCTGGAGCGCGCGGGTCATCCCGCCCAGCTGCGTGACGATCGGGGAGAACCGATCGACCGCCGCGCGCAGAGCGTCGAGTTCGGCGCGATGCCGGCCTGCCCGGGGGTTGAGCATGAGCGACTCGGTCGCGTTCTGAATCGCGGCTTCGGCGGCGTCGCGCACCGACCGGATGCCGCGGGCACGGTGCAGCAGGTCATCGAGTTGCGCGGCGGTCTGCGTCGTCGTGAGCGCGTCCGCCAGACGATCGAGTCCCTGTGCCAGCGCGTCGCTGAGCTCATCGACCGCTCGATGCGCCGGGGCGATCGACAGCGGTGGCACGATCAGCACGTTCACGAGGAATCCGATCGCGGCTCCGAGCAGTGTCTCGAGCACGCGATTGAGCGCGTAATTGGGTGTGGCCGTTCCGAGTGCGAGCACGAGGAGTGCGCTCACGGCGACCTGGTTCGCCGCGCCCGGAGTCATCCGCAGCAGCCACGCGAGTATCAGCGCGGCGACGATCGCGGCCAGGATCACCGCCGTGCCGTTGCCGAGCAGGATGCCGAGCGCCGACGCCACGAGTACACCGGTGACGACTCCGACGCTGCGCTCCACGGCCTTGCCGAACGACTGGTTCAGGCTCGGCTGCACCACGAGCAGCGCGGCGATGGCGCCGAACACCGGCAGTGGACCCGGCACGAGCCAGGTCGCGAGCAGCCACGTCGCCACGGCAGCGATAGCGGACTTGGCGACCTGAAGGAACGGCGTCCTCTTCGATGCTCGGATGGCAGCGGTCATGCTCATGGCACAACGGTAGAGGTGGCCCGCAGGCGCCGGCTGCGCCCCGCACGACGTCACGTGCCCGCAACACGGGGTGGGCACAATGAGGCTGTGACGATCGCCTCCGACTTCTCCGCAACCCTGCCGTCCTGGCTCCTCACCGACCTCCCGGGACTGCCGACCCACCTCGCGACGCGCGACGACTGCATGCGCCTTGCCAACGATCTCGCCGACCGCAACTGGCGCGCGGGCAACGGTGGGCCGTTCGCGGCGATCGTGGTCGACACTGCCAACGGAGAGCTCGTCGCTGTGGGAGTGAACGTCGTGCTCAGCTCGGGTGTGTCCGCGATGCACGCCGAGGTGATGGCGCTCAGCCTCGCGCAGCGCGCTCTGGGCCGGTGGGACCTCGGCGCCGACGGGGCGCACCTGGAGCTCGTCGTCAACTGGCGGCCGTGCGTGATGTGCTACGGAGCGACGATGTGGAGCGGCATCCGTTCACTCGTCGTCGCCGGCGAGGACGACGCACTCGAGGAACTGACCGGGTTCGACGAGGGCCCGATGGTCGCCGACTGGGCCGATCAGTTCGAGCAGCGCGGCATCGCCGTCACCGTCGGTGTTCTTCGCGACGAGGCGGTCGGCGTGTTCCGCGCCTACGGCGAGTCGGATGCCGTGGTGTACAACGCGCGCGACTCCATCAACGGCTGAGGTTCAGCGCTCCTCGTCGGGATCGTCGTACGACTGCTCGCCGGGTTCTTCTTCGGCGGGGCCTGGTTCGGCTTTCTTCGGCTCGTCGAGGAATCGCTCCATCTCGGCGTCGAAGTCGTCGTCGGAGTCGGGCGCCGTCAGCAGCGGCTCGGCCGCGAGCGTGAGATCGTGCAGATTCATCAGCAGCTCGCGGCAGGTCCCCGAGCGCAGCAGCGTCACTTGATCGAGGGGACCGAGCGGCGCGATGGCGGCGAGCTGCCATGAGGCGGCGACCGGGTCCTCGGACAGACCGATGTCGGGATCCCACTGCGGTTCGGAGTACTCCGCCGCGCGCGCAAGCACGCGCCGCACCGCGCGCTCCGCGTTCGCACGGAGGCCGTCGAGCCCGTCGTCCCACTCCAGGTCGGGAAGGTCGCGGACGACCGCGCGCGGATGCGGGTCGTCCTCGAGCCATCGCAGGATCTGCACGCGCCGTCCGCCGTGCGCGATCAGCCGGATCTCGTCGTCGCCGGCGGTGACGCGGGCGACCCGCGCCATCGTGCCCACCGCGAAGCGCTGGTCGCCGCCGCCGACCTCCTGGCCCCGCTCGATGAGCACGACGCCGAACTCGCGCTCGGCGCTGTCCAAGACATGCGCGAGCATCACGAGGTAACGCTCTTCGAACACCCGCAACGACAGCGGCATATGCGGGAACAGTACGGAGCCGAGCGGGAACATCGCGGCCTCGGTCATGACGTCCAGTCAACCAGCAGGCCGCGGTCAGCGGGCAGGTGTCTTTCGCCGGTGGCAGGATGACGCCATGACGTCGTCGACTCCGGCCGCTGAGGCGACGCAGACCCGACCGGAGTCGGTCGTCACGGTGCTGATCGCCTTCGCAGCGAACGCGTTGATCGCCGTCGCGAAGACGATCGCAGCAGTCTTGACCGGCGCGGCTTCGATGGTGGCGGAGGCGGCGCACTCGTGGGCGGACACCGGCAACGAGGTGTTCCTCTACATCGCGGGGCGCCGGTCGATCAGATCGGCGGATGAGCGGCATCCGCTCGGCTACGGCCGGGAGGCGTACGTCTGGTCGCTGCTCGCGGCCTTCGGTCTGTTCGCCGTCGGTGCGGTGGTGTCGGTCATGCACGGCGTGCAGGAACTGATCGCGCCCGAGCCCGCGCAGAACTACGCGATCTCGTACATCGTGCTCGGCGTGGCATTCGTGCTCGAGGGCGTTTCGTTCGTGCGGGCGTTCCGACAGGCACGCGGTCAGGCCGCGCGCACCGACGACGAGGTGCTCGGGTACGTGGTGGCAACGTCGGATCCGACGCTGCGAGCGGTGTTCTTCGAGGATGCCGCAGCCTTGATCGGTCTGGTCATCGCGTTCGTGGGCATCCTGCTTCACCAGATCACCGAATCGGCCGTGCCCGATGCGATCGGCTCGATCCTCGTCGGAGTGCTGCTCGCCATCGTGGCCATCGTGCTGATCCAGCAGAACCGGCGGTTCCTGGTCGGAGTGGCCGTGGATCCGAGGATCCGCCGGGCCGCGCTCGGGACGCTGCTGGCGCACGCCGAGATCACCCGGGTCACCTATCTGCACATCGAGTACGTCGGACCGGAGCGGGTTCTTCTGGTGGCAGCGGTCGATCTGGAAGGAGATGCGCCCGAGCACACGATCGCGGTGCGGCTGAATGCACTCGAAGATCAGCTGCGACTGCATCCGCGAGTGGAGCAGGCGATTCTGACGCTGTCTCGACCCGGCTCGCCCGCCTTGAACGCATGAAAGCGGGCTGTGGCGCGGCATCCCGCACTGTCATACTGACCGCGTGAAAACAGTGAGAGTCCTCGGGGCGCTTCTCGCGGCGATGCTCGCGGTGGGACTGAGCGGATGCAGTCAGACGCCGGCGGCGCCCGCGTCATCGGCCTCCTCGGTGATGGAGCCCGTCGTGAAGAACGTGAACGAGCTGCAGGGCGCGACCGTCCGGTTGAGCGTGGGGCAGGCCCTCGACATCGACACCGGGGACCTGGCAGTCGACAGCTACAGCGGCAAGGTCGACGATCCGGCAGTCGCCGAGTTCGTCGCGGGACGTACCAGCGGCGGGGCGACCTTCAACCCGGGCGTCACCGCACTGGCGGCCGGCTCGACCAAGGTGACGATGTCGAACACGAACGGCGGCATCCAGAACCTGACCTTCACGGTGGACGTCTCGGGCTGACCGGATCCCGTCGCTGCTCGTCCGCTTAACCTGGACGGATGCGACGCCCCACCCCCGATGTCATCGGACCCGGCCAGGAATCGGTGTGGGACTATCCCCGACCGCCCCGGATCGAACACGTCGACCAGCGGGTGGCGATCGACTTCGGCGGCGAGCGGATCGTGGACACCGCCGACGTGGTGCGCGTGCTGGAGACCAGTCATCCGCCCGTCTACTACCTACCGGTGTCCGCGTTCGCGAGTGGAGCGCTCGTGCCGACGACAGGCTCGTCCTTCTGCGAGTTCAAGGGCATGGCGGCGTACTACGACGTGCACGGCGGAGGAAAGCTCGCGGCGCGGTCGGCGTGGACGTATCCGACGCCCTCGCGAGGCTACGAATCGCTCGCAGGCCGGGTCGCGCTGTACGCCGCGCCCATGGATCGAGCCAGCGTCGACGGAGAGGTCGTGCAGCCGCAGCCGGGAGGTTTCTACGGCGGCTGGATCACCTCGAACGTGGCAGGACCGTTCAAGGGCGCCGAGGGAAGCCTGGGTTGGTGAGCCGCGTCAGCTCTTCTTGAGCTTGCGCAGCGCCGAGCCCTTGTGGGCCGCTTCGGCGCCTGTCTTCTCGGATTTCACGATGTAGGCCGGCTCGTCGTTCGACGCGGTGAACTTCTGCCCGTCGAACTCGAAGTCGCTGGTCTTCGTCTGCTGCACCGTGCCCTGTGTGCGACCCTGCGAGGTGCCCCAGCTGACCCGATCGCCCTTCGAGAAGCCTTCGGATGCGGCCATGTCCACGCTCCTTCGTTCCGAATCGCAGCCGATGCTCGCAGGGGAGACCGACGTTGTCGCGGGCTTGACAGCAGCGGCACGGATGGCCGCGGTGCGCAGCGGTTGCTGGTCAGCCGGCCGCCCGCGCCAGCGCCGTCATGCGGCGTTCCCGCATCGACAGGAACAGCGGGAACGTGAACGCGAACGCCGTGAGACCGGCGAGCACGATGTACAGCCACCACAGGCGCATCCCGAGCCGCCGACCCTCGACGACGATGAGCACGCAGCCGGCGACGGCCACGATGAGCAGGTCGGTCGTGATGGATGACACCGCCGGCCCACTCGAGACCAGATCGGCGATGAAGTCGCGCATCTGCACGATCGCGAAGATGTTGTACGTCCACGTTCCGACGAGCCCCGACACGGCCAGCACGAGATAGGCGAGGGCGAGGGGCGTCCAGTCGCGGGTCATGACTCATTGTGCGGTCACCGGTACACCCAGAACGCCAGAACCACCGAGTCCATGTGGCTGGGCTGAAGCAGGAATCCGTAGCAGACCGACACCGCGACGCCCGCGATGCCCAGGCCGCGCCCGACTGCGAAGCGGGAGACCGCCGACGCGATCATCGCCGCGATCGAGAGACCGAGACCGACGCAGGCGAGTCCGACCAGCAGCGGTCCGGCCAGGGCGACGAGCAGCACCGCGTCGAAGCCCATCAGACCGGTCGTCATCGCCAGCCAGGGCAGGTACGTCAGCGCGCCGGCTACGAGCGCGGCGGTGAGGCCGAGGGTTCCGAGGACGAGCGATGCGGCGGTGCGCCGCACGACCGGTGGGGGAGCGAGATGCGGGATCGGAGTCATGTGGGGAGTCTCGTCGGAAGGCGCCGGCGCAGTTCGGGGAGGCCGCTGATCGGTGGACAACTCTGCAAACGAGCGGGGTGTGCAGGAGAGGGCGGGGGAACACCTCTGCCGACGCGGGCGTTCTGTTAAAGTGGAATGTCACGCGTGTGGCTGTTTCGGCATGCGCGCGCGGCATCCGCATCACAATCCACCCGCTTCGGTCGCGGCATTCCCATGCCCGCGCACCGGAGCCCGACAAACAAACCCCTGAGGACAACCCACTACATGACTACCGCAACGACCGCCCCGGCCACCAAGCAGGTCGCGATCAACGACATCGGCTCTGCTGAGGACTTTCTGGCCGCGGTCGAGAAGACCCTGAAGTTCTTCAACGACGGCGACATCATCGACGGGACGATCGTCAAGATCGACCGCGATGAGGTTCTGGTCGACGTCGGATACAAGACCGAGGGTGTCATCCCCTCACGCGAACTGAGCATCAAGCACGACGTCGACCCCAACGAGGTCGTCAACGTCGGCGACCACGTCGAGGCGCTGGTCCTCCAGAAGGAGGACAAGGAAGGGCGTCTCATCCTGTCGAAGAAGCGTGCGCAGTACGAGCGCGCCTGGGGCGATGTGGAGAAGATCAAGGAGACCGACGGTGTCGTGACCGGTTCGGTCATCGAGGTCGTCAAGGGCGGTCTCATCGTCGACATCGGCCTGCGCGGCTTCCTGCCGGCGTCGCTCATCGAGCTGCGCCGGGTCCGCGACCTGACCCCGTACCTCGGTCAGGAGATCGAGGCGAAGATCCTCGAGCTGGACAAGAACCGCAACAACGTGGTGCTGTCTCGTCGCGCTCTGCTCGAGCAGACGCAGTCGGAGTCGCGCACGACGTTCCTGAACAACCTGCACAAGGGCCAGGTCCGGAAGGGGACGGTCTCGTCGATCGTCAACTTCGGCGCGTTCGTCGACCTCGGCGGCGTGGACGGGCTCGTGCACGTCTCGGAGCTGTCGTGGAAGCACATCGAGCACGCATCCGAGGTCGTCGAGGTCGGCCAGGAGGTCACCGTCGAGATCCTCGAGGTCGATCTGGACCGCGAGCGTGTGTCGCTGTCGCTGAAGGCGACGCAGGAAGACCCGTGGCAGGTCTTCGCCCGGACCCACGCCATCGGCCAGGTCACGCCGGGTAAGGTCACCAAGCTCGTCCCGTTCGGTGCGTTCGTTCGCGTCGCGGACGGCATCGAGGGCCTCGTGCACATCTCGGAGCTCTCGGGCAAGCACGTCGAGCTCGCCGAGCAGGTCGTCTCGGTCGGCGAGGAGGTGTTCGTCAAGGTCATCGACATCGACCTGGAGCGTCGCCGCATCTCGCTGTCGCTGAAGCAGGCCAACGAGGCCGTCGATCCCTACGGCACCGAGTTCGATCCGGCCCTGTACGGCATGGTCACCGAGTACGACGAGAACGGCGAGTACAAGTACCCCGAGGGCTTCGACCCGGAGACCAACCTGTGGAAGGAAGGCTTCGAGGCCGAGCGCGAGAAGTGGGAGCAGGAGTACGCCGCCGCGCAGGCTCGCTGGGAGGCTCACAAGGCGCAGGTCGCCAAGACCCTCGAAGCCGACAATGCCGCCGCGGGTGCATTCGATGCGGGATCGGCGTCGTCGTCGTACACCGATGAGGATGCCTCCGCCGGGACGCTGGCCGATGACGAAGCGCTCGCCGCGTTGCGCGAGAAGCTGTCCAACCGCTGACCGATCGGCACGGTCCGCACCAACCGGCAAGGGCCGGAACCTTCGGGCTCCGGCCCTTCCGGCATTCTCGGATCACCTGTGATAGGCAGGGCGCATGCGCGTCCTGCTGGCCGGTGCGACCGGCACCCTCGGGGTTCCGTTGGTGGCTCGGTTGATCGCCGCCGGCCACGACGTCGTCGGCATCGGGCGGTCACCCGAGGGTGCCGCACGGATCCGGGAACTGGGTGCCACGGCGCTGTCGGCGGATGTGCTCGATCGCGATGAACTGCTGCGAGCGGTGGACGGGCACAGCTACGACGCCGTCATCCACGAGCTGACCGCGTTGAAGAAGCTGCCGCTGCGCCACAGCGGCATGGCCGCCACCAATCGCCTGCGCACCGAGGGCAGCACGCATCTGGTCGAAGCGGCGCAGGTCACCGGCGCGCGCCGGTTCGTGACGCAGTCGATCGTGTTCGGGTACGGCTACCGCGATCACGGCCCGCAGGTGCTCACGGAGGACGACCCGTTCGGGGTGCCTCAGCACGATGCGTTCGACCCGGCGGTCGCCGCGATGGTGTCGGCGGAGCGCCAGGCAACGGGCATCCCGGGCATCGACGGCGTCGCGCTGCGTTACGGCCTGCTGTACGGCGCAGACACCGATCGGGTCGCCCAGATGCTGCGGCGGCGCGCCCTGCCCGTCACCGCGCACGGCGGAGACATCCCGCTCGTGCACCACGAGGACGCGGCCGCCGCGACCGTCGCGGCTCTCGAGCGCGGCCGTGCCGGCTCGGCATACAACATCGTCGACGACACTCCGGCGACGTTCCGCGATCTGGTCGAGACCGTCGCAGCGGCCCGCCGCACACCGCGTCCGCTGGTCGCGCCGCTGTGGCTGCTGGCACTCGCGGCTCCCTACGGGAAGATCCTGTACGACGGCCTCTCGATGCACGTCTCGAACGAGCGGGCGCGGACCGAACTCGGGTGGCAGCCGCGCTACCGGTCCATCCGCGACGGCGTCGCCGGGGCCGGATGACGCAGCTCTGCCTGGTCGACGGATGCCGGGGCGCGGTGCCGCCGGCCGCTCCGCTGCAGCTGTGCGAACGGCATCTCGACGTGGCATCCGAGTATGCGAACCGGGAGTACGGCATCACCGACCTGCTGCCCCGGCCGTGCACGCTGTGCGGCTCGAGGATCGGCGTCCGATATCCGTCCGGATGGATTTGCGCCGTCTGCGAGTGGCGATTCGGTGACGTCGTCGACGCCGAGCTGCCGCCGCCGCGCCTGGACGTCGTCTACTACCTCCGTTTCGAAGACCGCGTGAAGATCGGCACGAGCTCCAACCCGCGGCAGCGGTTCGCTGCGATCTGGCACGACGACCTGCTGGCCCTCGAACGCGGCGACCGTCGCCTCGAGCAGCATCGCCACGCGCAGTTCGCCGCCGAACGGCTGGGCCGGTCGGAGTGGTTCGCGCTGTCCGGCCCGCTGCGCACTCACATCGAGGCCGTCGCGGGCGGCGTCGCGCCGTGGGATGCCTACTCCCGCTGGTGGAGCGAAGCGGTGGCTCGGCGTCAGTGACCGAACCGGCTCGCGCCGGTTCCCGGGCACCGCGATAACGTTCTGCACATGGCTCAACGTGCGTCGAGGGGGTCCGGCGTGCGCTCGCGGGCGTCGCGCGGTGGCGCCGACAGCACCCGCGAACGCACCGCGGCACTGAACCAGCTGCTGCTCGGGGGAGTCGTGCTCGTGCTGGCAATGCTCGTGGTGTCCGGCACTTTCCCCGGCGACGTCGGTCTGTTCTTCTTCGGCGTGCTCATCGTCTTCGTCGTCACCGGCGCCACCCTCGTGATCCCGTGGAACCGTGTTCCGCTGCCGTGGATGGCCGTCGTCCCGGCCGTCGACATCGTGGCCATCGGGATCATGCGCCTGTCCGGCCCCGACGTCGGGTTCGGGCTGCTGTGGATCTTCCCGACCATGTGGCTCGCGGCGAGCTTCGGAGCCTGGGGCCTGATCGGCGGCACCGGGGCCGTCGTCATCCTCTTCATCGTGCTCAGCGCGTTCGATCCGGTCCAGGAGGTGCTCTATTCGACGTTCCTGCTGCCGTTGGCGATCGTCGCTGTGGCCGCGACGACGTTCATCACCGCCCGGCGGTCGGCCGCACAGCGGGCGCTTCTGGACAAGCAGGCGCGTCTGCTCGCGCGCGCCCTCGAGCGCACCCGTCGGCAGGAGCAGGAGGTCACCGAGGTTCTGGATGCCGT
>CAXTES010000112.1:0-10049 GCA_964243215.1 uncultured Microbacterium sp. | reverse complement strand
AGACGTCGGGTCCGGGTCCACCGGCCACGGTGCGCACCAGGTCTCGCACGGCGCCCGTCGACGGGCCGGGCCGCAGCGGAGCCCGCAGGTCCAGCGCCCGCGCCGCAGTCAGCACCTCGATCGCGAGCACCCGGGCGAGCCCGTCGACCCCGCGCCGCAGTTTGCGGGCGGCCGCCCACCCCATCGAGACGTGATCCTCCTGCATCGCCGACGACGGGATCGAGTCGACGGATGCCGGCACCGCGAGGCGCTTGAGCTCGGACACGATGCCGGCCGCGGCGTACTGCGCGATCATCAGGCCGGAATCGACGCCGACCTCGTCGGCGAGGAACGGCGGCAGGCCGTGACTGCGCGCCACATCCAGCGCCCGGTCGGTGCGCCGCTCCGAGATGGATGCCAGGTCGGCGACGGCGATCGCGAGGAAGTCGAGCACGTATCCGATCGGCGCGCCGTGGAAGTTGCCGTTGGACTCCACGCGCCCGTCGACCGTGACGACCGGGTTGTCGATCGCCGCGGCCAGCTCGCGCGAGGCGATCATGCGCGCGTGCTCGACGGTGTCGCGCGCGGCGCCGTGCACCTGCGGGCTGCACCGCAGCGAGTACGCATCCTGCACGCGCGTGCACTCGGGTCCCTTGTGACTCGCGACGATCGGCGAGTGGCGCAAGAAGGCGCGCAGGTTCGCCGCCGACGCGGCCTGACCGGCCTGCGGCCGAAGCGCCATGAGATCCGCGGCGAACGCGGCCTCGGTGCCGAGTTGGCTCTCGACCGACATCGCCGCGGCGGCATCGGCGGTCACCAGCAGCGTGTCGAGGTCCGCGAGGGCGAGCAGCAGCATCCCGAGCATTCCGTCGGTGCCGTTGATGAGCGCGAGCCCCTCCTTCTCCTCGAGTACGAGCGGGGTGATGGATGCCTCGGCCAGCGCCGTCGCAGCAGCAACGGGGGCGGTCGCCGTGCCGGTCGCGGCATCGAGCACCCGCACCTCGCCCTCCCCCATCGCCGCGAGCGCCACGTGCGCGAGCGGCGCCAGGTCGCCGGAGCAACCGAGCGATCCGTACTCGCGCACGATCGGGGTGATCCCGGCGTTCAGCATCGCGGCGTACGTCTCGACCACGACCGGGCGCACGCCGGTGCGGCCGGTCGCGAGGGTCTGCAGCCGCAGCAGCTGCAGTGCGCGCACGACCTCGGTCTCGACCTCGGCGCCGGTCCCGGCGGCGTGGGACCGGATGAGGCCCGCCTGCAGCTGCCGGCGGCGCTCCGGCGCGATGAAGGTGGTCGCCAGCGCCCCGAACCCGGTGGAGATGCCGTAGTGCGGCTGCGGGTCGTCGGCGAGACGCTCGATGAGAGCGCGGCTGTCGGCGATCCGATGGCGGGCGGCGGCGGCCAGTTCGACCCGAACGCCCGAGCGCGCCACGGCGACGACATCCTCCGGCCGCAGCGGCGAGGCGCCGATCTGCACCGGCGAGGTGGCGAGCAGGGTGGTCATACCCCGATTCCACTCCCTCGGCCCCGCCGAGGCAGCGGTTCGTGGCATCCTGAGTCTGGGATGCCAGACAAACCACAGGTGCCCGCCGCCGACCAGACGCTGCGGATGCTCTCGTTCCTCGCCCATCAGCGCGGGCCGGTCGCCGCGCGCACGATCGGCGAGGCGCTGGATCTGCCGCGGTCCACGGTCTACCACCTGCTCCACGCGATGAGCCGGCACGGCTTCGTGGTGCACGTGCCCGGCGAGCGGCGGTGGGGGCTCGGGTCGGCCGCGTTCGAGCTCGGCGGCGGATACGCCCGGCAGCAGCCGCTCGCGCGCCTGGGCCGAGCCCTCATCGCCGGCCTTGCCGACCGCACCGGAGAAAGCGCTCATCTCGCGGTGATGAGCGGCCGCGACGTGCTGTACATCCTGCAGGAGCGCGCACCCCGACGACCCGCGCTGGTCACCGACGTGGGCGTCCGGCTCCCGGCGCACCTGACCGCGACCGGTCGCGCCATGCTCGCCGCACTGCCTCGGGAGCAGGTGCGGGCGCAGTATCCGGATGCCACGGCCTTCACCGAGCGCACCGGCCGCGGTCCGCGCCGGCCCGGCGAACTGCGCGAGCTGCTGCGCGACGTGCGTCGACGCGGCTACGCCGTGGAGGACGGCGAGGTGACGCTGGGGTTCCGCTCGGTCGGCGTCGCGGTGCGCGATCACGCCGGGTGGCCCGCCGCGGCGATCGCGGTGACGTGGCCGGACGATCAGGATCGCCCGCCCGCGCTGCACGCCGAGCGCGTGGCCGAGGCCGCACACGAGCTGTCGCGGCGGCTCTACGGCCCGGGCTGACCGGTCAGCGCACGTGCGTCTGGTCGCGCAGCACGAGGCGGGGCTCGACGAGCACGTGCGCGGGCGACTCGGCCTCATCCCGTAGCGCAACCACCGTGCCGGTCGGGCCCATCAGCAGGTCCAGCGCCCCCGCGGCCACCAGTTCCGGCGACTGCTCGATGCTCGAGAGTCCGAGGGCCTCCGCCACCGGCGTGTTGTCGAAGCCGATCACCGGCAGCTCGGGGCGCCCCGCGTCGGATGCGGCCAGATGCGCCCCCACCGCGAGCGAGTCGCTGACGCACACCAGCGCGTCCAGGTCGTGCAGGACGTTCGCTCCGGCGAATGCCTCCGCCAGGACCCTGCGCGCCGGCCCGACGCCGTCGGCCACCTCCCAGCGCGGGGCTCGCGCGCCCGCCGCGGCCATCGCTTCGCGCCAGCCCCGCTCGCGGTCGTCCCCGGTGCCGCTGTCGTGCGGCCAGCCGAACCATCCGACCCGCGCTCCGGCGGTGTCCAGCGCGTGCCGGGTGGCCGCGCGCGTGCCCGCCGCGCCGTCGACATCCACCCACGAGTGCGACGACGCGAACACATCCGTCCCGCCCCACGGTCGTCCGAACGACACGAAGGGCACCTGCCTGCCCGACAGCCACCCGGTGCGCGGATCGCCGAAGAACGTGCCGGTGACCACGACGCCGTCGATTTCGCCGCCGTCGATGAGGTCCGACAGCCGCGCCATCTCCTCGTCGGCGTCCCGCGCGCTGTAGATGAGCACCCGCAGCCCGCGCTCGCCGGCCCGCTCGGTCAGGGCGTGCACGAACCGATCCAGCAGCACGCCGGAGATTCCTCCGGTGTACGGATCGAGATGGATGCCGATCGTGCTGCTGCGCCGGGTTCGCAGTCGGCGCGCCGCGGCATGCGGACGATACGCCAGCTCGGCGATCGCTCGTTCCACCCGCTCCCGCGTGGTCGGACGGACGATCTGCGGACTGTTCACCACGTTCGAGACCGTCTGGCGCGAGACGCCGGCCATCTTCGCGACGTCATCGACGGTGGCAGCTCTGCCCATCCGCTCCCCCGGACTGTGAACGATCAAATCGTTACCCGCACGATATCGCCAACGGGTTGACACTCCAACTCCACGAACCCTATGTTCCTCTCAACGGCCGACTTTGATCGTTCAAAACGACGGTTGGACCGATGCCTACGGGCTTTCGTCAAAGGAGAGGAAGTTATGACACGGCACACCATTCGTGCATCCGCGGGCGCGGGGGCGCTCGTGGTCGCGAGCGCACTGATCCTGACCGGCTGCGGCGGTTCGGGGTTCAGCGACGCCGGCGGCAGCGGCGGCGCATCCTCGGGTGACCTGACGTCGTCCAGCGATCCGCTGACCGTTCTGATCGGATCCAGCGGCGACGCCGAGACGAAGGCCGTCAACGACGCGGTCGCCGCGTGGTCGAGCAAGTCCGGCACCAAGGCCAGCGTGGTCAACGCCACCAACCTCACGCAGCAGCTTTCGCAGGGCTTCGCGGCCGGGTCTCCCCCGGACGTGTTCTACCTGTCCACCGACGCGCTCGCCGGCTACGCCGGCAACGGATCGCTCAAGGCGTACGGCGACCAGCTCAGCAACAAGGACGACTTCTACCCGTCGCTGGTGCAGAACTTCACCTTCGACAACCAGTTCTACTGCGCACCGAAGGACTTCTCGACGCTGCAGTTGATCATCAACACCGACCTGTGGGCAGCGGCGGGCCTGACCGACGCGGACATCCCCACCACGTGGGACCAGCTGTCCGCCGTCGCGGCGAAGCTGACCACCGGCACGACGAAGGGTCTGGTGTTCGGCGGCGAGTACGCGCGGATCGGCGCGTTCATGGCGCAGGCGGGCGGCGGACTCGTGTCGGCCGACGGCACCACGGCGACCGCTGACGACCAGGCGAACGTCGACGCGCTCAACTACGTCAAGGAGCAGCTGAACGCCGGTTCGTTCGCCTACGCGAAGGATGTCGGAGCGGGTTGGGGCGGCGAGGCGTTCGGCAAGGGCCTGGGCGCGATGACCATCGAGGGCAACTGGATCACCGGTGCGCTGACGGCGGACTACCCCGGCATCAAGTACGTCGTCGCGGAGCTGCCGGCAGGACCTAAGGGCAAGGGCACCTTGCAGTTCACCAACTGCTGGGGGATGGCCGCCGACAGCAAGAACCAGAAGGCGGCGCTGGACCTCATCCAGTACCTCACCAGCTCGGACCAGCAGTTGACGTTCTCGAAGGAGTTCGGTCCGATGCCGTCCGTGCAGTCTGCGGCGGAGGAGTGGCGCACCCAGAACCCCACTCTCGCGGCGTTCCTGGACGGGTCCGACTACGCCCAGGGCGTGCCCACGGCCGCGGGATCGGCCGATGTCATCGCCGACTTCAACTCGCAGTTGGGGTCGCTCAAGACCGGCGATCCGACGGCGATCCTCAAGACGGTTCAGCAGAACCTCCAGGCGATCGTCCAATAGCGACATGACCGCCACCGTCACGACGACGTCATCGGCGCCCGCGCCGGTGACCACCCCTCCCCGCCGCAGATCCCGTTCCGGCATCCGCGGCAGGGAGGGGGTGGCGGGCTGGATCTTCACCCTGCCCGTCATCCTCATCCTCGGCGTGTTCCTGCTGATACCGGTGCTCATGGCGCTGTGGGTCAGCTTCTCGAACTGGTCGGGGCGTGGCAGCCCGCTGTCGAGCAACGTCAGCTTCGTCGGCCTCCAGAACTACGCCGACATCACGACCGGAAGCGGCCTGGCGACACGGGACTTCGGTACGGCGCTGCGCAACAACGCGTGGTACGTGGTGCTGGTCGTTCCGCTGCAGACGATTCTGTCGCTGTTCCTCGCCGTGCTCGTCAGCCGAGCGGTGCTTCGCGGCCGCGGCTTCTTCCGCACCGCGTTCTACTTCCCGTCCGTGACCAGCTCGGTGGCGATCACCGTGCTGTTCCTGTTCCTGTTCTCGACCACCGGCGCGGTCAACGCCGTGCTCTCGTCGATCGGGGTGAACGGACCGAACTGGCTCAACGACCCGCGCGGGCTCGTGCAGCTCGGCCTGAGCACCGTGGGTGTGTCGCAGGGGCCGGACTGGCTGACCGGCAGCGGCTTCCTCGGCATCACGTGGTGGGACTGGCTGGCAGGGCCGTCGGTGGCGATGACGGTGTTCATCATCATGGCGATCTTCACCACGAGCGGCACGTTCATGCTGCTGTTCGTCGCGGCGCTGCAGAACGTCGGAGCCGAACTGGGTGAGGCCGGGATGATGGACGGCGCGAGCGGATGGCAGCGGTTCTGGTACATCACGCTGCCGCAGCTGCGCCCGACGCTGTTCACCGTGCTGACACTGGGACTGATCGGATGCTGGCAGGTGTTCGACCAGATCTACACCGGCACCCAGGGCGCACCCGGCAAGACCACGCTCACCCCCGCGTTCCTGTCGTATCAGACCGCGTTCCAGAACCAGCAGTGGGGCAACGGCGCGGCGATCGCGTTCATCCTGTTCGCCATCATCATCGCCTTCACGCTGCTGCAGCGCTGGGTGCTGCGCGACCGCGCGGTGTCCAAGCGTCGCATCCGCGCGTATCAGCCGAAGGGAGCACGGTCATGACCGATACCGGCATCGGACCGACCGGCGGCACCGGCACGGCCATCGCGCGCGCCGAGACACTGGCTGAGCCGCCCATCGATCGTCCCGCCGTGAGGCACCCGGGACGCCGATCGGGAGGTCTCGTCGGTCAGATCGTGCTCTACGGCGTGCTGATCCTGCTGGCCGTCATCTACATCTACCCGTTCCTGGTGCAGGTGGCGACGAGCTTCAAGAGCGACCAGGAGGCGGCGAACAACCCCATCTCGCTGATTCCGCAGACCATCACCTTCGCCGCCTACGAGAAACTCTTCGCCAACAGCGACTTCCCGCTGTGGTTCGCCAACTCGACGGTCGTCACGATCGTGGTGACCATCGGTCGGGTGTTCTTCGTGTCGCTCGCCGGCTACGCGCTCGCACGGCTGAACTTCCGGGGGCGCGGGCTCATCTTCGCGGCCATCGTGGCGGTCATGGCGGTGCCGGGAGTGGTGCTGCTGATCCCCAAGTTCCTCGTGCTTAACCAGATCGGCATCTACAACTCGTACGCGGGCATGATCATCCCGCTGCTGGCCGATGCCGCCGGCGTGTTCATCATGAAGAACTTCTTCGAGTCGATACCCGTGTCCGTCGAGGAGCAGGCGCGCATTGACGGGGCGGGCACGTTCCGGGTGTTCTGGTCCATCGTGCTGCCGATGGCGCGGCCCGCCCTGATCACGATCATCATCCTGTCGTTCCAGGGGTCGTGGAACGAACTGAGTCACTTCATCGTCTCCACCTCGAGCCCGAGCCTCACGACGCTGACGAAGGGCGTAGCGTCGCTGGCATCCGGGCAGCTCAGTCAGGGCACGCAGTACCCGCTGAAGCTGGCGGCGGCGGCGATCATGACGATCCCGGTGGCGGTGCTCTTCTTCATCTTCCAGAAGCGCATCATGAACACCACCGAGGGAGCGGAGAAGGGATGACGGAATCCGCCGCCGCGCACGGGTTCCAGCCGCTGTTCAGCGACGCGATCGTCGTGTTGCGCGCCCCCACCCAGGTGTGGTCCGGTCGCGGCGGGGACCTCGGCGGCGGTGCGATCGACGGCGTCTACCACGGCGACACGCGTTTCATCCGCGAGATCGAGATGACCTACGACGGGATGCATCCGGAGTGGATATCGGCGTCGCCGGACGGCGCTTCGCGGATCGTGTTCGGCGGCTTGATGCGGGCGATCGACAGCCGGCATCCCGATCCGAAGGTGCGCCTGCTGCGTGAGCGCACGGTCGCGGACGGCGAGGTGAGCGAGACACTCTCGGTGGTGTCGGGGGTGACCTTCGAGGTGCGCACCGCGCTGCGCGTGCGGCTGGCATCCGAGTTCGCGCCGATGGCGGAGGTGAAGACGGGTGCGCCTCTCAAACGAGCCACGGATGCCTCAGCCGGCGTGGCCGACGGCAGTGCCCATGCCCGGGTGGACTCCGATTCGCTGTCGTCGACGATCACGGCGTCCGGTGCGACCGTGACCCTCGACGGCGACGAGATCACCCTGGAATGGCCGATCGTGGTTCCGGCGGGAGGTCGCACCGACGTGACCTGGCGGGTGCGGATGGACGATCCCGAGATGGTCGTGCGTGCCGTGACACGACCGACCGGCTGGAACGTCCGGCTCGAGGGCGGCGATCCGCGACTCGCGCGGTGGCTCGACCGGTCGCTCGCCGACCTGGACGCCCTGCGGCTGGCGCTGGCGGACCACCCCGACGAGGAGTTCTTCGCCGCGGGGGCACCCTGGTTCTTCACCCTCTTCGGCCGGGACTCGCTGTGGGCGGCGCGGCTCGCGCTCCCGGTCGACCGGCGGATCGCCGCCACCACCTTGCGCGTGCTCGCCCGGCTGCAGGGCGACAGCTCCGAGGCCGACACCGCCGAGCAGCCCGGGAAGATCCTGCACGAGCTGCGAGCGGGGCCGTTCGAGATCCCCGAGGAGGGCATCGTGCTGCCGCCGGTCTACTACGGAACCGTGGATGCGACAGCCCTGTGGATCTGCCTCCTCGCCGACGCGCGGGCGTGGGGGATGCCCGAGCCCGAGGTTCGTGCGCTGCTGCCGGCGCTGCGGGCCGCGCTGGACTGGATGGTCCACCACGGCGACAGCGACGGCGACGGGTTCATCGACTACATCGACACCACCGGGCACGGGCTGGCCAACCAGGGCTGGAAGGACTCCGGAGACTCCATCCAGTGGCGCGACGGCACCCTCGCCGAAGGTCCGATCGCGCTGTGCGAGGTGCAGGGCTACGCGTACGAGGCCGCGCTGTCCGGGGCCGGCCTGCTCGACGGCCTCGGCGAGTCGGGCGCCGACGACCTGCGCGTGTGGGCGGCCCGGCTGAAGTCCCGCTTCGCCGCCGCCTACTGGGTGTCCACGCCCGAGGGCCGGTATCCGGCGGTAGCGCTGGATGCCCGCAAACGCCCGGTCGACACCCTCACCAGCAACATCGGGCATCTGCTGGGCACCGGCATCCTCGACCCGCACGAGGAGTCGGAGGTGGCGCGCCTGCTCGTCGGACCGTCGATGCTCTCGGGGTACGGGGTGCGCACGATGTCGACGCGCGCCACCGGGTACTGGCCGCTGAGCTACCACGGCGGCAGCGTGTGGACGCACGACACCGCGATCATCGCGCACGGCATGGCCCGGGCCGGTCTGCGACGCGAAGCCGACATCGTCATCCGAGGCCTGCTGGCCGCCGCGGAGGGGTTCGAGTTCCGGATGCCGGAGCTGCACTCCGGCGACCCCGCGAGCGAGACCTCCCGACCTGTCCCCTACCCGGCCGCGTGCCGGCCGCAGGCATGGGCGGCGGCGGCGGCGATCACCGCCATGCAGGTCGCGCTCGGACTCGAGCCCGCGCCGCCGCGCGAGGTGCCCTACGGAGTGGGCGAGGGGCTGCTGCTGACCCGGGGGTGACGCGCCGAGCCGTCCCGGCGCTCCGTCGCGTTCAGGTCCGCTCGGCCGCGATCGCCCGCCCCAACGCGTCGCCGGATGCCCACGCGGTGGTGATCGACGGCTTCCCGCCCCAGCCGTCCCCGCAGACACCGACACCGTTCGCCCACGCGAACGGTGTCTCGCGGGCGCGGGACGGCCGGGCGAACGTCCAGCGGTGCGCGATCGCGACGCGCGGATCGTCTCGGATGCCGAGCACCCGTCGAACCGCTCCTATCGCGGCGGGGACGGCTCCGTCCGGGTCCTCCAGGTGAGCGCTCGCGAGCCGCGGTGTGGTGTGCGCGACCAGCACGGGAGCGGCATCCCCCCGCCGGTCGCCGTCGTCCGCGATGAAGCCGATGTCGTCGCTGTCGTTCACGAACACACCGTGCAGGTCGGCGGCCCACCGCCGCGCATCCCACTCGAGCACGACGGCTATGATCGGCTCCCACGGGATCTCGTCGAGGTGGGCGCCCACCGGTTCATCTCGGGCGAGGATGCGACGAGCCTGCGGGTCGGGCATCGCCAGCACCGTCTCGTCCACCGGTTCGCCGTCGACGAGGCGGCGCCCGGCGGCCGCGACATTCTGCTCGTACACCGTGTCCAGGCCCTCCGCCAGATCGGCGACGAGACTCCGCAGGCCGGTCGCGGCGGCGTACCGCATCGGTCCGGAGGTCCGGTCCCGGATGCCGTCATCATCCGCGACCGCGAAGGTGTCGGTCCACGGCCGCGCGCGTCCCGAAGCCAACCAGCCGTCGACGACCGTGCGGAAGCCGGGCTGGTCGGGCGGCGCTGTGAAGTACGCGGCGCCGATGTCGACGACGCGGCCCGCGACGGTGCGGGTCGCCATGCGTCCGCCGGGTCGATGTCCGCGGTCGAGGACGCGCACCGGCACGTCCTGATCGCGCAACGCACTCGCGCACGCGGTCCCCGAGATGCCGGCGCCCACCACGGTCACCGGTCGCCTCGGCGGGTCGGCCGGCAGCGTGCTCACCAGGCCATTCTCGCGTCGCGGGACCCGCCGGGCTCAGTCGACCTTCGCGACCGTGCCGCCGGTGAGCCGGACCAGCTCGTCGAAGGTGAGCGGGAAGACGGTGTGCGGTGTCCCCCCGGCCGCCCAGATCTGCGGGTAGGCGGTCAGCGCCTCGTCCACGATCGTCGGCAGCGGCCCGGGGTGACCCGTCGGGGCCACACCCCCGATCGCCTGGCCCGTGGC
>CAXTES010000111.1:0-10097 GCA_964243215.1 uncultured Microbacterium sp. | reverse complement strand
TTGAAGGTGATCGCGACGTAGAAGTAGGTGAACCCGACGATGAGCAGGAAGTACAGCGCCCAGTACAGCGGGTGATCGCCGCGCGTGAGGTAGTTGGTGATCCACACCACCCACAGCTGCGGCTCCTGTCCGGCCTGCGGCTGATTGAACTGCGCGATCAACGCGGGGATGTACAGCAGCGACGACGCGAAGATCACCGGTACGACGCCGGCCATGTTGACCTTGATCGGGATGTACGTGTTGGTGCCGCCGTACGTGCGCCGGCCGACCATCCTCTTGGCGTACTGCACCGGGATGCGACGCTGCGACTGTTCGACGAAGACGACGAGCGCCACGATGACGATGCCCACCGCGATGACGAGGAGGAACACCTCGAAGCCGCGCGACTGCCAGATCGCCCACATGGCGGCCGGGAAGGATGCCGCGATCGACGTGAAGATCAGGATCGACATGCCGTTGCCGATGCCCTTCTCTGTCACCAGCTCGGCGAACCACATGATGAGGCCGGTGCCGGCGGTCATCGTGATGATCATCAGCAGCTGCGCCCACCACGCGTCGTTGGTCAGCAGCTGCTGGCACGACGCGGCAGAGCTCGTGCCCCCGAACAGCTGCCCGCTGCGGGCCACCGTGACGAGGGTCGTCGACTGCAGCAGCGCGAGCGCGATCGTGAGGTAGCGGGTGTACTGCGTCAGCCGGCTCTGGCCCGCCTGGCCCTCCTTGTAGAGGGTCTCGAAGTGCGGGATGACCACGCGCAGCAGCTGCACGATGATCGTCGCGGTGATGTACGGCATGACGCCGAGCGCGAAGATCGACAGGTGCAGCAGGGCGCCGCCGGAGAAGAGGTTCACCAGCGACAGCAGGCCCTGCGTGCCGCCACTGTCGGCGAGGCACTGCTGCACGTTCGAGAAGTCGACGAACGGCGTTGGGATGTGGGCGCCGAACCGGTAGATGGCGATGATCGCCAGCGTGAAGGCGATCTTTCGCCTCAGGTCAGGCGTGCGGAATACCCGCGCAATGGCGCTGAACAAGTGGATTCCTCCAGAACGGGTTCCGGCACACGTCGGTGCACAGACATCCAGGGTAACGCAGCGGGTCCGCATGCATGCTGCGAGCGTCCCCGGCCGGGACGTCAGCGGGGCCGGAGGAGTTCCTCCGGCCCCGCATCCGGTCACTGCGAGATGCTGCCCCCGGCCGCCACGATCTTCTGCTGAGCCGAGCCGGACACCTTGTCGACGGCCACGGTGAGTTTGACCGCGATGTCGCCGGTGCCGAGCACCTTGACCTTCTCGTTCTTGCGCACCGCACCCTTGGCGACCAGGTCGCTGACGGTGACGTCGCCGCCCTTCGGGTACAGCTCGGCGAGCTTCTCGAGGTTCACGACCTGGTACTCCACGCGGAACGGGTTCTTGAACCCGCGCAGCTTCGGCGCACGCATGTGCAGCGGCAGCTGGCCACCCTGGAATCCGGGACGCACCTGATACCGGGCCTTCGTGCCCTTGGTGCCACGACCGGCGGTCTTGCCCTTGGAGCCTTCGCCTCGGCCGACGCGGGTCTTGGGCGTGTTGGCGCCGGGCACCGGGCGCAGGTGATGGACCTTGAGCACGCCCGGGCGCGATGCCGCGGCCGCGCGCGACTCGGCCGACGCTGCGGGCTTGGACGAAGCATCCTGCTTCTTCGCCGTTGCGGGCCGGTCGGCCTTCTTGGCGGCGGGAGCCTTCTCGGACTTGTCTGCCATCAGTCGATCTCCTCAACCTTCACGAGGTGGGCGACGGTCTTGACGTACCCGCGCGTCTGCGGGTCGTCGGGGCGGACGACGCAATCGCCGATCCGCTTCAGACCGAGGCTTCGCAGCGTGTCGCGCTGGTTCTGCTTCTCGCTCACCTTGGACTTGACCTGGGTCACCTTGAGGCGCGTGGCCATCAGGCACCTACCTTCTGTTCGCGCGAGGCGGCGATCTGCTCGGCCTCGGCGCGGATCAGACGCGCCGGAGCGACCTGATCGAACTCGAGCCCGCGGCGGGCCGCAACGGCGCGCGGCTCCTCGAGCTGTTTGAGAGCCTCGACGGTCGCGTGAACGATGTTGATCGTGTTCGACGAGCCCAGCGACTTCGACAGCACATCGTGGATGCCGGCGCACTCGAGCACGGCACGCACCGGGCCGCCGGCGATCACACCGGTACCCGGGCCGGCCGGACGAAGCAGCACCACACCGGCTGCCGCCTCACCCTGTACGGGGTGCGGGATGGTGGACCCGGCGCGCGGCACGCGGAAGAAGTTGCGCTTGGCATCCTCGACGCCCTTCGAGATCGCCAGCGGCACCTCGCGGGCCTTGCCGTAGCCGACGCCCACCAGGCCGTTGCCGTCGCCGACGACCACCAGAGCCGTGAAGCTGAAGCGGCGGCCGCCCTTGACGACCTTCGAGACGCGGTTGATCGTCACGACGCGCTCGAGGAACTGGCTCTCGTTGCGATCGCGCGAGCCGCGGTCGCGGTTGGGGTTGCGCTCGCGACCGCCGCGGCGGGGCTCGCGCTCGGGCTGCGCCTCGGTGGCGGGCTGCGCCTCGGCCGCGGGCTGCGCGGTATCGGTCACGTCGGTCTCCTTGATGATGTCACTCACAGGTTCAGTCCCCCTTCGCGGGCGCCTTCGGCGATCGCCGCGATGCGGCCCGCGTAGCGGTTTCCGCCGCGGTCGAACACGACGTCGGAGACGCCGGCGGCCTTCGCGCGCTCGGCGACCAGCTCGCCGACCTTGCGCGCCTTGGCGGTCTTGTCGGCGTCGAGGCCGCGCAGATCCGCTTCCAGCGTCGACGCGGATGCCACGGTGTAGCCGCGGCTGTCATCGACCAGCTGCACGAACACGTGCCGCGACGAACGGGTCACGACCAGGCGCGGACGCACCGGTGTGCCCACGACCTTCTTGCGAAGGCGGGCGTGTCGACGCGCTCGGGCGTCGGACTTGGATGAGACGGCCATGATCACTTACCACTCTTTCCGGCCTTGCGCCGGACGACCTCGCCGGCGTACCGCACGCCCTTGCCCTTGTAGGGCTCGGGCTTGCGGATCTTGCGGATGTTCGCGGCCGCCTCGCCGACGGCCTGCTTGTCGATGCCGCTCACGGTCACCCGGTTGTTGCCCTCGACCGTGAAGGTGATGCCGACGGGCGGCTCGACCAGCACGGGGTGGGAGAAGCCGAGCGCGAACTCGACCGACGAGCCGCGCTGCGCGACGCGGTAACCGGTGCCGACGACCTCGAGGCCCTTCGTGTAGCCCTGAGTCACACCGATGATGTTGTTGTTGATGAGGGTGCGCGTCAGGCCGTGCAGCGACCGCGACACGCGCTCGTCGTCGGGACGGGTGACCAGCACCTGACCCTCCTCGACGGCGACCTCGATGGGTCGAGCGACGGTGAGCGCCAGCTCACCCTTGGGTCCTGACACCTGCACATCCTGCCCGGCGACCGAGACGGTCACGCCGGTGGGGATGTCGATGGGAAGACGTCCGATTCGAGACATCGTCGATCACCACACGTAGGCGAGGACTTCCCCACCCACGCCCTTCGACTCGGCCTGCCGGTCCGTGAGCAGACCGGAGGAGGTGGACAGGATGGCGACGCCGAGTCCGCCGAGCACCTTGGGGATCTCGCTCGACTTCGCGTACACGCGCAGGCCGGGCTTGGAGACGCGCTTGATGCCGGCGATCGACCGCTCGCGGTTCGGGCCGTACTTCAGCTCGAGCGTGAGGGTCTGCCCGACGCGGGCCTGCTCGACGGACCAACTCGCGATGTAGCCCTCCTGCTTGAGGATGTCCGCGATGTGCGTCTTGAGCTTCGAGCTGGGCAGCGACACCGAATCGTGGTGCGCCGAGTTCGCGTTGCGCAGTCGGGTCAGCATGTCTGCGACCGGATCTGTCATGGTCATGGGGTTGATTCCTTCGTTCACCAGGTTTCGAGCGCCGTTACACGGCGACCGACCTGTGGTGGTGGTTACTGCTGGGCTTCGTCGCTGCGGAACGGGAAACCGAGGAGGCGCAGCAGCGCCCGGCCCTCGGCATCCGTCTTCGCGCTCGTGACGATCGTGATGTCGAACCCGCGGACGCGGTCGATGCGGTCCTGGTTGATCTCGTGGAAGACCGACTGCTCCTGCAGGCCGAACGTGTAGTTGCCGTTGCCGTCGAACTGCTTGGGCGACAGCCCGCGGAAGTCGCGGATGCGCGGCAGCGCGAGCGACACGAGACGGTCGATGAACTCCCACGCACGGTCGCCGCGAAGCGTGACGTGCGCACCGATCGCCTGACCCTCGCGCAGCTTGAACTGCGCGATCGACTTGCGGGCCTTGGTCACGACGGGCTTCTGGCCGGTGATCTTGGTGAGGTCGTCGACCGCACCATCGATCACCTTGCTGTCGCGGGCCGCTTCGCCGACGCCGGTGTTGACGACGACTTTCACGAGACCGGGGATCTGCATGACGTTGGCGTAGCCGAATTCGTCCTGCAGCTGCTTCTGGATCTCGCTGCGGTACTTCTGCTTCAGGCGGGGCTGGGCGGTGCTCGAAGGCGAGCCTCCGGCCGCGGGGCCAGCCGGCGCGGCAGTCGTTGCGGTGCTCATGGTCTAGAGGTCCTTGCCTGACTTCTTCGCGTAGCGCACGCGAACCGTGCGCTTGACCCCGTCCTTGACCTGCTCCTCGACGCGGCGGCCGACGCGGGTCGGCTTCTTGGACGAGGGGTCGACGAGGGCGACGTTGGAGATGTGGATGGGGGCTTCGAAGGTCTCGATGCCGCCGGTCTTGGTGCCGCGCTGGGTCTGGCCGACGCGGTTGTGCTTGGTGACGTAGTTCACGCCCTGCACGATGACGCGGTCCTGCCCGGTCAGGACCTCGAGGACCTTACCCTGCTTGCCGCGGTCGCCGCCACGATCGGCCTTGGCGCCGGCGATGACCTGAACCAGGTCGCCCTTCTTGATCTTCGCCATGATCAGATGACCTCCGGTGCGAGCGAGACGATCTTCATGAACTTCTTGTCGCGAAGCTCACGGCCGACCGGCCCGAAGATGCGGGTGCCGCGCGGCTCCCCGTCGTTCTTCAGGATGACGGCGGCGTTCTCGTCGAACTTGATGTAGGACCCGTCGGCACGACGGGTCTGTTTGACGGTGCGGACGACGACCGCCTTGACGACGTCGCCCTTCTTGACGTTGCCGCCCGGGATCGCGTCCTTGACCGTGGCGACGATCACGTCGCCCAGGCCCGCGTACCGGCGGTTGGAGCCGCCGAGCACACGGATGGTGAGCAGCTCCTTCGCGCCGGTGTTGTCGGCGACTTTGAGGCGGGACTCGTTCTGGATCATTACTTGGCCTTCTCGAGGATCTCGACCAGGCGCCAGCGCTTGGTCGCGCTGAGCGGGCGGGTCTCGGTGATCAGGACGCGGTCGCCGATGCCGGCGGTGTTGGCCTCGTCGTGCGCCTTGACCTTCGTGGTGCGACGGATGACCTTGCCGTAGAGCGGGTGCTTCACGCGGTCCTCGACCTCAACGACGATCGTCTTGTCCATGCGGTCGCTGACGACGTAGCCGAAGCGGGCCTTGCGGTAACCGCGCGCGCCCTCGGCTCGGACGTCGTGCTCGGAGCTCTCGTGGCCGGCCGCCTCGACGGGCTCGGCGACGGGTGTCGCGGCATCGGCCTTCTTGGTGGTGGCCATCACTTGGTCTCTTCCTCTGCGGCGTCGGAGCCGGCATCCGCCGACTTCTTCGCCTTCGTCTTCTTCGTCTTCGTCGGCGTCTGAACAGCCACCGGAGTGGCGCGGATGCCGAGCTCGCGCTCGCGGATCACGGTGTACAGCCGCGCGATGTCGCGCTTGACCGCACGGATACGGCCGTGGCTCTCGAGCTGACCGGTGGCCGACTGGAAGCGCAGGTTGAACAGCTCTTCCTTGGCCTTGCGCAGCTCCTCGACGAGACGCTGGTCCTCGAATGTGTCGAGCTCAGCGGGAGCGAGCTCCTTCGTGCCGATCGCCATTATGCGTCGCCCTCCTCGCGCTTGATGATGCGTGCCTTCAGGGGCAGCTTGTGGATGGCACGGGTCAGCGCCTCACGAGCGAGCTGCTCGTTCACGCCGGCGACCTCGAACAGGACGCGACCCGGCTTGACGTTGGCGACCCACCACTCCGGCGAGCCCTTGCCCGAGCCCATGCGGGTCTCGGCGGGCTTCTTGGTGAGCGGTCGGTCGGGGTAGATGTTGATCCACACCTTGCCGCCGCGCTTGATGTGACGCGTCATCGCGATACGAGCGGACTCGATCTGACGGTTGGTCACGTAGGCGGGCGTCAGAGCCTGGATGCCGAATTCGCCGAAGCTCACCTTGGTGCCGCCGGTCGCCTGACCGGACCGCCCCGGGTGGTGCTGCTTGCGGTGTTTGACTTTGCGGGGGATCAGCATTACGCCGGCGCTCCTTCTGAGACGCGGTCACCGGCACGGGGGCCGCGACGCGGGCGGTCGTTGCGGTCGCGGGCCGGCTGGTTCGCCTGCTCGCGCGCGAGTTCCTTGTTCGTGAGGTCGCCCTTGTAGATCCAGACCTTCACGCCGATCCGGCCGAAGGTGGTCTTGGCCTCGTAGAAGCCGTAGTCGATGTTCGCGCGCAGCGTGTGCAGCGGCACACGGCCCTCGCGGTAGAACTCCGACCGGCTCATCTCGGCGCCGCCGAGACGGCCCGACACCTGCACGCGGACGCCCTTGGCGCCGGCGCGCTGCGCGCCCTGCAGGCCCTTGCGCATCGCGCGGCGGAATGCCACGCGGGCGCTGAGCTGCTCGGCGATGCCCTGGGCGACCAGCTGAGCATCGGCCTCGGGGTTCTTGACCTCGAGGATGTTCAGCTGGATCTGCTTGCCGGTGAGCTTCTCGAGGTCGGCGCGGATGCGCTCGGCCTCGGCGCCACGACGACCGATCACGATGCCCGGGCGGGCGGTGTGGATGTCGACGCGCACGCGGTCACGGGTGCGCTCGATCTCGATGTTGCTCACGCCCGCGCGGTCGAGGCTCGAGCGCAGCATCTTGCGGATCCTGATGTCCTCGGCGACGTAGTCGGCGTAACGCTGACCGGGCTTGGTCGAATCCGAGAACCACCGCGACACGTGGTCGGTGGTGATGCCGAGGCGGAAGCCGTACGGGTTGACTTTCTGTCCCATTACTTGCTCGCCTTCTGGGAAGTGTTGGTGCGCACGGGGGTGGCCGCGGCATCCTCCGGCGTCGACAGGACGACGGTGATGTGGCTCGTGCGCTTCTTGATCTGGAACGCGCGACCCTGGGCGCGGGGCTGGAAGCGCTTGAGCGTCGTCCCCTCGTCCACGAAGGCGTTCTTGACGTACAGGTCCTGCTCGTCGAGGTACTCGCTCGACTTGTCAGCCGTGACCCGTGCGTTCGCCATCGCGGATGCCACGAGCTTGTAGATCGGCTCGCTGGCGCCTTGCGGCGCGAACTTCAGGATGGCCAGGGCCTCCTCGGCCTGCTTGCCCTTGATGAGCGCGACGACACGACGAGCCTTTTGAGGGGTCACGCGGATGTGTCGCACGCGTGCGATCGACTCCACCATTTCTGAAACCTCCTCGTCGCCTAGCGGCGACGGCCCTTCTTGTCGTCCTTCTCGTGGCCGCGGAAGGTGCGGGTGGGCGCGAACTCGCCCAGCTTGTGACCGACCATGGTCTCGGTCACGAACACCGGGATGTGCTTGCGACCGTCGTGCACCGCGATCGTGTGACCGAGCATGGCCGGCACGATCATCGAGCGACGCGACCAGGTGCGGATGACGTTCTTGGTGCCCGCCTCGTTCTGCGACGCGACCTTGCGAAGCAGGTGTTCGTCGACGAAGGGGCCCTTTTTCAGACTGCGTGGCATCTTCTGCTCCTACCTACTTGCGCTTCTTGCCGGCGTTGCGGCGGCGGACGATGAGCTGGTCGCTCTCCTTGTTGGCATGACGGGTGCGACCCTCCTTCTGACCCCACGGGGTCACCGGGTGACGGCCACCGGACGTCTTGCCCTCGCCACCGCCGTGCGGGTGGTCCACCGGGTTCATCGCGACACCGCGCACCGTCGGGCGTACGCCCTTCCAGCGGTTGCGGCCGGCCTTGCCGAGGTTGATGTTCGACTGCTCGGCGTTGCCGACCTCGCCGACGGTCGCCCGGCAGCGGGCATCCACGTTGCGGATCTCGCCGCTGGGAAGCCGAAGCTGCGCGTACGGGCCGTCCTTGGCCACGAGGCGGACGCCGGCACCCGCGGAGCGGGCGAGCTTGGCTCCGCCGCCGGGGCGCAGTTCGATGGCGTGCACGACGGTACCGGTCGGGATGTTGCGCAGCGGCAGGTTGTTGCCGGGCTTGATGTCGGCGCCCGCGCCGGACTCGACCGTGTCGCCCTGCTGCAGCCGGTTCGGGGCGAGGATGTAACGCTTCTCGCCGTCGGCGTAGTGCAGCAGCGCGATACGCGCCGTGCGGTTGGGGTCGTACTCGATGTGCGCGACCTTCGCGTCGATGCCGTCCTTGTCGTTGCGACGGAAGTCGATCAGGCGGTACTGGCGCTTGTGGCCACCGCCGATGTGGCGGGTGGTGATGCGGCCCTGGTTGTTGCGGCCGCCCGTCTTGGCCAGCGGGCGCAGCAGCGACTTCTCCGGCGTCGAGCGCGTGATCTCGGCGAAGTCCGCCACCGAGGAGCCGCGCCGGCCCGGGGTCGTGGGCTTGTACTTGCGAATAGCCATGTCTGTGTGTCCTGTATCCCGACCGTCAGCCGACTGCCGTGAAGATGTCGATGGTGCCCGACGCGAGCGTCACGATGGCGCGCTTGGTGTCCTTGCGCTTGCCGGTGCCGAAGCGGGTGCGGCGGGCCTTGCCCACGCGGTTGATCGTGTTCACCGACGCGACCTTGACCCCGAAGATCTTCTCGATCGCGAGCTTGATCTCGGTCTTGGAGGCGCGGGGATCGACGAAGAAGGTGTACTTGCCCTCGTCGATGAGCCCGTAGCTCTTCTCGGACACCACCGGCTTGAGGATGATGTCGCGAGGATCCTTGTTGACGGTCATGCCGAGACCTCCTCGGTGGTGGCCTTCGCCGCGCCCTGCTTCGACGCGATGAACGCGTCCAGGGCCGGCTTGGTGAAGACGATGTCGTCGGACACGAGCACGTCGTAGGCGTTGAGCTGGTCGTAGGTCAGCACGTGCACGTAACCGAGGTTGCGCACGCTCTTGACCGCGAGCTCGTCGCCGGAGTCGATGACGACCAGCACGTTCTTGGTCGGCGCGAGCCGAGTCAGCACGGACGCCGCCGCCCGCGTCGACGGAGCACCGTCGATCCCGAACGAATCGATGACGTGCAGACGCTCACCGCGCGCGCGGTCGCTCAGCGCGCCCAGCAGGGCCGCCGCGATCATCTTCTTCGGGGTGCGCTGGGCGTAATCGCGCGGCTTCGGGCCGTGCACGATGCCACCGCCGGTCATCTGCGGCGCGCGGATCGAGCCCTGCCGGGCGTTGCCGGTGCCCTTCTGCTTGAACGGCTTGCGGCCGGCGCCGGAGACCTCGCCCCGACGCTTGGTCGAATGCGTGCCCTGGCGCGCTGCAGCCAGCTGCGCCACGACGACCTGGTGGATGAGCGGAATGTTCGTCTTGACGTCGAACAGCTCGGCGGGCAGATCCACGGACCCGGCCGTGGTGCCGTCGGCGGCGCGGACGTCGAGGGTCGTTTCAGCCATGTGCTCAGGCCCCCTTCACTGCGGTGCGGACGAAGACGATGCGGCCGCGCGCGCCGGGGACGGCGCCCTTGACGAGCAGCAGACCCTTCTCGGCGTCGACGGCGTGCACCGTGAGGTTCAGGACGGTCACGCGCTCGCCACCCATGCGGCCGGCCATGCGCATGCCCTTGAAGACGCGGCTCGGCGTCGACGATGCGCCGATCGAGCCGGGCTTGCGGTGATTTCGGTGCGCACCGTGCGAAGCGGACACGCCCTTGAAGTTGTGGCGCTTCATGACGCCCGCGGTGCCCTTGCCCTTGCTCGTGCCGACGACGTCGACCAGCTGCCCGGCCTCGAAGACGCCGTCCACGGTGAGCTCCTGACCGAGTGAGTAGTCAGCGGCAT
>CAXTES010000110.1:0-10194 GCA_964243215.1 uncultured Microbacterium sp. | reverse complement strand
CGGGCACCACGCCGGTGGCATCCACCAGCCGTTGCAGGTGCTCGGGCAGAAAGTTAGAGACGCCGATGGACCGCACGAGACCCTCGTCGCGCAGGCTGATCAGCGCCTCCCAGGTTCCCAGATACCGGTCGATCGTCGGCATCGGCCAGTGGATGAGGTACACGTCGATGTACTCGACGCCGAGCCGCTCCCGCGACGCCCGCGCGGCGGCGGCCGCTTCGACGCGCCCCTGATCGCTGCCGCGCACCTTCGTGATGACGCGGACGTCTTCGCGCGGCACGCTCGACGCAGCGATGCCCGCGCCGACGCCGCGCTCGTTTCCATAGATCGCGCCCGTGTCGACGAGCCGGTACCCCGCGTCCAAGCCGGAGATCACGAGCTGTTCGGCGTCGTCGTCGGGCAGCGGCGCGGTGCCGAGTCCGATCGCCGGCAACAGCGAACCGTCGTTCAACTCGTACAGCGGGGCGGTGGTGCCGAGGGTCGTCATCGCGTTGCTCCAGGTAGTTTTGCGCTCTAACTTCATCACGTCGCCGCGTGCACGGACTGCACGCTCACGTTGCAAATCCCCAATGAATAGTTTTGAAACCTAATGATAGCTTTCGATCGTGCCTCACCGACGACGGCACACTCGGCACCCGATCCGCCGAACCCTCGAAGTGGAGAGGATCTTCATGAACAAGCAGTTGACCCGCGGCGCTGCTTTTGCGGCAGTCGCGTCGCTGGGCCTCGCGCTGACGGCATGCGCCGGCGGCGGAACGACCGCAGCGGACCCATCCGGGGAGGCGCCTACCGGCGTCACCCTCACGATGTGGCACGACACCGCGGATTCGGACGCACTGCTGAATCTCTACAAGGCCTGGGAGGCGAAGTCGGGGAACACGATCGAACTGGTGGACATCCCGCCGGACGTGTTCCCGCAGACCGTGCAGCAGAAGTGGGCGACCGGCGAGCGCCCCGACATCCTGGAGTGGCACGGCAACCCGCAGGACCTGCTGTCGCTGAACCCGTCCGAGAACCTGCTGGATCTGTCCAACCTCGACTTCGCCAGCAAGCTGGGCGACCTCAAGAACCTGTCGGCGAGCGCCGACGGCGTCACCTACGGCGTCACCCTGGGCCCGTTGTCGGTCTTCGGACTCTTCTACAACAAGTCGGTGGTCGAGAAGACCGGCATCAAGCTGCCGCAGAGCTACGCCGATCTCGCCGCGGCGTGCACCACGCTGAACAGCGCGGGCGTCACCCCGATCTACATGGCGGGCGGGTCCGGCTTCCCGCCGGCGATGCTCGCGGGCTTCAACTACATGGCCGAGTACAACACGGATGCCACGTACTCGCAGGACGTCGCTTCCGGTGATGTGAAGGTGACCGACCCGAGCGGGCCGTTCATGGCCGGCCTGAACGAGTTCACGACGCTCCGCGACGATGGATGCTTCAACTCCGACGCGACGACCGCCACTTTCGAGAACGGGCTGAAAGCGGTGCTCGACGGCACCGCCGCCTTCACGGCACTTCCCTCCGACATGCAGAGCCTGCTGGTCGCCGACGCCAACGGTGATGCCGGCGCCGTCGACTCGGCCGTAGGATTCACCGCGGTGTCGGCGACGAAGGCTGTCGGCAACTTCTCGCCCAGCCCCTCCGGTACGTACTACGTCCCGAAGAACGCTGACGACACGAAGCAGCGCGCAGCCATCGACTTCATCAACTTCGTCTCCGGCGAGGGCTACCAGTCGTACGTCGACGAGGCCGGGATCATCCCGACCCTCGACGGCGCCACGACCCCGAAACTGTCGGCACTGCAGCAGGACATTCAGAACGTGCTGAAGACGTCGACCCTGACGTTCCAGTCCGCCATCCCGGGATTCGGACCGTTCGGCGGCGAGACCGACAAGCTTCTCGCCGGCCAGTCCAGCCCGCAGGACGTGGCGGACACGATGCAGCAGTACGTCGACCAAGCTCGAGCCGCACTCGGCCAATAGGAGCAGCGCTCATGACCGCGCAGGACACTGTCGAGACGACGCCGACGCCCCGTGGTGGGCTCCCCCTCCGGGGGAGCCCACCACAGCCTCACCCCGAGTCGGGTGAACGGAGGCGTCGCCACTGGTACCAGCTCTGGTTCGCGCTGCCGGCCATCGTCCTGGTGCTGCTGTTCTTCTTCGTGCCCTTCATCGCCAACGGCATCTTCGCCTTCATGCAGTGGACGGGCTTCAGCAAGAACATCACCTGGACGGGACTGAAGAACTTCCAGACGCTGCTGGATCTCGGCATCCTCGGCCACGCCACCCTCATCACGCTGCTCTACGCGGTCATCTCGATGATCGTGCAGAACATCGTCAGCCTCAGCCTGGCTAAGTCGCTGCAGCACACCGGCGGCGTGAACACGGTGTTCCGGTCGCTGTTTTTCATCCCGGTGCTGATCTCGCCGCTGGCAGCGGGATACATCTGGAAGGCCCTATTGCAGCCGGGGGGATTCGTCAACGGACTGATCTCGCTGTTCGTGCCGGGCGGGTTCAGCTTCAACTGGCTCGGCAACGACTTCACCGCCCTGGTCGCCGTCGCATCCATCGACGCGTGGAAGTGGAGCGGGATGGTGACGCTCATTTACATCGCCGGTTTGAACCGCATCCCGCGCCAGCTCATCGAGGCGGCCCTGTTGGACGGCGCTGGACCGTGGCGGCGATTCTGGGGCATCGAGTTCCCGCTGCTGGCCCCGGCATTCACGTTCAACGTCGTCATCACGCTGGTGGGCGCATTCAGCGCGTTCGACGTCGTCGTCTCGACGACCAACGGCGGGCCGGGCACCGCCACCACCGTGCTGAACAAAGCCGTCTTCGACCAGTACGGCCAGGGTCTGTTCGGCACCGGCAGCGCGCTCAGCTTCGTCGTCACACTGCTGGTCATCGCCACCGCGGTTCCGTTGATCGCATGGCTGAGAAGGAGAGAGGTGAGGATGTGAGCGCCACGAGTGTCGGGGTGATCCGGCATCCCCGGTTGAAGGCGGGCATCCGCTACACCCTGCTCAGCCTGTTCGCACTGCCGTGGATCGTGCTGCCGCTGTGGATGCTGGCGATCAACTCGTTCAAGACCGAGGGGGAGGCGAGCACCCCGACCCTCGGCCTGCCCACGACGTGGGTCGCGATCCAGAACTACGCGACGGTCTTCACCGAAGGCAACTACCTCACCGGGTTGCGCAACAGCCTGCTGATCGCGGTCCCTGCGATACTGCTGACGCTGCTGCTCGGCTCGATGGCGGCGTGGGCGTACGCGCGGACGCGCTCGGTCTCGCTCAAGGCGCTGTACTACCTGTCGGCGCTGTCGATCATCCTGCCGCCCGCGATCATCCCCACCGTGTTCGTGCTCACGCAGCTGGGCATCAACGGCACGATCCTCGGCTACCTCCTCACCGTCATCGGCACCCGGCTCGGCGTGGTCATCTTCTTCGCCGTCGGGTTCATCCGCTCGCTGCCGGACGACTTCGAAGAGGCCGCGCAGCTGGACGGCGCGAGCAGGTGGCGCACGTACTGGCACGTCATCCTGCCGCTGCTGTCACCGGTGCTGTTCACCGCCGCGGTGATGCTCGTCATCTCGATCTGGAACGACTTCTTCTTCGCGCTGTTCCTGCTACGGGGCGCGCAGTCGGCCACCCTGCCGCTCGCGCTGTACCAGTTCGCGAACTCATCGGTCTACGGCCTGCGGTGGAACCTGGTGTTCGCGAACGTCGTGCTGACGGCTCTTCCGCTGCTGATCACCTACGTGTTCCTGCAGCGACGGGTGCTGTCGGGGCTGACCGAGGGCGGAGTCACCGGGTGACCGAGACGACGACCCTCGATTCGACCGCCGAGGCTGGTGTGGATGCGCGGCCGATCGCGGTGACGGATGCCGGTCTGGTGGCCGGACGGCGCATCGACGAGACGGTATCGGCATTCCTCGGGATACCTTTCGCCGAGCCTCCGATCGGCGCGCTGCGGTGGCATGCGCCCGTCCCGGTCGCGCCGTGGCACGGGGTGCGCTCGTGTGACGCGTTCGGCGCGTCGGCGCCGCAGAGTCGCCGCATCCTGGACGTGACCGAGAGCGAGGACTGCCTCTCGCTCAACGTGTGGACCGGGGACGAGGACGCGCCCAGGCCGGTGCTGGTGTGGATACACGGCGGACGGTTCGGGTTCGGCAGCAGCGCGGATCCGGTCTTCGACGGCGCGGCGCTGGCCCGTGCCGGACTCGTCGTCGTGACCTTCAACTACCGGCTCGGCGTGTTCGGGTTCCTCGCTCATCCCGAGCTGTCCGCGGAGTCGGGGGTGCAGGCATCCGGCAACTACGGACTGCTCGATCAGATCGCCGCGCTCGAGTGGGTGCAGCGCAACATCGCCGCGTTCGGCGGCGACCCCGACCGCGTGACGGTCGCCGGTCAATCGGCGGGCGCGGCGTCTGTGCTTCACCTCGTCAACTCACCGCTCGCGGAGGGGCTGTTCACGCGGGCCATCGCGCTGAGCGGTGCGCGGCATCCGGGTGATCCGGCCCTGGCGTATCTGGCGCCGGCGTACCGGCTGCTCGCCGACGCCGAGGCGGAGGGCGTCGTCCTCGCCGCACAGTACGGAGCGGACTCGATCGACGCGCTGCGAGAGATCCCGTGGCGAGACCTCGTGGCCGGCACCGATGCGACCGAGGGTCATCGGCCATTCGGTCCGCCGCTGTACCGGCCGGTGCTCGACGGGCATGTCGTGACGCGGACCTTCACGGAGTCGCTCGAGCAGGGCCCGGTCAACGACGTGCCCGTCATCACCGGGACGACCAGCGGCGAAGACGGCGCTTCGCCGGGCGCGACGATGCGCGTCTCGGAGTTCCGCGCGTTCGCAACGGAGACCTTCGGCGACCGCGCGGAGGCATTCCTCGCCCTCTATCCGGCGACGACCGACGACGCGGCCGCACGGCAGCGCACGCAGGCCGCCCGCGACGCCGCTCGCGTCTCGACCTACCTGTGGGCGAGCCTTTGGCGTGAGACCGCGGGCAGCGCCGTCTTCACCTCGTACTGGACGCATGTGCCGCCCGGACCGGAGGGCGCGAAACGAGGCGCCTACCACGAGTCCGAGCTACCGTACCTGTTCGGCAATCCCCAGCCCGGGTGGCAGGCGGCGGATGCGAGCATCGCGGCACGCCTCGCGTCGTACCTGGTCAACTTCGCCGCCGACGGCGACCCGAACGGGCCGGGGCTTCCGCCGTGGCGGGCGACGCGTCCGGGGGCGGCGCTGACCACGGACATCGGAGAGCGGTGGGCGCCGGTATCCGTCGCGACGGACACGCGCCTGCAATTCTGGCGCACGCACTTCGAGAGGGGACGGCAGAGGTGACGGACACGACACGTCGCACGTGGGATGAGACCGCGGTCATCGAACTCGAACAGGAACGTCACCGCGCGATGCTGGCGGGGGATGCCGTCACCCTCGACCGTCTCGTGCACCGCGACTGCGTCTACGTCCATTCATCCGGCTTCGTCGACAACGGCGGGGCGATGGTGAAGAAGATCGCGGCGGGAATCGTGCAGTACGACCGGCTCGACATCGACTTGCGGTCGGTGAGCGTCTTCGGGGATGTGGCCGTCATCGTCTACCGGCAGTTCTCGCGCATCCGGGTGGCGGGCGAGCCGCACTCCTCGCTTACGCGATGCGCGGCGGTGTGGGCCCGGAACGGTGGCGCCGAGCCGTGGCTCGTGTCGTTCCAGTCGGGACGGATGGACGAGGAATGAGCGACTCCGTCGAGTTTCTCCCCGACGCCGATGCGGAGCCCTCGGAGCAACTCGCGCACATCATCCCGGCCTTGTGGCGGTCGCTGACGCGGGCCACCCAGGCCGCGCAGGAGCTGCCGGCGCTCGAGTCGCAGGTGTCGATTCTGCGCAAGCTCGACTCGTACGGTCCGATGTCGCCGGCGCAGCTCGCCGACGAGCTGCACCTGGCGCGGCCGACCGTCAGCAACCTGCTGAAGGAACTGGCGCGATCCGAGATGGTGGAGCGCCAGCCGTCCGAGCACGACGGGCGATCAGTGTTCATCCTGCTCACCCCGCACGGCCAGTCGGTACTGTCGACCTTCCGCCGCGACCGGGCCGCCATCCTGCAGGACGCGATCGCCGCGCTCGCCGACGAAGACCGCGCGAAGATCGTCGCGGCCGTGACGTCGCTGCGCGGGCTCATCCTCGAGCTCGGCCTCATCGCGGAGGGCACGACCGACGCCGCGGATCGGCGGCAGACCGCATGACCGGCGTCCCAGAGTCGGTTCTGCGCGTCGGAACAGCACGGGCCGACATCACGCCTACCGACCTCACCGCACTGAATCCGATGGGCGGGTCGTTCACCTCGGTGCACGACCCGCTGCAGTTGCGGGCAATCGTGCTCGACGACGGCACGACGCAGGCGGCTGTGGTGTCGCTCGACCTCATCGAGGTGGGGGAGTCGGAAGACCTGCGCCGGCGCATCCAGGCCGAGGTCGGCATCCCCTCACAGCAGGTGCTGCTCACACCGACCCACACGCACAGTGCGCCGCGGATCGGGCAGATCCCTCCCGGCGGCCTCGCGCGCGCGGCGCGGCCCGCGTCGCTGGTGTACACCGCGACCGTCGCCGACGCCATCGTCGACGCGCTGCGGTCGGCGCAGAGCCGGCTCGTGCCGGCGAGGATGGCGGTCGGCCGCGGCTCCGCCGATGTCAACGTGAACCGCGACGAATTCATCGACGGCGGGTACCGCCTCGGATTCAACGCGACGGGCCCCTCCGACAAGACGTTGCGGGTGATCGCCTTCGAGACGCTCGACGGCGGGCCGCTCGCCGTGATCGTCAACTACGCGGTGCACTCGGTCGTCACGATCGGCATCGGGCGGGTCTCGGCCGACCTCGCCGGTGCCGCCTCGCGGGCGATCGAACAGCGGTGGGGTACGGATGCCGTCGCGCTGTGGACCCTCGGCACCGTCGCCGACCAGAACCCGCGGGTGTCGCTGCTCGACCCGTCCGAGGGTGTCAGCGACGCGGACGCCGAGTGGGCGTTCCGCTCAGCCGACGCGCAAGGGCTCATCGTCGCCGGGGAGGCGCTGCGCGTGCTTTCCGGTCTCGACACGTGGGACGCCGCGCCCCATATCCGATCCGGCGAGGACCTGCTCGTCTTCCCGATCAAGCGCGGTGTGAATCTGCCAGCCGACATGGTGCAGGCCGACGTCCCGGAGGTCGGCATCCGCCTGTTCCTGCTGCGCATCGGCGATGTCGCGCTCGCGGGCGTATCCGGCGAGCTCACGACGGTGCTGGGACAGCGTCTGCGGGATGCCTCGCCGCTGCGCGACACGATCCCGATCTCGATCGCGAACGAACGCATCGGCTACCTCTCCGAGGACGAGGCCTACAGCCGGGGCACATTCGCGGCGAAGGGAACCCCGGTGCAGCCCGGTCACGCCGAGCGCGGTATCGCTGAGGGCTTCGCGCGGCTGATCGCCGAGACCCAGACCTAGGTCGCGGGGGTCACCTTCTCGGCCCTCACCGTGAGGGCGTAGACGATCACCGCCAAGGTCGCGCCGATGATCATCACCACGATCATCGGCACCGCGGTGGCGCCGCCTCCAGCGCTCGCGAGCGGGGCCGAGATGGCGGCCGCGACCGACTGCGTCACCCCCATCACCCCGGATGCCGCCCCCGCCCGATCGGCCGCCGCCGATGCGGCCAGAGCGGCCGCGTTGCCGAAGACGAAGGCCTGCGCCGTCATGAGCAGGATGAATCCGAGGCAGGTCGGCACGATCGCGGCATCCCACACGAGCACACTCACAATCAGCAACGCGACGGCCGCGACGGTCACCGAGAGTCCGAAAGCGATGAGCCGCTGCGGCTGGAAACGGCCGATCAGCCGTGCATTGACGACGGATGCCGCGACCTGGCACAGCGCCGTCCCGGCGAAGAAGACCGCGAAGGGCATCGGCGCCATGCCCCTCATCACCTGCAGCACGTATGCGGCGTTGGCGATGTACCCGAACATCGCGAAGCCGGAGAGCGCGCCGACGAGCATAAAACCGACGAATGCGCGCACCCTCAGCACCCGGGAGATGCCGTGCATGAGCGCGCCGATGCCGCCGGCGTGCCGGCGCTGGGAAGGCAGCGTCTCGGGAACCAGCGCAATCGCGGTAGCGACCATGAGCACACCGAAGCCCGTCAGGACCCAGAAGATGACCCGCCAGGAACCGCCCAGGGTCAGTACCGCACCGCCGATGACCGGCGCCACGACCGGGGCCAAGCCGACCAACGCCATCATGAGCGACATCACCTTCGCGAGACGCTGCCCGCGGGCGACATCGATCAGGACGGCGCGAGCGACCGTTGCAGCGACACCCCCGCCGAATCCCTGGACGAACCGCATCGCCACCAGCAGCGCCGCCGTCGGGGCCAGCGCACACCCCACCGCGCCGATCGTGCACAGGATGCCGCCGACGATCAGCGGTGTCTTGCGGCCCCACCGGTCCGACACCGGTCCACCGATCAGCTGTCCAGCGCCGAATCCGGCGAAGAACAGGGTGAGCGTGAGCCCGACCACCGCGGCGCTCGTCCCGAGGCTCGACCCGACCGCCGGGAACGCGGGCGTGTACATGTCGGTCGCGAGCGGGGGAACGGCACTCTGCAAGGCCAGCGTGACGATCAGCGCGACACTGAGCGATGCTGCGGTCGCGGCGGTGGGGGATGCATCCCGCGATGCCGCTGGGGAATGCCGCGCGCCGTCGACCGCTTCGTGCATGATCCTCGCTGTCCGACCGCTTTCGGTGTCACAGTAAGCCCATCACACCGGGCGATGCGAGGGATGCAACCTCACAATGACGGCCGTCGGCGCGAGGTTCGAGCGGTGATGATGACTGTATGAAGGATGCAGTGTCGCTGCAGGCCGGCGCCGGCCGCGCGGTGATCGACATCCCCGTGCTGCCCGTGGACGGGTTCACGACGATCCACGATCCGCTGCACGCTCGGGTGCTGATCCTCGACGACGGCGCGACCCGGGTGGTCATCGCATCCGTCGACCTGACGTCGATCTTCGATCCCACGGTGCAGCGACTGCGCGCTGTGCTCGCCGCCGAGAGTGCGGCAGCCGAGCACGACATCCTGATCTGCGCGACGCACACCTTCTCGGCACCGCACATCTTCCCGGCCGGTCAGCTCGAGCCGGGGGACCGGGAGCGGTCGGCCCGGTACGCCGACGCGGTCGACGACGCGGTGCGGGATGCCGCGCGGCAGGCGGTTTCGTCGCTTCGACCAGCACGTATCGGCGGGGCCGTCGGCCGCAGCGATGTCAACGTCAACCGGGACGTCCCGACGCCGCACGGCTGGTGGCTGGGCGCGAACGAGTTCGGGCCGACGGACCGGACGCTCAGTGTCATCCGCATCGAGGACGACACTGCGCGCCCGGTCGGCATCGTCTTCTCGTTCCCGGTGCCGCCGGCGGTGATGCTCGATTCTCGGATGCCCGACGGCGGCCGCGCGGTGTCCGCCGATCTCGCCGGCGCGGCGGGCGTCGTGGAAGAGGCGATCCCCGGCGCGGTCGCGCTGTTCCTGGTGGGCGCCGCCGGGGATCAGGCTCCGGCGTTCCGCGCCGCCCGTCCGACACTCGACGCGGACGGGACGCCGGGAACGATCGACCTCGGCCCGGCCGGGTTCGATTTGGTGGGGCTTCTCGCGAGCCGGCTGGGGAGGGATGCCGCAACCGCGGCGGGACGCGTGTCGTGCGCGGCGCTGCGGTCGCCGTTGCGGGTGGTGCGGCGTAGCGTCGACGTTCCGGCGCAGGTGGCGACGCCGCTCGAGCGACTCAGACCCCGCACCACGGCGGGCTTCGTCGCCGACGGCGTCGCATCCGCTCCCGTGGCTGCTGTCGCGATCGATGACATCGTCATCGTGGGCACACCGGCGGAACTGACCACGGTAAGCGCCGGTCAGGTGCGCGCGGGGTCGCCGTTCGCGGTCACCATCGTGGCGACCATGGTCGACGGCGCCGCGAAGTACATGGCCGACCGGTCGGCGTACGACCGCATCACGTACGGGGCGATGAACTCCCGCTACGGCTGCGGCGCGGCGGAGGTGCTCGTGGCGGAGGCTGGCCGGCTGCTCGGCGAGGTCGCGGTTCGTGAGGGTCTGTGAGGCGAGGGCCGGTTCGCGCGATGTTTGGCATAGGAGTCTCGGTGTGGGACGATTCGAACATAAGTC
>CAXTES010000109.1:0-10260 GCA_964243215.1 uncultured Microbacterium sp. | reverse complement strand
GCCGATGACGCTCGGGCAGGAGTTCCACGGGTTCGCCACCACGCTCGGCGAGGACTACAGCCGCCTGAAGGAGAACGCCTACCTCCTCGCGGAGATCAACATGGGCGCGACCGCGATCGGCACCGGCATCACCGCCCACGCCGGCTACGCGTCCGCGGTGCTTCGACACCTGCGCGAGATCACCGGCCTCGACCTGGAGACGGCGGCCGATCTGGTGGAGTCCACCAGCGACACCGGCGGCTTCATGTCGTTCTCGTCGTCTCTCAAGCGCAACGCGATCAAGCTCTCGAAGATCTGCAACGACCTGCGGCTGCTGTCATCCGGGCCGCAGGCCGGTTTCGGCGAGATCAATCTGCCGGCGCGTCAGGCCGGCTCGAGCATCATGCCCGGAAAGGGCAACCCCGTCATCCCCGAGGTCGTCAACCAGGTGGCGTTCGCCGTGACCGGCGCCGACCTGACGGTGACGATGGCGGTGGAGGCCGGGCAGCTGCAATTGAACGCGTTCGAGCCGGTGATCGCGCACTCGATCTTCCAGTCGATCACCTGGATGCGACGTGCGATGCGCACCCTGCGCATCAACTGCGTCGACGGCATCACCGCCAACCGGGCGCGGCTGGGGGCGATGGTCGGCTCCTCGGTCGGCGTCGTCACGGCCCTCACCCCGTTCATCGGCTACGCGGCCGCGGCGGCGCTGGCCAAGACTGCGCTGCTCACGGGTCGCAACGTCGCCGACCTCGTCGTGGAAGCGGGCCTGATGACCCGGGAGGATGTCGACCGGCAACTGTCGCCGGCACGGCTCTCGGGCCTGGAGATCGTGACGGCCGCGATTCCGGTGGAGCGGGCGGTCGAAGACATCCCCGACCCGGTCGCCGAGCGCCGCTGAGCGTCGCTCCTGTTCACGGGCGCCCGTCACCGGTAGCGTCTCGGGTAATTCGCCGACCGATTCAGGGAGTGATCTCATGACCGACTCGCAGCAGCCAGCCAACTACCCCCCGAGCCCCCCTCCCGCGTACAGCTCCGCGCCGGCATACGGCGCACCGTCGCCCACCGCCGCGGTCCCCGGCAAGACGCTCGGCATCGTCGCGTTCGTGCTGTCGTTCTTCGTGCAGCTGATCGCGCTCATCCTCGGCATCGTCGCGCTGGTGCAGAGCCGCAGGGCGGGCGCGAAGAACGGCTGGGCGGTCGCGGCGATCATCATCAGCGCCGTGCTGATCGTCGTCGGAATCATCGTCGCGTTCGCGGTGATCATCCCGCTGGTCACCTTCGGTACCGAAGCGCTGCAAGCGTGCCAAGCGGTCGATTTCAGCGGCACGGTCACCGTGCGCGGCGTCGTGGTGCAGTGCTCCTCGATGAGCCGGTAGCTCGCCGCCGGCCGAGATGGCGGGGTCGCCGACCCGCCGGACGCCGCCTCTAGGCTGAATGGATGAGCTTCCCCTCGCCGTTCTCGCAGCCGCGGCCGGGGCGCCCCGCTCTCATCCCACCGCCGGCCGTCAGTCCGCCGCCGCTGCCTGTTCCGGTGCGCGAGAGACGGTCCGGCACGATCTGGATCTTCGGTGTTCTCGCCGTCGTGCTCGTCGGGCTCGTGGCGTACTTCCTGACATTCCTGGGCGCCACGGCGTCTCTGGTCGGCATGCTGCTGGCCCTCGTGCCGCTCGGTATCGTGCTGTTCGCCGTCCGGCTGATCGACCGTTGGGAGCCGGAGCCGCGCAGTCTCGTCGTGCTCGCGCTGGCGTGGGGGGCTGTCGCGGGAGTCGGCATCGCGCTCCTGGTGGACCTGGCCATGACGGTCGTCTTCGGGTCGTCGCAGACGCCCGCCGGTGACTTCTTCGCGGGCGTGGTTCGGGCCCCGATCGTCGAGGAGACCGCCAAGGGGCTCGGCGTGCTGCTCATCTTCGCCACCGCGCGCCGCGCCTTCGACGGACCGGTCGACGGTGTCGTGTACGGGGCGCTGGTGGGCGCCGGATTCGCGTTCACCGAGAACATCCAGTACTTCGCGGTCAGTCTCATCGAGGGCGGTGTCGACCAGACGAGCACCACGTTCTTCGTCCGCGGGATCCTCTCGCCGTTCGCGCACGCCATGTTCACGAGCGTCACCGGGTTCGCGCTGGGGCTCGCGGCACGGCGGGGGCTGCGTCCCGCGGCGGCGGTAGGTCCCTGGCTGGCCGGGCTGGTCGGTGCGATCGTGCTGCACGCGCTGTGGAACGGTTCGGCACTGCTGGGCGACTTCTGGTCGCTGTACATCGCGCTGCAGGTGCCGCTGTTCATCGGGTTCCTCCTCGCCGTCATCGCTTTGCGCCGGGAGGAGGAGCGTCTCACCCGCAAGCGGCTCGGCGACTATGCCGCAGCCGGCTGGTTCACCTCGCAGGAGGTCGACATGCTCGCCACGCCCGCCGGCCGCCGGGCCGCGATCGCGTGGGCTCGGACGCTGCACGGCGATCGCGTTCCGATCATGAAAGCCTTCATCGCCGATGCCACCAGCCTCGCCGCGACCCGGCAACGCGCCCTGTCCGGACGCGATCCGGCGGCCGCGCAGGTGGAGAGCACGCTGCTGGAGCGCACCGTCCGCGAGCGCGAGGCGCTGTTCTCGGTGTAACGGCGCCCGCGGTCCGAATCGGGTCGGCGGGCGGGCTTGACTCGGCGCCGCCGCGTTGACACGCTGGAGGTCACAGTTCAGCGCTCGGTCAGCACGCAGGCATCGCCGCGGCACCGGGCGCTGAGCTTTGCCGCCGTGCACAGGCGGTCGCGTTGACCGGCTGAGGCCCGTCGGGTTGGATGGACGGATGGCAGACAACCGAACCAAGCCGGAGATCGACGCTCCGACCGGCCCCGCCCCCGACGAGCTCGTCATCCGCGACATCATCGTGGGCGACGGCGCCGAGGCATCCCCGGGTGACACCGTCACGGTGCACTACGTCGGCGTCGAATACGACTCGGGGGAGGAGTTCGACTCGTCATGGAGCCGTGGCGAGAGCATCCAGTTCCCGCTCCGCGGCCTCATCCAGGGCTGGCAGGACGGCATCCCGGGAATGAAGGTCGGTGGCCGGCGCGAACTGGTCATTCCGCCCGACCTGGCCTACGGTCCGGCGGGCGGCCACTTCCTCGGCGGCAAGACGCTGCTGTTCATCATCGACCTCGTCGACGTCGGCTGACCCGCGATCACTTTCTCGAGCCCAGGGCGCGCAACGTCACGGCGGCCCAGGTGCGGAACGGTCGCCACCGCTCGGCGATGCGCTCCAATTCCGCGTCATCCGGCATGTGGTCGAGGCCGTACAGGTCGCGCACGGACTCCCGGGTGTGGTCCTCCTGCGTGGACAGCACGTCGGTGAGTCCCAGCGAGCGGATGACGATGAGCGCGCTGTAGAACGGGCCGATCCCGGGCAGCTTCTGCAGCTGCACCATCGCCTCTTCCGGCGTCATCGCCGTGAGCCGGTCGACCGCGAGGAGACCGTCGGCAGCCGCATGGGCGATCGCGTGCAGCCGGGGGATGCGATCGGCCGGCAGCCCGGGGAACGAATCGATCTCGAGCAGCTGCTCGGGAAGCGGCAGCGCCGCCTCGGTTCGGCCGGCCAGCTCGAACACGGCGCCGTGCGCCTCGCAGAGTCTCCGCCGCAGCGTGATGCCCTGCGCCCGCGCACGACGCGCCGACAGCACCGCCCACACCGCGGCTTCGTACGGGCTGTAGAAGTTGGCGGGCCGGAAGCCGGGCCCCTTCTGCTGCGCCTCGAACAGCACCGGGTCGCGGGCCAGAACCACCTCCCAGGCCTCGCCGTCGTGGTCGGCGGAGACGACTCGAGCCACCTGTTTCGCGATCGCGCCGAGGTCGCCCTCGCCGTGCACCTCGAGGTCGAGCTGCTGACCGCGCTGGCGGACGGCGACGCCGACCTGATGCTCGAGGTCGTCGGTGCAGAAGGCGAGGCGCATGATGTCGTCCCACGACGACTCGTCCCGGTGGCCGAAGCCCATGAGCGCGACCTCGCGCAGGTCGTAAGTGCCCGACAGCGGCACGGTGGCGGTGCGAACGGGTGCGGTCATCGCTCCAGTGTGGCGGGAGCCTCCGACACCGAACGATCCCGTCTGCGAAGCCGATTCTGGGCGAGCAGGATGCCGAGGAAGACGACGAGCGCGCCCACCGGCTCGTTCCACGTGACGTGCTCGCCGAGGACCACGATGCCGAGCATCACCCCGACGACCGGAGTGATGTACGTCACGGTCGACGCCCGGGTCGGTCCCCAGGCGCGCAGCGTGTTCTGGTTCCACACGTACGCGATGCCGGTTCCGAGGCAGCCGAGCAGCACGAGGCTGCCGATGATCCACGGATCCAGCCTGACGGGGGTCAGCACGAGAACGGGGGTCAGCACGAGCATGACGGCCCCGGCGAGACCGACGTAGACCGCGGTGAACGTCAGCGCCGACATCCCGGTGTTCGACGCGAACCGTCGCATGTACGACAGGCTGAAGCCGTAGCACGCGGTGGCGCCGAGGATCGCGAGCTGCGCGATGAGGCTCTGGCTCAGATCGAGGCCCTCCCACGGGGCGATGAGCACCATCACCCCGAGGATGCCGACCAGGATGCCGGCGATCTGCAGCGCGCGGAGCCGCTCGACGCGGAACACCAGCCACGCCATGATCGCCGTCATGATGGGCGTCGTGGCGTTGTAGATGCTCGCCAGGCCGGAGGTGACGTACTGCTGTGCCCACGAGAACAGCAGGAACGGCACCACGCAGAACGACAGCCCGAGCACCAGCAGATGACCCCACACCCTCGGGTCGCGCGGCAGCGGCTCGCGGCGTATCGCGACGAGGATGCCGAGGGTCACCGCCCCGAGCAGGATGCGCGTCCACGCCACCTGCGCAGGGGACACGCCCTGCAACGCCACCTTCATGAACAGGAAGCTGGATCCCCACACGATGCCGGCCAGGACGAACTGCACCGTGATCGACGCGCTCGACGGCCCGCGCTCGGCGACGGGGCCCCGGCGGGGCGAGACGGCGGCGGTCGGCATCCGCTGACTCTATTGCGAGCCGGCGACCCTGGCGAGGGCCGGTGGATGCCACGTCCGAAATCCGCCGGACTCTGGCGGTCCGCCGCGAGGGTCAGGGCTCGGGGTGATCGGCGTCGTAGCGGCGGAAGCGCGGGCTGACCCGCACCAGCACCCCGACGAGGGCGATGATCACCAGACCGCCCACGAGCGGCGGCAACCACAGCGTCGTGACCGTGGCGAGCGCTCCGGCGTACAGGGCCCCGATGCGGGGTCCGCCGGCGACGACGACGATGAAGATGCCCTGCAGGCGGCCGCGGATCGCGTCGGGCACCGCTGCCTGCATCATCGTGGACCGGTAGATGGCGCTGACGTTGTCGGCACCGCCGGCCAGCACCAGCGCGAGCACGGCGAGCACGATGAGCACGAGGTTGGGCGTCGACTCGTCGACGACCCCGGGCGCGAACCATCCGAGGGCGCCGGCGACCAGCACGGCGCCGAAGGCGGTGATCGCCGCGCCGTACGTCTGGATCGCGCGCTGGATGCCGACACCCTGCCGTCGCACCCGCCCGACCGGGCCCGAAAGGATGCTCGACACGAACGCGCCGGCGGCGATGGCCGCCGTGAGCACACCGGTCGTGATGGGCCCACCGCCCAGCAGCACCGCTCCGATGGCGGGGAACAACGCGATCGGCTGGCCGAACGTCATGGCGATGATGTCGAGGATGTACTGCAGCCGGATGTTCGGGGCGGCCTTGAGGAAGCGCCACCCGTCGCGCAGCGATTCCAGTCCCGGCCGCACGATCTCGCCCTCGGGACGGACGCTCGGCAGCGTCCACAGGCCGAGGAACAGCGACGTCATGAGCACCACGTCGATGCTGTACGTCCACGCGTAGCCGGCCAGGGCGACCAGGATGCCGGCGAGCGCGGGACCGGCCATCACCATGACCCCCACCGCGATGCCCTGCAGCGCGGCGGCGGCCGGCAGCTGCTCGCGGGGGATCAGCCGCGGCACGATCGCCGAGCGCGCGGCCTGCACGATGGAATTCGCGGCCGAGTTGACGATGCTCAGCGCGTAGAGCCACCACACCGTCTCGAGTCCGCCCCATGCCAGCACCGCCAGCAGCGCCGTCGACACGAAGGTCACCAGCGCCGCGATCAGCGCGACGGTGCGACGGTCGAACGCATCGGCGAGCATCCCGCCGTACAGGCCCGCCACGACCATCGGCAGCAGGCCGGCGACCGCGATCATCGAGACGGCGAACGTGTCGCCGGTGAGGGCGTACACGTGCAGCATGACCGCGACGATCGTCAGCTGTCCGCCGAGCCCCGAGAGGGTGGACCCCACCCACATCCGGGCGAAAGCCGGGGTGCGCAGCGGCGTCAGGTCGATGAAGTGATCCCGGCGCAGCCGCGGCATCCGCGCCGAGCTCCGACGCAGGCTCACCCGTCTCCCCGCACCGTTCGAGGCTACCCGCGGTCCGGGCCCGGTTCGCCGCGGCATCCGCCCGCTGATAGACTCGTGCGGTTGCCGTTGGATCGGCCGCGGAGAAAGAGAGCTCGCGCATCAGGCGTCGGGCACCGCGCAACAAGCAGGAAGGGGATCACCTATGGCACTGGACTCAGACGTCAAGAAGGCGATCATCGAACAGTACGCAACGCACCCCGGTGACACCGGATCCCCCGAGGTGCAGGTCGCGATGCTGACGCAGCGCATCAAGGATCTGACCGAGCACCTCAAGGAGCACAAGCACGACCACCACTCGCGTCGTGGCCTGTTCCTGCTCGTCGGTCAGCGCCGGCGCCTCCTCGGCTACCTCCAGGACATCGACATCGCGCGTTACCGCTCGCTGATCGAACGCCTGGGACTTCGCCGCTAGTCGCCACCGCGCACATCGCTTTCTCGAAGGGCCGTCCCCGGTGTGGGGCGGCCCTTCGTCATCCCCGTCAGGTCGGGCGCGGTGGGTCAGGATGCCGCGGCCCGCGCCGCGACGAGGTCCGGATGCCAGCGCGCAGCGACATCCGGATGTGCGCGCAACCGCGACTTCAGGGCGTTCTCGCCGTACAGCGCGTGGATCGGGTTGGCCGGATCCTGCGTGACGCCACGCGCTTCGGATGCGAGCGTGTCGGGCAACTCGATGCTCGGCAGCCGCTTGTCCAGCGCGGGGTTGAAGAAGAACGGCACCGAGATGCGGTCGTCGGGGTACCGGGGCGAGACCACCCGGTGGTTCGTGGCCTTCAAGTACCCCCCGGTGGCGTACTCGAGCAGCTCGCCGATGTTCACCACGAACGCGCCCGGCACCGGCGGAGCATCCACCCACACCCCGTCGCGCTCGACCTGGAGCCCGCCCTTCCCCGGCTCGATCCACAGCAGGGTCAGCACGCCGGAGTCCTTGTGGGCCCCCACGCCCTGCTGCGGTGCCGCCTCGGCACTGCCGGGATAGCGGATGATCTTGATGAGCGTCGACGGTTCGCCGAAGTGCTCGTCGAAGTACGACTCGTCCGCACCGAGGGCCAGCGCCCAGGCGCGCAGCAGCTTGCGCGCGACGCCGGACAGGTGGTCGTGCCACTCCGAGACCACGTCGCGCAGCTCGGGCTGCGCCGCCGGCCACAGGTTCGGGCCGATCAGCCGGCTGTAGTCGGGCGCGTCGGGGTCGTCCACGGCGGGTCGCTCCGGCCCGATGTCGATCTGCTCGCGCCAGTCGACCTGCCCTTGCGTACGTTCTCCGCCGATGCGGGTGTAGCCGCGGAAGTGCGGGCTCCGCAGGTTCTCGATCGCGAGCTTGTCGGCTTCGGGAAGGCCGAAGAAGTTCCGCGCCGCGCGGTGCAGCCTCGCCTCCAGATCGGCGCTGACTCCGGTGCCGGTGAGGTAGAAGAAGCCCACGTCGTGGGTGGCCGCGCGCAGCTGTTCCCGGAACGCCGCGGCCGCCTCGGGGCCGTCGTCGAGTCGGGCGAGGTCCAGCACGGGCAGCGCGAGTTCGGGCATGACCCGAGGCTAGGCAGTCCCGGCCCGCCCGGCTCGTTCGTTACCGCCGGTTACCTCCGCATCCGATGCCTCCGCTTGAGACCTCCGACATCCGCCAGGTAAGGTTGTACTAAGTGAGGCTCGCCTTACCTTGAATACCCACCCCGGCGGCCGCTCGATCCGTCCCGCCCCCGAACCGAGGTGACACCCTGTGCTCGCTACGTTCCTGATCGGTCTGCGCGAAGGCCTCGAGGCCGCGCTGGTCGTCGGCATCCTCGTCGCGTACCTCTCCCGGATCGGCAGACGCGACGTCCTGCCCCGGCTGTGGGCCGGCATCGCGCTCGCCATCGCGCTGTCGCTGGGGATCGGCGCCGTGCTGACGTTCGGTGCGTACACCCTGACGTTCGAGGCGCAGGAGATCATCGGCGGTTCGTTGTCGTTGGTCGCGGTGGCCATGGTCACGTGGATGATCTTCTGGATGCAGCGGGTGGCCCGCACCATGAAGAAGAGCCTCGAGGGCGACATCGACCGGGCGCTGGCCAAGGGCGGTCTGTGGGCGCTGGTCGCGATCGGGCTCGTCTCGGTGGCGCGCGAGGGAATCGAGAGCGCGTTGCTCCTGTGGTCGATGGTGCAGTCGTTCGGCGACGCGCCCGCTGCGCTGCTCGGCGCGGTGATCGGCCTGGTCGTCGCCGCCGTGCTCGGCTGGCTGCTGGCACGAGGGATGCTGCGACTGAACCTGCGGGTCTTCTTCGCCTGGACCGGCGCCTTCCTCGTGGTCGTCGCAGCCGGCGTGCTGGCGTACGCGATCCGCGACCTGCAGGAGGCCGGTGCGCTGCTCGGCCCCTTCACCGCGGTCGCACCGGTCGACCAGGTCACCGGCGCCGTCCTCGTCGGGTCGGCGGGGTTCCCCTTCGGGTGGGCGTTCGACGTGACCGCCGCCGTCGCGCCCGGCAGCGTGCTGGCCACCGTCCTGCAGGCCACGGTCGGCTTCATGCCGCAGATGTCGTGGCTGCAGGTCCTCGCCTGGGCGGGGTACGTCGCGATCGTCGGCACGTTCTTCGTGCGAGGCCTTCGGGGCCCCGTCACGCCGGCGGTCGCGCCGGCGCGGGTGCCCGAGGCTGCCGCCCCCGTTCTCGTCCCCCCGCAAGGAGCGTCATGACCCCGCCCCGCATCCTGGGTGCCCTCGCCGTCGCAGCGGCCGCCGTGATCGTCCTGTCCGGTTGCGTCGCCAAGAGCGAGGTGGCCGCCGCCGACGCGCTGACGGTCACCTCGACCGACGACACGTGCGCCGTGTCGGCCGGCACCGCGACCAGCGGCACGCTGGCGTTCGACGTGTCGAACCAGGGGACGCAGGTGTCGGAGTTCTACCTCCTGGCCGAGGACGCGCTGCGCATCGTCGGCGAGGTCGAGAACATCGCCCCCGGGGCCAAGCGGAGCCTGACCGTCGTGGCGCAGCCGGGCAACTACTTCACCGTCTGCAAGCCGGGCATGGTGGGCGACGGCATCGGCAAGGCGGCCTTCGCGGTGACCGGCGACGCGGTGGTGGCAAGCGGCGACGACGCCGAGCAGAAGCAGCAGGCGGTCGATCTGTACGCGGCGTTCGTGAAGGATCAGGTCGGCCAGTTGCTGCCGGCGGTCACCACCTTCGCCGCGGCGTACGCCTCGGGTGACGACGCCGCCGCGAAGGCGCAGTTCCCGACCGTGCGGGCGTTCTACGAACGCATCGAGCCCGTCGCCGACTCGCTGAGCGACCTCGATCCCAAGATCGACTACCGCGAGGTGGATGCCGTCGCCGAGGGCATGGACTGGACGGGGTTCCACCGCATCGAGAAGGACCTGTGGGTGCCGGCTCAGGACGCGCTCAACGCCGACGGCGAGACGCCGGCGTGGCAGGACTGGCAGCCGTCGACCCCGACCGAGCGCCAGAGCCACGCCGACGACCTCGTCGCGAACGTACAGGAGCTGTACGACTACGTCCACGGCGACGACTTCCCCGTCGCCCTCGAAGCGCAGGGCGTGGCCGGGCTGTCCAACGGCGCCATCGGCCTCCTCGACGAGGTCGCCAACGGCAAGATCACCGGCGAGGAGGATTGGTGGTCGGGCACCGACCTGTGGGACTTCGCCGCGAACGTCGAGGGATCCAAGATGGCCTTCTCGCTGGTGCGCGACTTCGCCGCCTCGAAGGGGACCGAAGGCGCGGCCCTGGTCGCGAAGATCGACGCCGGCTACGCGAACCTCGAGACCGGACTGGCCGCCTACGGCAGCGTCGGCACCGGCTTCGTCGCCTACTCGCAACTGACCGACGCGGATCGGCGC
>CAXTES010000108.1:6606-10421 GCA_964243215.1 uncultured Microbacterium sp. | reverse complement strand
CCATGCGCAGCCGCGACGCGGCTTCGTCCATCAGGTCGATCGCCTTGTCGGGCAGCTGCCGCGACGGGATGTAGCGATTCGACAGGGATGCCGCCGCCACCAGCGCACCGTCGGCGATCGCCACTTTGTGGTGCGCCTCGTAGCGCTCCTTCAGGCCGCGCAGGATCGCCACGGTGTCTTCGACCGTCGGCTCGCCGACGTACACCTGCTGGAAACGCCGCTCCAGCGCGGCATCCTTCTCGATGAACTCGCGGTACTCGTTCAGCGTGGTCGCGCCGATCAGACGCAGCTCACCGCGGGCGAGCATGGGCTTGAGCATGTTGGATGCCGCGACCGACCCTTCGCCGCCACCGGCGCCCATCAGCACGTGCAGCTCGTCGATGAACGTGATGATCTTGCCGTCGGACTCGGCGATCTCCTTCAGGACGCTCTTGAGGCGCTCCTCGAACTGACCGCGGTACATCGCCCCGGCGACGAGCGCCGAGATGTCGAGGGTGACCAGCTCCTTGTCCTTCAGCGACTCCGCGACATCGCCCGCGACGATGCGCTGCGCAAGCCCCTCCACGACGGCGGTCTTACCGACGCCGGGCTCTCCGATGAGCACGGGGTTGTTCTTGGTGCGGCGGGTCAGCACCTGGCTGACGCGCCGGATCTCGCTGTCGCGGCCGATCACCGGGTCGAGCTTTCCCTGTCGGGCGCGGTCGGTGAGGTTGATGCCGAACTGCTCGAGGGCGCTCTGCTGCTCCTCCTGCCCGGGCGTCTGGGTGGCGTTCACGTGCTCTCCTGAGAAGTCGTCGGCTCAAAGTTGAGCCTGAATGACTCAAGTTTATCAGAGCCGGGAGGTCGCGACAAGATCACGCGACAACGCGCGTGAGGCGACAGCGGGGCGCTCAGGGCTCGATCGGGGGAACGACGATAGGCGGGGTCGGCACCGGGATGGGGTCGAGCGTTGGGGGGGGGACCGGAATGGGGTCTGGCGTCGGATCCGGCTCGGCAGTCGCGCTGGGAGTCGGGGACGGCTCCGAAGGGGCGGGCGTCTCGGGCGCGGGGTCGGGAGTGGACGCCGGAGGAGGCGTCGCGACGGGATCGTTCGGCGCGACGGGCACCGGAGCCGCACTGCGCGGAACCCTGGCGTTGACTCGAACGCGCGGCTGCTGCGGCTGGGCGGAATCCGTCTCCGCGGGTGCACTCGAACTGGGTGCCGGCTGAGGAATCGCGGACGGCGAGGCGGCCACTGATGGGCTGGGTCCGGAGGTGGCCCTCCCACCCGGGTTGGTGAGATTCGATGAGCGCTCGACCGTATTCCGATTCTCACCTGAGTTCGCCAGGCCGCCCGGTGCGAACGCACTCGCCAGCGCCAGCGAGCCCGCCACCAGGACGCCGCCGAGGCTCAGCGCGATCACCCCTACCGGTCGTCGGTACCACGCCGCGGCCGCTGCGGGGCGTGAGGAGGGAGCGGTCGTGCGCGGCGCCGACGCGGCGGCCTCGGCGACCGCAGCTGCGTCGGTGATGACCTCTCGAGCAAGCAGGAATGCGGCCCCGAGGGCGGCTGCCGAGCCGGGTATCGGGTCGGAGTCGAGTGGCTCGCCGAACCGGTCGATGAGCAGGCGCTCGAAGTCCCCGAGGCGCGTCGATGCGCCGCTGAGGAGGATCGCGTCGATGTCATCGTCGTCGATGCCGGCATCGTCCATTCGCTGCACGATCGACTCGATCGCACGCTCGTCGAGCGCGGGGTCGCCGGCGGCGCCGAGAGCGACGGAAGCCGCCACCGCCGCGCCGATGAGGCGTGATCCTCCCCCCGGCAGCACGCGGACGATCGAGGCTTCCAGCGAGCGCTGGTCGACATCGCAGACCAACACGGTCAGATCCGAGTCGGCGGGATCGATCTGCCAGTATCGGGCCGCCAGCGCCTCCGGCACGGTGACGATGTCAACGGCAACCTGCTCATCCCTGTCGAGCGCCTCCGTGATGGCATCGATCCGAGCATCGCTCCACGAAGCCGGAACAACGACCCAGACGCCTGCGGGCGCTGCACCACGGTCCTCCGTCACCTGCTTGGCGACGTCGTCGACCACCCACGCGTAAAGGTCGGCCGGAACGAACTGCTCACCATCGGCACTGATGACGGCGTCCAACTTGCCGACATCCCGAACGAAGTCACGATGCAAACGGTCGGGTGCATCGTCCCCGCGTTCGAGAGCCGCGTCGCCGAAGAGCAGCTCCTCGGGCCCGATATAGACCGCGGTCGGCATCGTGCTGCCGACCTGAAGCATGACAGTAGACGTACGGATGTCGCCGAGGCGTGACCCATCGGCGATTGCGGCTGTCGTCGTGTCAGCGCGGACGTCGACAGCAAGAAAATACGGTGTACCCATGTCTCGGCTTCCCCCAGCGAGATGGACGTTTGCTGCGTGATGCAGTGTCTCTGGTCACTCGAATGGAACGCAAGGAACAGGAGTTCGTGTACTCTACCCTGCCGCCGGGCGCGGCTTCGACGCGCGTCGTCCGAGAAGGGCCGAGTCAGGCAGCTGGAGCGGATGCCTCGGCTTCGACGCTGCGGCACGTGAACCGCGCCCGGTAGGCGGTCGGCGTGGTCCCGAGCACGCGCGAGAAGTTCTGACGCAGCACCGCGGCGGATCCGAAGCCGCACTCGTAGGCGATGCGATCCAGCCCGAGATCGGTCTGTTCGAGCAGGCGCTGGGCCTGGATGATGCGCTGGCGTCCGAGCCAGGCCGCGGGCGTCGTGCCGTGGTCGGCTTTGAAGCGGCGGGCGAAGGTGCGCGGCGACATGTGCGCGCGGCTGGCGAGCTGATCGACCGTCAGGTCCAGGCGCAGGTTGTCCAGCATCCAATCGGTCACCGGGGCCAGCGAGAGCGATGACACCAGCGGCAGCGGGCGGTCGATGAACTGCGCCTGGCCGCCGTCGCGCTGCGGCGGCACGACCATTCGACGCGCGATCGTGTTGGCCATCTCGGCTCCGAGTTCGATGCGCAGCAGGTGCAGGCAGGCATCCAGGCCCGCCGCCGTGCCGGCGCTCGTGATGATCCGGCCGTCCTGCACGTACAGCACGTCGGGATCCACGTCGATCGCCGGATACATCGACGCCATCGTGTCGGCGTACTTCCAGTGCGTCGTGGCGCGGCGTCCATCGAGCACGCCCGCAGCGGCCAGGACGAACGAGCCGCTGCAGACGCTCAGCAACCAGGCGTCGCGCGCGGCGGCGCGGCGGACCACCTCGAGCACGCGCTCGTCGACGCTGCGCCACCGGCGTTTGGGCACCGGTGTCAGCACGACGAGGTCGGCCTCGTCCGCGAAGGACAGGTCGTGTTCCACGTTGAGGGAGAATCCGAGGTTGCTGCTGACCGCGCCGGGCTCCGGCGTCACGATGCGGAAGTCGAAGTTCGGGACGCCGTCATCCGATCGGTCGAGACCGAATGCCTCGCACGCGAGACCGAACTCGAACGGCGCGAACCCATCCATCACGACGACGGCGACTGATTTCACAGGTTCCTCCCGTATGGCAGATATCTAGCGATAGGTGTCAATCCTGCCACTCGTGGCCGGATGCCGTCAAGCGTAGCGTTCCTGCCATGATCGGAATCCTCATCTTGGCAACAGTCGTCTTCATCACCGTCGTCGCCGCGGCATACGACGTCGCGCACGACGGGTACGGCCGGATCCGCACGGACTGGTCGCGCGTTCCGGACCGTCCCCGCAAGGCTCGTCGCCTCTGACGCGCCCCTAAACTCGTCGCAACGACGAGTCAGGAGACGCGCCATGACGACACCGCCCTATCCGCAGCAGCCCGGACAGGC
>CAXTES010000108.1:0-6506 GCA_964243215.1 uncultured Microbacterium sp. | reverse complement strand
GAGTCAGGAGACGCGCCATGACGACACCGCCCTATCCGCAGCAGCCCGGACAGGCACCGCCCCCGCCGTACGCGCCCGGCCCGCAAGCAGGCCCCGTCCCCACGGGCTACCCGCAGGGCGCCTATCCCGCCTATGCGTCGGCGCCGTATCCCCCGTCGACGGAGCCGGGTGTCACATCTCGGCGCAACACCCTCGGCCTCGTCTCGGTGATCGTCGGCGCGGTGCCGCTGCTGCTCGGGCTCATCTCGCCGTTCGTGACGCTCCTGGCCTACCACGGCACGAACTACGACCTCATCGGGCTGGCCAACGCGATCCTCAACGGCATCGGCTTCCTGTTGGGGCTCGCCGCGCTGATCATCGGACTCATCGCCGTCACCCGGAAGGGGCTGCCGAAGGCGCTCGCCGGAATCGGAATCGGCCTGGGGATCGGCGCGACCTGGGGCGGCATCACCGCGTTGCTCTATCCGGTCGTCATGCAGTTCGCGTTCTGACACCGGTCACCCGATGACGCGCCGGTAGATCTCGAGCATCGCCTCCGTCCGCGACGACTGCCGGAACCTCTCGGCCACCGCGGCGCTCGGCTGCGGCGCTCGGGACGCCGCGATGTCATCGGTGGCGCGGCGCAACGCCGCGGCGAGTGCGCCGGTCGACGCATCCGCGACCTGCCAGTACCCCGCCTCCAGTTCGCCGGCGATGTCGGGATCGCTCACGATCGACGGCGTTCCGAGCGTGGCGGCTTCGAAGACCGTCATCCCCTGCGTCTCGAAGCCGATGGATGTCTGGACCACCGCGTCCGCGGCACCGATGCGTCGCAGCACCTCGGCGTACGGGATGCGTCCGGCGAAATCGACCGCGTCGTCCAGGCCGTGCGCGCGAACCAGCCGGCGGGCGGCCGCCAACTGTCCGCCGCCGCCGATGATCTGCACCCGGGCGTCGACATGCGACTCGGCCAGCGCGTGCAGGAACGGCAGCACGCGCTTCTCCGGGCTCATGCGTCCCAGCCACACGAACCTGGGCGGGCCGTCGCCGCGGCCGACGCGTTCGGCCCGCACCCGGTCCAGCACCTCGTCGTCGATCCCGTTCCACACGACATCCACGCCTCCGCCGCCGTTCGGCATGACGCCGTGCTGCTCGAGCCGGTGGGCGAAGTGCGACGACGGAGCGGTCACCGCCGCCGAGCGCTGCGCGAACCGCCGCAGGTACGTCCAGCCATCGGCACCCGGCGTCGAGTCGCTCAGCGCCCGCCGCTGCCACGCGCTGATCGCCCGCAGCACGAGGCCGGGTGCCGGCGCGACGGCCTCGATGCCGACATCCACGCGATTGTGCATCGTGTGCACGACCGGCAGGGCGTGACGGGCGGCGAAGCGGTGACCGATGTACGCGCCCCAGAAGTCCGCCTGCACGTGCACGAGATCCACCGGTGGACGCGACGCCATCGCGCGGTCGAGCCACCGGTCGGTACGCCGACCCGGCCCCGTCAGCGAGTACTCGCGGTCGAGGGTGATCGGCACCGACGGGAGGTCGACGAAGTGCGGGTCCGCCGCGGCCCCCCGCCCCCGCCGGCCGTGCATCTTCGGGGCGACGACCGTCACGGTGTGCCCGGCCTTCTCGAGGTAGCGCTTCTGCAGCCGCATCGACACCTGCGCTCCGCCCAGCGACTCCAGGTGCTGGTCGCCGAACATCACGATGTGCACGGGGGCGCCTACGCGGGTAGCGGCTCGCCGCGGTACAGCGCCTCGAACGTGTCGAGCGTGCGGTTGATGTCGTGGATGATGACGCCGTCCAGCGACGCCTGCTGCATCCGCATCCGCTCGTCCGGCGACGCGGTCAGCACGTCGGCGAGGCGCTCGGCCATCTCGTCGGCGTCGCCCGGCTCGAACAGGTACCCGTTCTCGCCGTCCCTGACGAGATGGGGCAGCGCGACGGCGTTGGCCGCGACGACCGGCAGGCCCGATGCCATCGCCTCCATCGTCGCGATCGACTGCAACTCGGCGATCGACGCGATCCCGAACACGCTGGCTCGCGACAGCAGCGACCGCAGTTCGTCCTCGGAGGTGTAGCCGTGGAACCTCACCCGGTCGCCCAGCCCCAGTTCGTGGGCGAGCTGCTCGAGGCTCCTGCGCTGATCGCCGTCTCCGACGATGTCGACGGTGGCGTCGAGGGCCGGGTCCAGTCGCGCGACGGCCTTCAGCAGCACGTCGAGGTGCTTCTCGGTGGTGAGACGGCCGACGAACAGGATGCGGTTCGCGTCGCGCGGGGTGAGGTCGGGCGCGTAGTTGCGGCGATCGATGCCGCAGCTGACCGGGATGATGCTGTCCATGTGGATGGTCGCCTCGAGGAAGTCGGCGGCTTTCCGGGTGGGTGTGGTCACGGCCCGGCTCATCCCGAGGGTGCGCTTGGCGTCATCCCAGGCCAGCTTGACGAAGATCTTGTCCAGCACCGGCGGCAGGGTCGTGAAGTCGAGGATGTTCTCGGCCATCACATGATTGGTGGCGATGACCGGGATGCCTCGGCGTCGCGCCTCGCGGGTCAGTCCGCGTCCGATCACGATGTGCGACTGGCTGTGCACCACGTCGGGCTTGACCTCGTCGAGCACCCGGCGCGAGTAGTACTTCGCCATCCACGGCAGCACGAAGGTGAGCCAGTCGTGCGGGGGCCAGCGCCACGCCGGGATGCGGTGCACGGTCATCTCCTCGCCCTCGATGACCTCGCGGAAGGTGCCGTGCTTACGATGCGTGGCGCTGGGTGCCATCACGTGCACGTTGTGACCGCGGGCGACGAGTCCGGCCGCGAGCCGCTCCGCGAACCGCGCGGCGCCGTTGACGTGCGGTGCGAACGTGTCGGCGCCGATGACGACCGTCAAGGGCCTGCGTTCGGCTGGGGATGCCGGATCTGCGGTCGCGGGGGAAGTCACGGGGGCGGTGGCTGCCTATCTCTGCGGCGTGCACGGGGGGTTCGTGTGCCCGTCCACTGTACCCGAGGGGCCTCGCCGTCCCGAGACGCGTCAGCGGTCCACGGGGGCGGTTCGCCCGTACCCGCGGATGTCCGGATAGGGCGGCTCGCGGTCGGGCTGCAGATCGACCTCGAACGTGTTGAGCAGCATCCCGAGCATCGTGAAGTTGCCCAGCGACGCGACGGTGTCGACGAGTCCCTCGGGCCCGAACGTCTCGAGCGCGTTCGCGAACGTCTCGTCCGAGACGAAGTGCTCGCGCAGCAGCTCGGTCGCGAACGCGTAGAAGATCGCGTCCTCGTCGTTGTCGAAGACCGGCTCCTCCCGTTGGGCGATCGCATCGATCGCCGGTTGCGGGATGCCTTCGCGCAGCGCGACGTCGACGTGGGCGTTCCACGAGTACTGCGCGTCGAAGTGACGCGCCGCGATGAGCAGCGAAAGCTCGCGAAGCCGCAGCGGAAGGCTCGAATCCCACCGCAGATACGAACCGAGCGCCTCGACGCGCTCGCACAGTTCGGGGCTGCGCAGCCACACCTGGAACGGCGCCCCCAGGCGACCGCGCTTGCCGGCGATGGCGTCGAACACCTCCCGCTGGCGCGGTGTCATGTCCTGCGGAGCGATCTTGCTGATGCGCACGGCTGGTCTCCTTCGCTCGCGAGTGCCGGACCAGGCAACCACCGCGACCGGGAGCCGACCAGCATCCCGGATGCAACGTAACCGTGCACACAGCGAGTCGGCCTACCCTGGTGCCATGCCGCGACTGCAGGCCGACGCACCCGTGCAGCGCTGGGTTCCGGTGACCGACTCGCTGGGGCTGCGCGGCCGGCGGCATCGCAAAGCGGCGATCCGCATGCTGCTGACGCAGGCGAAATCGGCTTTCGGCGCCGAGCGACCCGGCGGCACGGTGACGGCGTGGGCGATGAGCCAGGCGGCGCCGTTCCTCATGCGGCGAGCGGCGGGCCGGGTGCTGGCGTGGGTGTGGCGTGCCGACCCCGAGCTGCTGGTCGCGATGGCGCAGCTGCAGGTCGCGACGCCGGAGCTGCGGACCGCGCGCGCGATGATGCCGATGGAGTACGACGACACCGAGCGCTTCCCGAATCCTCACCTGGGGGTGGGCGAGAAGCTGGCGATGCCGCTGCCGGCCAACCCGCAGACACCGCCGTTCGTCACCTACACCTGGGACACCGGTACTCACTTCGTGGCGCTGACCGCCGTCTGCGCCGACCGCACGCGCTTCGGAACGGTGCTCGGCGAGGTCGACGCGCTCGCGAGAACGCTTCGCGTCGTCGATGACTTCTCGATCGGCGAGTCACCGACGGTGCTGCGCATCGAGCCGTGAGCGCACGGGTCAGGTCGTGCTGTAGGTCAGCTGGGTCTCGCCGGACTCGCGGAGGATGACCGAGTAGGTCTCGCTCAGCCCGTCGATCGTGCTGACCCACTGCAGTTGCAGCGGGTACTGCGCGTCGCTGTCGACCTGCTCGCAGGCGACCTGCGTCCCGCCCAGGGCCGAGTCGGACTCGCGATAGAACGCGGCGCACGCGTTGCGGCCGTTGCGCAGGTATCCCACCCACACCGTGACGTTGCGGATGGAGCCGACGAACTGCAGCGAGTCCGGATCCCACGGGCGTAGAGCCTGTATGTACGCGAAGCTGTCGGCGGCATCCTGCGGGATCCCCACCTGGGGATCGGCGACCGGGGACCGCCCGTTCGACGACAGCGACGTGCCGAAGACGGCCCCCGCCGCGAACGCCACCGCGACCGCGAGTGTCGCGACGAGCACCCACAGCGGCCGGCGGCTGCGCTTCGTTCGCGACACCGCCGGCGACGCGAGCGGTTGGTCCGACGACGCGGGCACACCCCACGACGCCTCTTCGTGCGTTGCTCTGCTGTCGACGAGAGCGGACTCCAGTGCCGCGAGCCGCGCCGCCCCCGCGGAATCCAGCCCGCCCTGAGGTCCGTACGCACGCGCTCGCAGGTCCGCGAGCTCGGCGGCCTTTTCATCGGTGAGCACATCGCTACTCTGCCATCGTGAGCGAACATGACGGCCGGACATACTTCGTTGCGACGCCGTCGTCGCTGCCGGGCAGCGATCCGGCCGACGGCGCCGAGTACGAGGAGCTCCCAGGGGCCGCGGGCGTCTCGATCATCGTCGAGGCGATCACCCGGGCGGGTATTGGGCCGCGGCTGCACCGACACCCGTACGCAGAGACTTTCGTGGTGCGTCGGGGGTCGGTGACCTTCACCGTCGGCTCGGACACGGTCGAAGCCGGCCCCGGACAGGTTCTCGTCGTGCCGGCCATGACGCCGCACCGGTTCACGAGCGGACCCGATGGATACGAGGGCGTGCACATCCACGCGAGCGTGCGCTTCATCACCGAATGGCTGGAGTGACCGTGTGCGCGGTGTACGGCCGCGGTGGGTTCGTTCCCGCGTCCCCCGCTTACGGCCTCCTACTCGACGCCGAGCCGACGCAAATGGTCGCACGACGGCATCCGTGGCGACCATCTGCGTCGGTTCGAGCCCGCGAAACGGGGGGATGCGATACCGCGGGGAGCGGGCGAGGGTCAGGCGGGGGTCCAGCCGCGTTCGGTGAGCGCCTCGCGCACCCGAGCGAGGCGCCCGGCCAGCGCCCTGCCTCGGTGCTGCTTGTTCACGCGGATGACACGCCAGCCGAGCCTTGCCAGGTCGTCGAGCCGGTCCACGTCGCGCGCGAACTGGCGCTCGTCGGTGCGGTGCTGGTCGCCGTCGTACTCGAGGATCACCTTCCATGCGCGGTAGACGAGGTCGCCGAAGGCGACGAACCGGCCGCGATCGTCGCGGACGGCGCTGTTCACCTCGGGTTCGGGAAGGCCGAAGTCCGCAGCATCCAGTCGCAGCTCGGTCTCGCGGATCGAATCGGTGCCCGACCTGACCCGCTCCATCGCCGCTCGCACCCGTGCCACCCCGCGCCGTCCCGCCCAGCGATCCACCGCTCGCTGCAGGTCCGTGATGCTGAGGATGGGGTCGTGCCGCCGCAGCAGGGCGTCCGCCACGACGATGAGCTCCCGCTCGGTGAGCAACGCCCCGAGCTGGCACCACGCCACCGCCGGGTCGGTGACGGGCATCCCGTGCACGTGCCCTATCGGGTCTTCGGATGCCTCGTGCCCTCGCACCCCGCGACCACGAGGTCGCCCCATCGGCGGAACGACCGCCACATCGATGGCGCCGGCCAGCCGTGCCGGTACCGGAGCGCCCCGGATGGCGAGCGCGGTCGCGGAACAGAAGTGCTCACCCTCACGGAGCTTGGGAGAGTACGCGATCGCGCGTTCGCGCAGGGTCTCGGCCGCATGATGGCACCGGACGCCGTGGAACGGCGCGTTCAGGTCCTGCGCGCGCAGCCGACGGCGCGTCGCGCCGGCCCGCAAGCCGTCCGCGACCGTGAACGCGCCGGCGGTGACGGGCGCGGGGAGGGCGGCGGCTCGCGGCATCCGTCGATGCTCGTCGACCTGGGCGGTGCGCGGACGCGCGGATGCTGCATCCGTGGACAACCAACGCCCCCCGTCCACCTGTGGACAAC
>CAXTES010000107.1:0-10460 GCA_964243215.1 uncultured Microbacterium sp. | reverse complement strand
GTCTACGGGCGGCCTGGCCAAGCCGGCGGACGAGGGTGGTTCGCCGACGGTATTCTTCGTGCGCACGCGGGCGTAGCTCAATGGTAGAGCCTCAGTCTTCCAAACTGATGGTGCGGGTTCGATTCCCGTCATCCCCTCCACGTCGAGGTCCGCAGAAGTACCGTGATCTCATGCGCAGCATCCGACTCGCCATCGCTGTCGTCATCACTGCGGCATGCGCCGCGGGGCTGAGCGGATGCCTGGTGACACCGATCGATGCGCCGGACACGCCGACACTGACCGCAGCGCCTCGGACGCCGACGTCGACCCCGTCGCCGAAGCCGCGCACGACGCCGACGCCTGCTCCCACGCAGGTGTCGGGTGCCACCGACTGCGGCGGGCAGCCGGTGACCATCAACGCCAGCAGCAGTCAACTGAGCGTCACCGGCACCTGCCCGCTCGTCGAGATCGACGGGAACGACCTCGACGTCGCACTCGACGGCGCCACCGTCGACCGCGTCGTGATCCGGGGCGACCGCGTGAAGATCGCGGCGGCCGACCTGGGCTCGGTGCAGATCGGCGGACAGGACGATCAGGTGGATGCCGCGAGCCTGGGCGCGCTCGAGATCCGCGGCGATCGCAACCGGGTCGGCGTCGACCGGGGGCTCGGCGCCGTCACGATCGGCGGCAACGCCAATGACGTGCTCGCCGGCTCGATCGGCGCGGTGACCGTGCAGGGCCAGGGGAACCAGGTTCGCTCGCGCTGACCCGGACTCAGCGGTCCAGGATCGCCGCGAACGACCGCGGCAGCACGACGTTGTCGGGCGCCCCCGCGAAGAAGGCAGCCACGTCGTCGGGCGTGTACCCGGCGATGCCGCATCCCACCTCCGTCAGCAGGAACCGCAGTTCGGGATGCTCGCGCGCGAAGTCCACGAACCGTCCCGCCTGCTCCTGGAAGACCCGCAGCCCCGACATCGTGTCGATGCCGTACGACTGACCCTGCATCCCCTCGGCCTGTCCCCAGACCGCGCCGAACCGGTTGTAAGCGAACAGCGCCGCGCCGCCGCCGTGCGCGCCCGAGCCGTTCGACCCGAAGACGAACACCTCTCCCGGCTCGAGTCTCTCGATGCGCATCAGGACTCCGACGGCGCGGCATCGCGATGCGCGTCGAGGTGAGCACGGTAGATCTGCGCATTGTGCAGCAGGCGGGCGCGCTCGTCGTCGCTCAGCTCGCGTCGCACCTTCGCCGGCACGCCCGCGACGAGCGATCCCGGCGGGATCTGCGTGCCCTCCAGCACCACCGCTCCCCCGGCCACCAGCGAGCCGGCACCGACGACGGCGCCCGACAGCACCACCGACCCCATGCCGATGAGCGACCCGTCCTCGATCGTGCAGCCGTGCACGACGGCGTTGTGCCCGACCGACACGTCCTCGCCGATGACGACGGGATGCCCGTCATCCACATGCACCGAGACGTTGTCCTGCAGGTTGCTGCCGGCCCCGACCGTGATCGAGTCGCTGTCGCCGCGCAGCACCGCGTTGTACCAGACGCTCGCACCCTCGCCGAGGGTCACATCGCCGATGATCCGCGCACCGGCCGCCACGAACGACGACGGGTCGAGGTGCGGCGTCAGCGTCGCGACCGACAGGACGGAGGCATCCGGGGAGATGGTCATGGCATCGACCCTAGACGCGCTACGGACCGGTGCCGCGGGACAGCGCATCGGCGATCGCGGCGGTGTACTGCGGCGCGAGGGTGTCGACGAACGTCACGGTGAGGTGGTCCTGGTCGCGGTAGATGTTGGCCCCGCCGACGACCGGCGCACAGGTGTCCGCACCGCAGTAGACGTCGGTGAAGTCCAGCAGGGTCACCCCCGGCTGGCCGTGCGCGGCATCCTTCACCGGGTCGGCGTCGACGAGCACATCCGCTCGCGCGCCGACGCACGACGACTCCGCCCGGGTGCGCAGGCACTTGTTCGGATCGGTCTCCCACACCGGGTTGTCGACGACCGTGATGACCGGGATGCCGCGGTCGGTCATCTCCGCCCACGCGTCGCGGTAGCCGGCCACCGCCGCGTCGTGCGACGAGGCGAAGCCGGATGCCGCGTACGGCGTCGTGGCGATCGCGGCCGTGAACACGGCATCCGGGGTCGACGACGTCAGCTTTTCGGTCACCGCAGCCCGCCAGTCGGCGCACGCCGCCCCGAACGCACCGGGCGTGGACAGCGGCGTCGTGTTCCACGGACACGCGCCCTTGAAGTAGGTCGTGAGGTGCCAGCCGTTGTCGTCGGCCATGCGCTGGAACGTCGACAGCAGCTGGAACGCGTGGCTGTCGCCGATCAGCACGACCTGCGGCGCGCCGGGGTCATCCGATCCGAACCCGCACGACACCGGCCGGGAATCGTTCAGCTGCACGAAGCAGTCGTCGTCGGCGGGCCGGTCGATGCCCGCGAACCCGGGGGCGGGCAGGATCGTGTCGCCGAATTGCGTGCCGGCGCAGGATGGATCCAGGACGGATGCCGCGCCGAAGCATCCGGGCGGATCGGCGCGCAACTGCTCGAGCGCCTGCACGCCCTGCTGGTACGCCGGCGCGTTCACCGCCCAGGCCGCCCCCGCCGTGCCGGCGACGAGCACCATCGCCACCAGCGACGCCCAGAGGCTCACTCGGGCGGGGCGCGAGGTCAGCACCCTCCACCGGCGCACCGGATCCTCGACGAACCGCTTGGTCAGCCATGCCAGGACGAAACAGATCGCCAGCAGTGCCACGCGATGGTAGATCGACAGACCCCAGAACGGCACCGACGGCGCGATGATGATCAGCGGCCAGTGCCACAGGTACAGCGAGTACGAGATGTCGCCGACGAACCGGGCCGGACGCAGCGACAGGATCCGGGTCGGATACCACCAGCGCCGGGTGTTCGACGCCGCGATCACGGCAGCCGCCCCCAGCGCCGGCAGCGCGGCCGCGTAGCCGGGGAACGGGGTTTGACCGTCGAAACGGAAGGCGGTGTAGAGCAGCGCCAGGATGCCGCCCCACCCCAGCACGAAGCTCACCGCGGCGCTGTGCGGACGCAGCCGCGGCACGAGTGCGATCATCGCGCCGAGTCCGAACTGCCACATCCGCCCGAACGTCACGAAGTACGCCGGCGCGGGATTCGTGAGCGTGAACCACACGCAGAAGACGAACGACGCAACCGTCACGACCCCGAGCGTCGCAACGACCGTGACGCGGGACCGCCCGCGCAGCCACCGCGCCGCGATCCATGCCGCGAGCAGCATGAGCAGCGGCCACATCACGTAGAACTGCTCCTCCAACGACAGCGACCAGTAGTGCTGCACGGTGGTCGGGTTGCCGGAGTGGTTCAGGTAGTCGGCCGAGTTCAGGGCGAGGTACCAGTTCTCGACGTAGAACGTGGATGCCACGACCTCGCGGACCTCGTTGGCCAGAGCGGACGTCGGCATGAGGTACGGCGACATCACCACGACCGCGCAGAACAGCAGCACGAGCAGGGATGCCGGCAGCAGGCGCCGTGCGCGGCGCGCCCAGAACTGTCCGAGCCGGATGCCGCCCGTCGCGGTCAGCTCGCGCATCAGGTGGGATGTGATCAGGAAGCCGGAGATGACGAAGAAGATGTCGACGCCGACGTACCCGCCGGGCAGCCGCCCCGGCCAGAAGTGATACAGCACGACGAACAGCACCGCGATGGCCCGCAGGCCCTGGACGTGCGGCAGGAAATGCGCCGGCTCGGCGTGCTCGGGCGATCGATCGCGCGGCTCGCGACGGACGGTGCCCGCCGGTGCGGCCAGGTCCTGCGGACCCAGGTCGGCGTCGGCGGATGGCACGCCTCGACGCTAGTCGAGCCGCTCTCGCATCCGTGCATTCCCGCGGGATTTCGCGGCGGTTAGCCCAGCACGAGCCAGGACGTCGCGATCGAGATCATGCGCGGCCTCGACGAAGATCGCTGGTTCCTCGTCGCGCACGTCGCGCAGTAGCGCCGGGCGAACGGCCCTAGACGACGTGGGTCAGGCGCCCCGCCAGGAGGGTCGCCACCACCGGCATCGCCCGCAGTCGCGGCTCGGTGCAGGAGTGCGGGTCGCTGCCGCACAGCACGAGGTCCGCGACCGCCCCGGGTTCGAGCACCGCGGCGTCGTTGCCGGAACCGCCGTGGGTCGATGCGGCCAGCGCCGTGGCGACGTCGACCGCCTGGTCGGGCCGCCAGGGTTCGCGTCCGTCGCGCGTGCGCCACACCGCCGCCGCGATCGCCGCCCACGGGTCGAGCGGTGACACCGGGGCGTCGGATCCGAACAGCAGCGTCGCGCCGCTGTCGGCGAGCGCCCGCAACGGGTACGGCAGGGCGGTCTGGCCGCGCCACAGCGCGTCGGTGAGGTCGCGATCATCCACGGCATGCTCGGGCTGGACGCTCGCACCGACGCCCAGTCGCGCGAATCTCGGGATGTCGGAGTGCGCGACCAGTTGAGCGTGCTCGATCGTGCCCCACGCGCCGGACACGGCGAAGGCGTCCAGCGCCGCCGCGTTCGCCACGTCGCCGATGGCGTGGATCGCGCACCGCAGGCCCGCCGCAGCGGCGGTGGTCATCAGCGAGGTCAGCTCCTCGCGGTCGACCGCCAGATGGCCGTGATCGTGCGGATCCTGCGGGTACGGCCGTGTCACCGCGGCGGTGCGGGTTCCCAGCGAGCCGTCGGTGATGACTTTCAATGGACCCACCCGCACGAGATCGCATGCCGCGCTCCGCACCGGGTCGCCGGTTCGAAGCCCCTCGGTGACGGCGCGGGCAAGATCCGGCGGGTAGATCCCGAACTCGACACGGAGTGCATCGAAGCCGTTCCCGAGGCGCCGGGCCCAGGCATCCTCGTTCCACGCCATGTCGAGATCGACGATTCCGACGACACCCCGAGCGGCCGCGGCCGCCGCCGCGTTGGCGATCACGGCGTCGCCGACCTCGGGCGGCACATCGTTGAGCCGTCGCGAGATCTCGAACGCGGGCGCCTCGCGCAGCATCCCGGTGTCGCCGGCATCAAAGCCCTCGCGGCGCAGCGCGGCCGAATTGAGCCAGACACTATGCACGTCCGCGTTGATGAGGTAGGTCGGGATGTCGCCGGTCGCGGCGTCGAGCACCTCGAGGGTCGGTGCGTCCGACCACAGCGCATCGCGGAAGCCCACGCCGATGCGCCGGCCGTCGGTCGGGGCGGTCCCGGCGATCAGCCGCGCGGCGTGGGCCGCCGATGTCGCGTCAGCCAGCGATGTCCGCTGCGATACCAGCGCCCACTGCAGGGTGTGGACGTGGTGATCCCACAGTCCCGGAATGACGTGGGCGCCACCGGCGTCCAGCACCGCGCCACGTCGAGGCAGGGCTCCGGCCGGGGCGATGTCGGCGATCACCCCGCCGCGCAGATGCAGGTCGACCGGATCGTCGCCGAACGGATCGGGGCGGTCGCGGCCGGCGAGCCTCGCGTCGGCGATGACGGTGACGTCCTCGCCCACCGCCGGGGTCACCGCAGGCCCGCCGCCATCGCGTCGTACGCGCGGCGCATCTCCTCCGCGAGGCGCGAATCGGCGAACGGGCCGGCGGCGCTGAGCTCGGCGAGAATCGTCTCAGCGACCTCGGGGGGCTTGTTCTGGCTCAGTTTGCGTTTGGCGACGACCTTCGTCGGCGTCATCCGGAACCCGACGGTGCCTCGCTCCAGGCGTTCGACGTAGGCCGGGTCGTTCGGCGGCTGCCACATCCCGCGCGGGTCCGGCATCCGGCTCTCGAAGCGTGCGACGAGTCGCTCGAGAACGCGCAGATTCTCGTCGCTGGAGAGCACCTCGGGGATACCGCTCAGATGCGCCGACACGAAGTTCCACGTGGGCACGCCGGCGACATCGCCGTACCAGCCGGGTGAGATGTAGCCATGCGGCCCCTGCACGACCACGAGCAGTTCGCGCTGACCGAGTCCGTGGATCAGATCGTCCGGCTTGCCGACGTGTCCGACGATCGTGAGGTCGTCGCGTTCGTCGTCGAGCAGGACGGCGTAGTGGGATGCCACCAGCCCGTCGTCGCTCGCGCTGACCAGCGTCATCCACGGGTTCTGGTCGATCAGCCGGCGCAGCTCGCCGACATCCGTCATCGCGAAGCTGGGGTTCTGGCGCACGGGTCCAGCCTACGAACTCACCGCTGGCAGTACGGGCACCAGTAGAGCTTGCGCGACGCCATCTCCTCCAGCAGGATCGCCGTCCCGCACACCCGGCAGGGCAGACCGGCACGCCGGTACACCCAGTGCCGGTCGTCGCGCCTGGCCAGCGCGGCGCGCCACTGCTTCGGGGTGAGGTCGTCCATCGTCATCATCTGTCCGGTTTCGACCCCGATCCGCAGCAGGCGGACCCAGTCACGCCAGATGGAGCGCACGATCAGCTCCGGCACGTCGCGGCCCGGCAGATGCGGATTCACCCTCGCGCGGAACAGCAGTTCGGCGCGGTAGACGTTGCCGATGCCGCCGACGACGGTCTGATCCATCAGCAGCAGCCCGATGGGCGTCGGCTTGCGGTGCACGACCGACGTGAAGCGCTCCTCCCCCTCGTCGGGGTCGACCACCAGCGGGTCCGGTCCGAGCCTCGCGATCGACGCGAGCATCTCCTCCGGCGTCTGCAGCTGACACGCCGTGGGACCCCGCAGGTCGGCGCAGGTCGCGTCGGTCAGCAGCCGCAGCCGCACCTGCCCGACCACCGGCGGCGGCCACACCGGGCCCTCGTCGGCGAGACCGGTGGTCTGCTCCGACATCCGGACGCGGAAGCGCGCCTGCCGGGGCGCGCCCATCGACGACAGCGAGTCCTCACCGGCCGCATCCAGGACGGGCTCGTCGCCTGACTCCGTGCCGCGCTGATTCGTCTGCCCCATCCGTCCGCGTGCGGACCTCACGGTCGGGTCGGCCGTGATCTGGCCGGCGAAATCCCATGCGCCGTACATGCCGAGGTGCACGCGCAGCCAGATGTCATCGTCGAATTCGAGGAACATCTGCTTGCCGACCGCCCTCGCGGTCGTGGCGGTGCGGTCGTCGATGATCGCAGCGCCGCCCGCGAATCTGCCTTGCGGACTGGATGCGCGGACGCGGCGGCCGACGTAATTGCGATCGAACTGGCGGGCGATGCGGTGGACCGAATGACCCTCGGGCATCCGCGGCTCAGCCGGCCTCGGGGTCGAACGAGCTGTCGTCCGCGTCGAGCACGTCCGGTTCGCCGGCCGTCGCGCGCGGGTCCGGCTGAAGCGTCCCGTCGTCTTCGTAGGCGCGGATCTGCGCGATGCGCCGGACGTGTCGCTCCTCACCCGAGAAGGGCGTGGCGATGAAGCGATCGATGAACGACGCGGCCTCCTCGAACGTGTGCTGTCGCGCGCCGATCGAGATGACGTTGGCGTCGTTGTGCTCCCGGGCCAGCTCGGCTGTCGGGATGTTCCACACCAGGGCGGCGCGGATGCCGCGCACCTTGTTCGCCGCCATCTGCTCGCCGTTGCCCGAGCCGCCGAAGACGACGCCGAGCGTCTCGATCCCGGCGTCCTGATCGCGGATCACGGCCTGCGCGGCGCGGATGCAGAAGGCGGGATAGTCGTCGAGCGGCTCGTAGTCGAGCGGTCCGTGGTCGACGACCTCGTGGCCGGCTTCGGCCAGATGATGCTGCAACTGCGTCGAGAACTCGAGGCCGGCGTGGTCGGTCGCGATGTGGATGCGCATGCTCGCATTCTAGGAGCGGGCATCCGACGCCCGGCCGGGGCCGCGCGACGCGCTCACGGCGTGAGACCGGCGGCGGCCGGCCGGAAGCCGGCGCGCACGTTCTCGCAGCATCCCGACCGGCACACGTCGAACCACGGACCGAGCGGCGTCACGTGGGGACGATCGTCGGCCGGGGTGCCGCGCAGACGCTCTTCCACCAGATCCACCAGCCCCGCCACGAAGGCGGGGTCGATCCCGGGCGTCGCGGTGCGCACCGCCTGCAGGCCGGCCTCGGCGGCGGCATCCATCGCCTCGGTGTCGAGGTCCCACTTGACTTCCATGTGGTCGCTGACGAAGCCGAGCGGCACGATGACGACCGCCTCGACGCCGCGGTCTGGGAGGCTGGCGATCACGTCGCTCACGTCCGGTTCGAGCCACGGCTGCGTCGCCGGCCCGGAGCGGGACTGGAACACCAGCTCCCACCCGACACCGTCGGCGCCGGCGACGGATGCCGCGACCTCCGACATCACCACCTGCGCGACGGCGCGGTGCTGGGCCGCGTAGGCGCCGCCGTCGCCCCACTCGCGCTCCGGAGGGCCGGACCGATCGGCATCCGACATCGGCACACTGTGGGTGCTGAACAGTACGTGGACGGCTCGCGGTTCGATGCCCCTGGCGACGAACGCTGCCACGGCCTCGCGAACGCCGTCGATGAACGGTTGCACGAATCCCGGGTGGTCGAAGAACTGCCGCACCTTATCGATCGTGACCGCGCCGTCCAGACCGCTCTCGGTGATCACGCGAGCGAAGTCCTCGCGGTATTGCCGGCAGCTGGAGAACGAGCTGTAGGCGCTGGTGGCCAGCGCCAGCAGGGTCCGGTGACCGGATGCCGCGGCATCCGTCACGGCGTCTTCGAGCAGGGGACTCCAGTTGCGGTTGCCCCAGTACACCGGCAGCGCAATACCGCGGCGGCCCAGCTCCGCCTCGAGCGCCGACTTCAGCGCACGGTTCTGCGCGTTGATCGGGCTGACCCCGCCGAACGCGCGGTAGTGGTGGGCGACCTCTTCGAGCCGCTCGTCGGGGATGCCGCGACCCCGCGTGACGTTGCGCAGGAACGGGATGACGTCGTCCTGGCCCTCCGGGCCGCCGAAGCCGGCGAGCAGCAGCGCGTCGTAGGTGGTGGGCTCGGTGATGTGAGCATCGCCGGAAGCGGCTCCTGCCGACGCGAACGGCACGCGAGGCCCGGTCTCGGTGGTGGCGGGAAGCCGGGTCGCGCCGCGGGAATTCATCGCTCCATCCTGACATCGCAGGAAGCAACGGGACGCGGACGGGCGACAACGACGTCGAGCATCCGCTCCTCGGGCCGGACACGTTCCTGCCACGTCGAACGTTTAGGCTGGCAGGGTTGTCGGCGGCGCCATCCGCACGCCGTCGCGCTCATCCCCCAGGACCCACGGGAGCATCGCAGTGCCAGGAGAGAACCTCACCCGAATCGAGGCGCAGCAACGTCGCGCCGTCGTCGACACCGACTCGTACGAGGTGTCACTCGACCTGACGAGGGGCGACGAGGTGTTCGGATCCCGCACGGTCGTGCGGTTCTCCGCGACCGAGGGCGCGGACACCTTCATCGACCTGATCTCGCCGTACATCCACTCCATCACCCTCAACGGCGTTGACGTTCCCGTCTCGGCGCACGTCGACTCGCGGATCGCGCTGACCGGCCTGGCGACCCGGAACGAGCTCGTGGTCGAAGCGGATTGCAGCTACACGAACACCGGCGAGGGGCTGCACCGTTTCGTCGACCCCGTCGACGGCGAGGTGTACCTGTACTCGCAGTTCGAGGTGCCCGACTCGCGCCGGATGTTCACGGTGTTCGAGCAGCCGGATCTGAAAGCGACGTTCCAGTTCACCGTCACGGCGCCGGAGCCCTGGGCGGTTATCTCGAACTCCCCCACGCCCGAGCCGCAGCGTCACGGCGACGGTACGGCGACGTGGCGGTTCGAGCCGACCCCGCGCATCTCGTCGTACATCACCGCCCTGATCGCGGGGCCGTACGAGTCGACGTTCGCCGAGCTGACCAGCTCGTCGGGTCGCGTCATCCCGCTCGGCGTCTACGGTCGCAAGAGCCTGTGGCAGTACCTGGATGCCGACTACATCTTCGACAAGACCCGTGAGGGCTTCGCGTACTACGAAGAGAAATTCGACTACGCGTACCCGTTCGCCAAGTACGACCAGCTGTTCGTCCCGGAGTTCAACGCCGGAGCGATGGAGAACGCCGGCGCGGTGACCTTCACCGAGTCCTACGTGTTCCGCAGCAAGGTGACCGATGCCACCAAGGAGCGCCGGGTCGTGACGATCCTGCACGAGCTGGCCCACATGTGGTTCGGCGACCTGGTCACGATGAAGTGGTGGAACGACCTGTGGCTGAACGAGTCGTTCGCCGAGTGGGCGTCGACGATCGCCACCGCGGAGGCCACCGAGTGGACCGGCGCCTGGACGACGTTCAACGCCATGGAGAAGACGTGGGCGTACCGGCAGGACCAGCTGCCCTCGACGCATCCGGTCGTCGCCACCATCAACGACCTCCAGGACGTCCAGGTCAACTTCGACGGGATCACGTACGCCAAGGGCGGCTCGGTGCTCAAGCAGCTGGCCGCGTGGGTGGGTATCGAGCAGTTCTTCGCCGGGGTCGCGGCGTACTTCGCGAAGCACGAGGGGTCCAAGACCGAGCTCGCCGACCTGCTCGCCGAACTGGAGACCACGAGCGGAAGCGAGCT
>CAXTES010000106.1:0-10520 GCA_964243215.1 uncultured Microbacterium sp. | reverse complement strand
GCCCGGTTCGGCGACAACATGCGCTACGTCGCGGTCACCGAGGGCGACAAGACCGAGGCCGAGCTGCGGTTCGGCGTGCAGGTGAACACGTGGGGCGTGAACGAGCTGGCCGACGCCGTAACGCAGGCTGCGGATGCCGATATCGACGCCCTGGTCGCCGAATACGCCGATCTGTACGACGTGCAGCCTGAGTTGGTGCGCGGCGGCGACCGTCACCAGTCGCTGCGCGACGGCGCGGCGATCGAGCTGGGGCTGCGCTCGTTCCTCGAAGCGGGTGGTTTCGGCGCGTTCACCACCAGCTTCGAAGACCTCGGCGCCCTCACGCAGCTGCCCGGCCTGGCCGTGCAGCGGCTGATGGCCGAGGGGTACGGCTTCGGCGCCGAGGGGGACTGGAAGACCGCGATCCTGGTGCGCGTCGCCAACGTGATGGGCGCCGGGCTCCCGGGCGGCGCGAGCCTCATGGAGGACTACACCTACGACCTGGTGCCGGGGCACGAGCGGATCCTCGGGGCGCACATGCTCGAGGTCGCGCCGTCGCTGACGACCGCGAAGCCGCGCCTCGAGATCCATCCGCTCGGCATCGGCGGCAAGGCCGACCCGGTGCGCCTGGTGTTCACCGCCGACCCGGGACCGGCCGTCGTGGTCGCGATGAGCGACCTGCGCGACCGGTTCCGGCTCACCGCGAATGTCCTGCGCAACGTCGACGCCCCGGACCTCCCGAACCTGCCCGTCGGCCGAGCGGTGTGGCAGCCCGAGCCCGACTTCGGCACCTCGGCGGCCTGCTGGCTCGCCGCCGGCGCGGCACACCACACCGTGATGACCACCGCGGTCGGTATCGAGGTGTGGCGCGACTTCGCCGAGATCGCCCGCACCGAACTCGTGGTCATCGACGACACGACCACGGTGCGCGGCTTCCAGAACGAGCTGCGCTGGAACGCCGCGTACTACCGCCTCGCCCAGGGCATCTGAGCTCAGTGGTGGTGTTCGAGAACGGTCAGGCTCACCCCGTCGCCGGCGAGTCGGGCCGCTTCGCTCGCGGCGAGGGCCGGGGTGACGAGGGCCGCGACGACGACCGCTGACACGACCAGCCCGAGCACCCGCATCCGTGAGCCGGGTCTTCCGGCACGTCGCAGGGTCAGCGCGCAGCCGATACCGGTGGCGATCAGAAGAGCGGATGCCGCCGCGACAGCGGCCACGCTGACGTGCTCGGGATCCGTACCCAGTGCGGCGGCGAGGGCCACCAGTCCGGTGAGGACCCCAACGACGCCCGCCCGCGGGACGACGAGTCGTCCGCGGGCGAGCGCCGTGCCTCCCCAGGCAAACCCGGCGGCGCCGAGCCCTGCGAGAGCGATGCCGGCCGTGATCGGCACGGCACCCCCTTGTGCCCCCGTGAGAGCTCCGGCGCCTAGCGCGAGTTGGATGAGCCCCGCCCCCCAAGCCGTGAGTGCGGGCCACGATCGGGCGCCACGAACGGCGGTCGAGGAATCCATCCCGCGCCTCCGGGTGTCAGGCCGTGCGGCCCGACAGCTCCGCACCGCTGCGTTCGGCGGCGAGGCCGACGCCGAGCAGCACGATGGCGCTCGCGAGGTGCAGGAAGTGGTCGAAGGTGTTCAGCGCGAGGATGTTCAGCGCGGTGTTCACCAGGAAGAACCCGACGATGCCGAGCAGCAGGTAGACCGCGCCGATCGTGATGTTGACCGTCTTGGCGGCCCGCGCGCTGACGATGCCGGCGATCAGCAGTGCGGCACCGATCAGCAGGTGCGCGACGTTGTGCAGCGGGTTGACCTCGAAGATGCCCAGCAGCAGTCCGCCCTGCGTGGCGACGAATCCGACCCCGCTCGTGACGGCGAACCCGAGGAGCCCGACGAGCAGGTAGACGGCACCGAAGATGATGGCGACGAGACGATTGGGTGACGAGCGCATGTGCGAGCCCTTCTGTGCGTGCGCGGCTATCGCCGCTCAGAAGTTCTTCGGAGTGGTCCCGGGATCGGTTTGCGGCTCCCGAGACGCGTCGTCCACTCGCCGGGCGGGGGACCGCCGTGGCACACTTCCGGAATGCGTTTCGAGACGACGATGCGGCAGACGGGCAACAACACCGGCATCGAGGTTCCTCCCGAGGTGGTCGAACAGCTCGGTGGCGGCAAGCGAGCCGCGGTCGAGGTGTCGGTCAACGGGTTCGAGTACCGCAGCACGGTGGCTGTCATGGGCGGGCGGTTCATGATCCCGTTCAGCTCCGACAAGCGCGCCGCGACCGGCATCGGCGGCGGCGACCCCATCACCGTCGACCTCGAACTGGACACCGCCCCCAGGGACGTCGAGGTCCCCGCGGATCTGGCGGAGGCACTGGATGCCGCTGGCCTCCGTCCCGCCTTCGACGCCCTGGCGCCGAGCCACCGGAAGGCGCACGTCACGAGCGTCGAGGGCGCGAAGGCGGCGGACACGCGCGCGCGGCGGGTGGACGCGGTGATCGAGAAGCTCGTTCCGCCGCCGGCGGACTAGTGCCGGGGCGGCTGACCGCCGGACCCGCCGCCGCCCTGGCCACCGCCGGGCCCTCCCATGCCGGACGAGGTCTGTTCGCCGGCCACCGCCGTCGCGACGGTGCTCGTCCCGGCCGTGCCGGTCTGGGCCAGCGGTCCGGCGATCTGCGTGCCGGCGCTGCCGCCGGACACCAGCGTGTACGTCTGGCCGTTCGCGATCGCACCGGACGAGTACACGACGTTCTGCGTCGCCTTCTCGACCGTGATGGCCGCGATCGCGGCGCCCGACGAGTCCACGACGGTCAGCACCGTGCCGGCCTGGACCCCGCTCGACAGCGTGAACTCCACCGATGCCTGCGCCGATTCGGCGGTCGGAGCCATCGCCATGCCGGATGACCCGGCGGCCACGAGCACACCGCCGGTGATCGTGACGCCGCCGTGGACGTCGATGGCGCCGTTCCCGTTGTCGGTGGGACCGCTGACGACCACGGTGCCGCCCGACTGGGTCATCGTGCCGCTGTTGACGTCCAGCCCGTCGCCGCCGGCATCCATCACCAGCGTGCCGCCCGAGATCGTGAGCGTGAGCGCCGCCGTGCCGGTGTCCGGTTGCGCGACGTTGACGCCATCGTCGCTCGTGGTCAGATCGACGTCGCCGCCGGTGATCGCGATGTCGCCGGATTCGAGTCCCTCGTAGGAACGTCGCACCGTGACGGCTCCGGACGACACGACCAGCTGCAGGTCGGCGTGGACCGCGTCGTCGCCGGTGGAAACCTCGACGGTGGCCCCGGCCAGATGCGCGTACGCGTTCGTGTTGATCGCGTCATCCGCGCTGTCGATCGTGACGCTGCCGCCCTCGAGCACGGCGATGACGCCCGCCGAGATGCCCTTCGCGCCGGCATCCGCAGATTCGGACGAGCCGCCGCCCGCGGTGATGGTCACGGTGCCGCCGGTGGTGACGACGTCGGTCGCCGCGTCGATGCCGTCGTCGTCGCTCGTCACCGTGATCGTGCCGCCCTCGACGTCGACGTACCCGCGTTCGGCATCCTCGGTGTTGTCGCTTTTGAGGCCGTCGCCGCCGGCGTCGACGGTGATGTCGCCGCCGCGCACGACGAAGTAGTCCTTGCCGCGGATGCCGTCATCCACCGCGTCGACGGTGATCGTGCCGGACTGGATGACGAGCCCGTCGGCGCTCGCGATGCCGTCGTTGCCGTTGCCCGAGACGTCGAGTGATCCGGTGCCGGTGATCGTCAGATCTGCGGCGCTGTAGAGCGCGGCGTTGGCGGATGCGTCGTCGGCGTACGACGACGCGTCGCTGAGGCTGTTCGCAGATCCGTCGGCGAGGATCACGACGGCCTCGTCGGCGGCCTGGACGTCCACCGCCGCGCCGTCGGCGTTGGCGATGTCGGCGCCGTCGAGCACGATCCTGACCTGCCCGTCGCCGGTGCTGTCGACCACCACCTGTCCGGCGAGATCCCCGGACAGCACGTAGGTGCCGGCGGAGGTGATCGTCACGGTCGAGCCGTCGACGGTCACCGCGGTCGAGTCGGAGGCGGTCGCGGTGTCGCCGTCGAGTGCGACGGTGACCGCGTCGGAGGCGGACCACTGTCCGTCGGTCGACTCGTCGTGGGCCTGCTGGTCCGCTGCCAGCACATCGGCGGCGGACTGCGTCGCGTCGCCGCTCCCGCTCAGCTGAACGGTGGCTTCGTCGGCGGCCGCCGTCGCGCCGGAGGTCGATGCGGCGACGGAAGCGCAGCCGGCGAGGCTCAGTGCGAGCACCGCGGGCGCCGCCGCCAGCCACAGCCGCCGAGGTCGGCGGCGGGGATTCTCGGGGGTCATGTCAGGTCCTTCCGGGTCGGGTCGATGGATGGGGCGGATGCCGCAGCGAGCGGGGGCGCAACGAGCAGTGGCGTGCAGAACGAGGCATCCGCAAAGTGACGGGTCAGCACGCGGTGCCACTTGTTGCGCGGCAGCGCCGGGCGCAGCGCCGCGAGGCCCGTGCCGTACTTCGAGAGGTTCGCGGGGCGGTGGCCGCACCGCCACAGCGCTCGGTCCAGGCCGCCGGGGCGGCTGCCGGATTTGGTCTCCACGATCACCGTGTCGGGCAGGTCGAACGACGCGCGGCCGAGGTCGCGCCAGTGCAGGTCGACGTCGATCGTCGCCCGGGATGCCTCGTCGCGGTCGTCGCACAGCAGCAGGGTGACGCGCCGGTACCGGGTCTCGAGTACCGGTTCCAGCCGCTGCGCGAGCCGCGACGCGTCCGGGATGCCGGCATCGCGCAACAGCTCGGCGGCATAGCGGACGCCGATCTCGCCGAGTCCGCCGTCGGTGACCGCCACACGATCCTTCACCGTCGCCGACCGGCCGCCGCGGGTCTTGACCTCGAGGAACGAGTCGCCGGAGTCGACGTACGTGCGCGCCCGCACCTTGAACCGGCGGCGGCGCGCGTGGACGGCGCCGTGGAAGCTGTCGAGGTCGGGCGTGTCGAAGTAGCACGACCGGTAGCGCAGCATCCGCTCGCCGCCCACCTCCAGCACCCGCGTCTCGGGGGGAAGCTGGCGCAGCACGACGCGCAGATCATCGGCGGGCAGGATGTACTTGCGGTCGACGCGGGTCTGCAGCGCGGCCGCGGTGTTGAGCGTGTCGAGGTCGATGGTCGGCAGCGCGTCGAGCCGAGCCGGCGCGGTCATCGCCCGACCCGCAGCGCGGTCGCGTCGAGGTCGTCGAGCACGCGGCGCTCGGTCGACGCTCGCCGGGCGGGGGCCGTGGCAGCGTCGCCGCCGAGCGCCCGACCGGCGCGGGGCAGTGCGTAGCGCACATTCACGGTCGTGGTGTCCGAGACGAGATCGAGCGCTTTGACGTCGACGACGAGCACGCGGCATCCGAGGAGCCCCTCGACGGCGGCGCGCAAGGCGTCTTCGTCCGTATAAGCCCGGTCGAGAACCAGCGTCTTCTCGCGGTGCCGGCGGAAGAGGGCCGGACTGTCGATGACGGCCATCGTCACGACCACGAGCGCCATGAGCGCGGCCGTCAGCCAGGTGACGGAGCCGGAGAGTCCGGCGATCAGGCCGAGCGCGAGCGACGCGAAGAAGTAGGCGATCTCGCTCTGGTCGATCTCGCGCGAGCGCAGCCGGATGATCGAGAGCACGCCGAACAGTCCGAGTCCGAGGCCCGCGCCGACGGTGGTTGACCCGAGCACCATCGACACGGCGAGAACGCCGACGTTGATGCCGACGAAGGCGACCGGCAGGTCGCGCCGGCGGTTGCGCGGGAAGTACACCGCGTATGCCAGCACGGCGATCGCGACGATGTCGAGGGCGACGACGGCGAATTGGTCCATTTCGGATGCCTCCAGGGGATCGGTTCGACGCCCATTCAGTCGTCGGCCACTATGCGGCTGCTATGACCGCCGTCTGCTGCGGTTACGAATGATCGGGTCGCTGCCGCGCATGGGGCCGCCGCTAATCTCGGGGGAGAGCTCGTAGGGAGGGAGTGCGATGGCCTCGCGCGACGAGTCGGACGCCGTGGATGCCGCGGCCGCGGTGGTGCCACGCCGCGCGAAGCTCGACGACGTCGTCGCCGACGGCGTGTACGTGGCCGCCGGCGCCACACGCCTCGCGGTGAAGAACCGCATGCTCGTCGACATCCTCGCCGGCGGTGAGGACTTCGACATCGAGCGCTTCGTGCCCGACGCCCGCGGGACGCTGCTGGCGCTGGCGGACGAGGCCGACGCCGACGCGCGCCGTGCCCGCAAGGAGTCCAAGCGCGCGAGCCGGCGATTCAGCGACTCGGACGGCACGCACGACTACCGCAACCGCGACGTGCGAAACCTCAAGCGGCGGCGCAAGCAGTCCGAACGCGTCGCGGCGGCACTGCGCTTGCGCGCCGCTGACGGCGACGGGCTGCGAGACCTCGTCGAGGCGGCGCGGGAAGCGGCGTGGGCGGAGGTGTCGCGCAACATCCAGCGGCGGCTGCGCATCGAGGCGGCGCGGCCCGATCTGGAGCCGGACTACGAGAACCTCCGTTCGGCCCGGATGGAAGCGCTGCGCACGATCGACCTGCCACGCCTGTCGGCGCATCGTCGCACGTCGGAGGAGGGCGCGAGCGCCGGCAGCTGATTTCGTCGCCCATGACGGGCTGCGGTAAGCTCGCCACGTGCCTCCGCGCCGTTTCGTGCGGAGCACGTGCGCCTGTAGCTCAACGGATAGAGCATCTGACTACGGATCAGAAGGTTGGGGGTTCGAGTCCCTTCAGGCGCGCGGATGCCGGCACTTCCTCGCGAGGTCGCGGCGGACGGGCTCATCCTGCAGTGGGTCGGCACCCCGGCGACGGGGGCATTCGCGGCCTGATCAGAGGGTGCGGTCCAGGCGCGCTAGACGCCCCGGCGACGGGGGCGTTCGCGGTGGCTAGACCTGTCTGCGGATGAACCGCATCAGTCCGACGATGATCGCGATGATGATGATCACCAGTCCGATCCACAGCAGGAACTTCGCCGCTTCGACGAAGACTCCGACGAGCAGCAGCACGATACCGACGACCAGCAAGATTCCAGCGAGTGCGACCATGCCTTCACTATCCTCCCGATCGGCGGCGAAGCGCAGTATCTGTGAGCCGTGGGGCGCGTGGGCTATGATCCGCGGCGGTCACCACAGCGGAATGACCCGCAGCCACAGGAAGCCGTGCGACGGGATGCTGATTCCATCGTCCAGGTCGTATTCGCCCGCCTGAACGATGTCGACCGCGTCGCGTTCGAATCCCGAAAGTGTGACGGGCTCGATCCACGCAGGCTCGTCGCCGACGTTGGCGAGGACGAGGATGCGGTCCGACCCGGTGTCGGTACCGGGGCGCTGATACGCCAGCACGGTCGGATGATGCGCGTGGAACGGCACGAGGTCGTTCCCGGCGAACTGGGGCGTGGACTGCCGCGTCGCGATGAGCCGACTCAGCCGTGCGTAGACGCGGCCCGCCGAGGTCGTGGCATCCGCTCGCGCATCGTACGAGTCGATCGACCGATGCGGCCGGTGCACCCAGCGGCTGTCGCCGGCCGAATGCGGGTCGTCGGCGTACGAGTAGTCGTTGAGCTGCGCGACCTCGTCGCCGAGGTACAGCAGTGGAACGCCGCCGGTCGACATCGCAATGGCGTGAGCGAGGATGACGCGGTCCTCGCCGCCCGGATCGTCCGCTTCCACACCCGCCAGCGAAGCCGTCGTGCCGGTGACCCGCGCGTCGCCGGTCTTCGGATTCTCCTGGAACGCGACACCGCGAGCGAACGTGCCGGTGGCTCGCCCCACGTAGAAGTCGTTGAGGAAGCGACGGTGATCGTAGGCGTGGATGCCGAGGGCCGCGGCATCCTCGTCGGCGAACGTCCAGCCGATGTCGTCGTGGCTGCGCACGTAGTTGACCCACGCGGTGTGAGCGGGCAGCGAGTGCCGGTGCTCAAGAGCCTGCTGGAGCATCCGAGGATCGCGCGTGGCCAGCGCCTCCCAGGTCAGCGCCATCTGGAGTGGGTTGTACGACAGCTGACATTCCGCCGGCGATATGTACTGGATGACCTCGTCGGGGTGCACGATCGCCTCGGACTTGAACAGCACCGTCGGTGCGGCCATCCGCAGCACGGCGTTGAACGCGCGCAGCAGCAGGTGCGCCTCCGGAAGCGACTCGCACGTGGTGCCCAGCCGCTTCCAGATGAACGCGACGGCATCCATTCGAAGGATCTCCACGCCCTGGTTCGCGAGGAACAGCATCTCGCCGGCCATCGCCCGGAAGACAGCCGGATTGGCGTAGTTGAGGTCCCACTGGAACCGGTAGAACGTCGCCCAGATCCAGCGGCCGTCCGGCAGCTGAACGAAGGCGCCCGGATGGTCGTCGGGGAAGACCTCCCGGACCGTCCTGTCGTACTCGTCCGGCATGGTGCGGTCGGGGAAGATCAGGTAGAAGTCTTCGAATCCCGGCTCGCCAGCGACCGCTTTTTGGGCCCAATCGTGCTGGTCACTCGTGTGATTGAAGATGAAGTCGAGCACGAGCGAGATGCCCGCGTGGCGCAGTTCGGCGGCCAGTTGCGCCAGTTCGTCCATCGTGCCCAGGTGCGGATCGACGCGGCGATAGCTGGACACCGCGTACCCGCCGTCGCTGTTGCCCTCGGGGCTTTCGAACAGCGGCATGAGGTGCAGGTAAGTCAGCCCGAGCTCCTCGAAGTAGGGGATCTGGGCGCGGATGCCCGCCAGATCGCCGCCGAAGCGGTCCACGTAACAGACCCCGCCCAGCATCCGCTGCGATTCGAACCACGTCGGGTCGGTCTCGCGCTGAGCGTCTCGCTCCTTCAGTTCGAGCGGGCGGGACCGCCAGGATGCCGCGGCGAGCGAGATCACGTCGGCCAGGGCCTGACGGCCGTCATGCCGCTCGCCGTATAGACGGTGGAACAACTCGTGCAGGGCCGCGAAATGCTCGTCGAACCGGCGGGAGAAGGTGTCGTCGAAGGGGCCGACCGACTCCTCGGCGACCGCGCGCGCGAACGACTTGTCAGCCGCGGCATCCACGTCGAGAGCCGTCATGTCGTCACCTGGCACGGCGCGGCACGGGCGGTCACGGTGTCAGCCTATTGCCCGGCTACGCTGGCGGCGGATGCAAGGGAGCGATATGCGCTTGGTGCAGGTGGCGCAGCACGCGGACGACCTGGATCGGGCCGCGGACTTCTATACCGTGCTGCTCGAACAGGAGCCGATCGCAAGGTTCGACCCGCCCGGACTGCTCTTCTTCGACCTCGACGGGGTTCGGCTGCTGCTGGATCGCGAGGCGCCGACGTCGCTGGTGTATCTCGAGGTCTCGAACGTGCACGAGGCGATCGAGCGGCTCGGCGGCCTGACCGAGGTGGTCTCGGCGCCGCATGTGATCTTCACCCACGAGGACGACGTGCTCGGGCCGGAGGGTTTCGAGGAGTGGCAGGCGTTCATCCGCGACTCCGAGGGCAACCTCGTGGGGCTGGTGGCGTTCCAGCGTCCGTAGGTCGCCATGCGGTGTCGTCGAGTCGACCTACCTCGGCCGCGCATCGTCACCGGCGCCATCGAGCCCCCTGACGAGCCGCTCGAGGACGCGGATGAACTCATCGGCATCGGCATCGCCCAGGGCGGCGCGGGTGACGCGCGCCACCTCATCCCAGACGCGGTCGGCGGCGTCGGCGGCAACCAGCCCCTGCTCGGTCAGCGCCACGACCTTTACTCGGGCGTCCCGAGGATCCGCCGTGCGCGTGACGAAACCGGACGCCTCGAGCCGCCGCACCATGATCGCCAGCGTCGGCGGTTCGATGCGGAGGATCCGCGCCAGCTGCGCCTGCGTGGCCGCACGCCGTCGGCGCAGCACCGACAGCAGCACGTCCTGCCCCGGATGGAGCCCGATCGGGGCGAGCGCGGCGGCGGCTCGGCGGCGGTGCGCCCGAGCGACCCCGATGATCGCTCGGTCAAGCCGGCTGAGCGGCACGGGCTGAGCGGCGTTGCAGGATGACGTTCACGATCACCAGGGTGCCGCCGGTGAACAGGTGCATGAGCGCGAGAGCGGCGACTCCGGTCGCCGTATTCGCACTGAACACTGCGACCAGCGAGCCGAGTGTGACGACGGCGCCCGCGATGACGACGACGAGCGAGCCCCACCACCATCGCGATAACACGGCGGTGATCGCCGCGGCGACGATGGCGGCGAGCGCGACAACCGTCAGCACTTCCCCGATGCCCACGGCTTGAGTTCGTCCGGGAATGGACACGACGATCGGCCCGGCGATCGCGACGGCGATGCCCAGGATCATCAGATCGACGAGGGCGGCGATGACGAACGACAACCCCGCGGCGATCGCGGCGGTGCGCGCGAGTTGACCCATGGGGGACTCCTGAACTAGTTAGCCGGCTACCTTACACCTTAGCCGCCTAATGACCGCCTATTGGGTAGCCTGGACGTATGGGCGCCTACGTCTCGGCGTTCGAGCTGTTCTCCATCGGCGTCGGACCCTCCAGCTCGCACACGGTCGGACCGATGCGCGCCCCCGGCGACTTCGCCGCC
>CAXTES010000105.1:0-10522 GCA_964243215.1 uncultured Microbacterium sp. | reverse complement strand
CACTGGACCTCGTTCGGGCGCGGGGCGGAAGCGGTCAGGCGCTGGCCCTGACCGCCGCGGTGGAGGGCGCGCTGGTCGCCGGCCCCGCGGCGGCGCTCGGCGTCGTCGCCGCCGTGCTGATCACCGGCGGCGGGATGCCGGTGCTGTGGCCCGCGGTGACCCTCGCGGTGGCCGTTCCGGTGCTGCTCGGCGTCGGCGCACTACCGCGCGGGCGCATCGACACCGCGACGGTGCGGTGGGTCGCCGAGGTGCTCGTGGGCGGACTCGCGGTGGTCGCGGTGTTCCTGCTGCTGCGCCGGGGTCCCGTGCTCGGTGCGGGCGGGATCGATGCGCTGCTGTCGGCCACGCCGCTGCTGGTCGCGGCAGCCGTGACGATCGTGGTGCTGCGGCTGTATCCGATCGGGATGCGTGCGGTGCAGCGCGCGGCTCGGGCCGGGGTCGGCCCGATCGCGCTGGTCGGGTCCGCGCGGGCGGCACGCTCGCCCGCCCTGGGGTTCACGGCCGCGTTCGCCCTCGTGGTGGCCCTGTCGATCGCGACGTTCTCGGCCGCGCTGTGGACGACGCTCGCCGGCGCCTTCACCGTCGCGGCCACCGACGGCGACGCGACCTTCGACGCCTCGCATCCGCTGGCCCAAGCGCTGCTCGCACTTTCGGCCCTGGGGGTGGGTGTGCCGCTGGTGTGCTGCGCGGGGGCCGTGGCGATCGCGGCAGTCGCGGCGGCCCGTGGCCGCGGCAGCGCCGTGGGAGTGCTGCGGGTCCTCGGATTCAGCCCGGTGCAGGTGCGACGTCTCGTGAGTTGGGAGTTCGCCCCGGTCGCCGTGGTCGCCGCGGCCGCCGGAGCCCTGCTCGGTATCGCCGAGGTCGCGGTGCTCGGCGCGGCGCTGGATCTGCCCGACCTGCTGGGCAGGCCCGTCCCGCTGGCGCCGAGTCCGGTGGTCACCGCGGGGGTGATCGGCCTGTTCGCCGTCATGATCGCGGCGGCGGCATGGGGCGCCACGACGGCGGCCAGACGGCGTGGCGCGGCATCCGCCGTCAGGATAGGGGTGCAATGACCTCCCAGATCGTCTGTCAGGACCTCGTGCGCATCTTCTCCGGCGACGGGGTCGAGGTGCAGGCGCTGCAGGGCCTGAACCTCGAGGTCGCCGCCGGTGAGCTCACCGCGATCGTCGGCGCGTCCGGTTCGGGCAAGTCGACGCTGCTGAACATCCTCTCCGGACTGGATACCCCCACCGCGGGCCGTGCGACGGTGGACGGCCACGACCTGGTCACGATGCGCTCGCGCGAACGCACCCGGTACCGTCGCGAAACCGTCGGGTTCGTCTTCCAGCAGACCGAGCGCAACCTGCTGGGTTTCCTCAGCACGGCCGAGAACATCGCGCTGGCGCTCAGCGCCGCCGGCGCCCCCCGAGCGACCCGGTCCGCCCGGGTCGATGAACTGCTCGAGACGCTTCAGCTCACGCGGCTGCGCTCGCGGCTGCCCAGCCGGCTTTCCGGGGGCGAGCGGCAGCGCGTGGCGATCGCCGTCGCGCTGGCGAACGCCCCGCGCGTGCTGCTCGCCGACGAGCCCACCGGAGAGCTCGACGAGGCGGCATCCGCGGCCGTGCTCGAGCTCCTCCGGCAGATCAACGAGACCACCGGCGTCACGGTGCTGATCGTCACGCACGACGAGGCGGTGTCTTCGCACGTGCGCCGCACCGTGCAGATCCGCGACGGGCGCACCTCCACCGAGATGCACCGGTCGGTGCATACCGGAACCGACGGCGCCGCGACCCACATCGCGCGGGAGTACGCAGTGCTCGACCGCGCGGGACGGCTGCAGCTGCCGCAGGACTACCTCACGCAGCTGTCGCTGCGCGACCTGGTGCGCCTGGAGCTGGAAACCGACCACGTCGAGGTGCACCGCGCCCGCCGCGGTGAGGAGGACGAGGCGCCGTGAGCGACGTGCTGCTGCGCGCGGACGGGGTGTCCAAGACCTTCGGCCGGGGCCGCGCCAGAGTACGCGCGGTGACGGATGCGACGATCCACCTGCACGCCGGGGAACTCGTGATGCTGCGCGGGCCGTCCGGCTCGGGCAAGACGACGCTGCTGAACGTGCTCGGTGGGCTCGAGGTTCCCAGTGCCGGACGGGTGGTGATCGGCGACATCGAGCTCACCGGCGCGCCCGAAGCCGTGCTCGTCGAGCTTCGCCGGCGTCGCCTCGGATTCGTGTTCCAGTCGTTCGCGCTGCTGCCCACCCTCACCGCCGCCGAGAACATCGAGGTGCCGTTGCGCCTGGTGGGCACCCCGCCCGTCGAACGCGACGCGCGCGTGCGGGAGCTGCTGGATGCCGTCGGCCTCGCCGACCACGCCCGCCAGACGCCGGCGCAGCTGTCGGGCGGGCAGCAGCAGCGCGTCGGCATCGCACGCGCGCTCGCGAACGGCCCCGACGTCCTCATCGCCGACGAGCCCACCGGGCAGCTGGACTCGCGCACCGGCGAGGCGATGATGACGCTGATCGCCTCGCTCGTGCACGCTCGGCGCTTCGCCGCGATCGTCACGACGCACGATCCGCGCATGACGGCGTTCGCCGACCGCACGATCGAGATCTCGGACGGGCGGCTGCGCGACGGCGAGGCCACCTAGCACGCTCGTCCGACGGACCCTAGGCTGTGCATCAGCTTTCGCCGCGAGGGGGTGCCGCACGTGGGGACGTGGTTCTACAACACTCCCGACTGGATCACACTGCCGCTCTTCGTGATCTTTTTCGTCGCCGGTTCGCTCGGCCTGGTGCTGTTGATGCGCCCGCTCGTGAGTCGTTGGGCGGAGAACTCGGTGCAGTGGGACCGGGTGCTGGGGTACACCGGCAGCACGTTCGGGGTGTTCTTCAGCATCCTCCTGGCCCTGGTGGCCGTCTCGGTGTACTCGAACTACACCGACGCCCACTCGGAATCACTGGCCGAGACCTCGCAGATCGGCGCGCTGTACCGGGGCACGAACGGGCTGCCGGACCAGCTCGGCGATCAGCTGCGCGCGTCGCTTCGCGACTATGTGAACACCGTCATCGACGAGGACTGGCCGGCGCAGCGGCTGGGCGACATCCCCACCGCCAGCACCGCCAAGATCAACGGCATCGAGGACCTGATCTACAGCTTCGACCCGAAGACGTTCCAGGACAGCGCGAAGTTCAGTCAGCTCCTGGCGACCTTCGACGCTTTCATCGAGGCACGGCGCGACCGCATCGACGCGACCACGCTGCAGCTGCCCGGCCTGTTCTGGCTCGTGATCTGGATCGGAGCCATCATCAACGCGATCCTGATCGCGATGATCGACGTCGACAGCCGGCGGCTGCACCTGATCATGGCCGGCATGCTGGCGCTGTTCGTGGCACTGGTGATCTTCCTGACCGCCGAGATGGATCATCCCTACGCGGGGTCGATCTCGGTCGATCCGGGCGACTTCGAGCGCCTCCTGCTCATCATGAACCGGTAGCGCGCCACCTTCGACTCAGAGGCGCTCGATGATCGTCGCGTTGGCCATACCGCCGCCCTCGCACATCGTCTGCAATCCCCAGCGGCCACCGGTCGCTTCCAGGTGGGCGAGGAGCGTACCCAGTAGCCGCGTGCCGCTCGAGCCGAGCGCGTGGCCCAGCGCGATCGCACCGCCCCACGGGTTGAGCTTGGCCGGGTCAGCGCCGACGTCTTGCGCCCACGCGAGCGGCACCGACGCGAAGGCCTCGTTGACCTCGTACGCGTCGAGGTCGTCGATCGTCAGGCCGGCACGATCCAGGATGCGACGCGTCGCGGGGATCGGTCCGGTCAGCATGTACAGCGGGTCGTCGCCGACGACGGCGAACGAGTGGAAACGCGCCCGGGGGGTCAGGCCGAGCGCGTCGGCCCGGTCGGCGCTCATGATCAGGACAGCGGATGCCCCGTCCGTCAGCGGCGACGAGTTGCCCGCCGTGATCTTCCACTCGATCGCGGGAAAGCGCTCGGCGAGCTCGTCAGTGCGGAACGCCGGCGGCAATTCGGCGAGCTTCTCGGCCGTCGTACCCGACCGGACAGTCTCGTCCCGAATCGGTGCCTCCCCCACCGGGATCACCTGGCCGTCGAAGCAGCCGCGGGTCCAGGCATCCGTCGCCCGCCGATGCGACTCGGCCGCATACGCGTCGAGCTGTTCGCGCGACAGTCCCCACCGCTGTGCGATGAGCTCCGCCGACACGCCCTGATTCACGAGCCCCTCCGGGTACCGCGAGCGCAGGCCCGGCGACATCGCCGACCCACCGACCGACGTGGACGTGCCCAGCGGCACGCGGCTCATCGACTCGACTCCGCCGGCGATCACGATGTCGTAGGCGCCGGCGATCACCCCCTGCGCGGCGAAGTGCGCCGCCTGCTGACTGGACCCGCACTGCCGGTCGATCGTGGTCGCCGGGATGGTCTCGTCGAACCCGGCCGACAGCACCGCCTGCCGAGCGATGTTCATGCTCTGTTCCCCGACCTGGCTGACGCATCCGAGCAGCACGTCGTCGACCTGATCCGATTCGAGCCCGTTGCGTTCGAGCACGGCCCGCAGCACGTCGGCGGCGAGGTCCACCGGGTGCACGCCCGACAGCGCGCCGCCCGGCTTGCCGCGGCCGACCGGCGTGCGGACGGCGTCGACGATGACGGCCTCGCGGGTCATGTCGTCCTCGCGTCGGGCGCCGCATAGCTGCTGCGCTGTTCGATCACGGCCAGCGTGCAGCGCGAGATGCACACCAGGCGGCCCGCCTCGTCGGTGATGCGGATCTCCCAGACGTGCGAGCGGCGGCCGAGACTGGCCGGAGTCGCGGTGCCGGTGACCCATCCGGTCGACACCGGGCGGATGTGGTTGGCGTTGATCTCCTGCCCGACCACGTGGAACTTCTCCGCGTCGACGGCGAGGTAGCCGGCCCACGAAGCGAGCGTCTCGGCGAGCGCGACCGATGCGCCGCCGTGCAGCACCCCCGCCGGCTGGCGGGTGCGGTCGTCGACCGGCATCCGCGCCACGAGCGCGTCGTCGCGGGCCTCGACGATCTCGATGCCCAGTGCCTGGATCAGCGTCCCGCCCGACATCGCGTTCAGGTCGAGGTCGGCGGTGTCGGTGTACCAGATGCTCACGCGGGCGCCTCCGCGGGGCGCTCGGCCGCCGCGCGCTGGTCGTCACGCTCGACGTATCCCTCGACGTGGCGCTCGTCGGGTCCGTGGTATGCCGACAGCGGCCGGATGAGCGCGTTGGCGCCGCGCTGTTCGATGATGTGCGCCGTCCAGCCCGTGACGCGGGCAGCGACGAACAGCGGCGTGAAGGTGAGGGTGTCGAATCCCATCAGGTGGTACGCGGGACCGGACGGGTAGTCGAGGTTGGGGTAGATGCCCTTGCGACCGACGAACTCCGACTCGAGCCCGTCGTAGAGATCGGCGAGATCCTGGGCGTCGTAGTGCTCGACGAGCGTGTCGAGGGCGGCTCTCATCGTCGGCACGCGCGAGTCGCCGCGCTTGTAGACGCGGTGTCCGAAGCCCATGATCTTGCGCTTGTTCGCGAGCGCGTCGTCGAGCCAGCCGGCGACGTTCGTGGCATCCCCGATCTCATCGAAGGTGTGCATGACAGCTTCGTTGGCACCGCCGTGCAGCGGTCCCTTCAGGGCGCCGATCGCGCCGACCACCGCCGAGTACAGGTCGGCCAGGGTGCTGGTGATCACCCGGGCCGTGAACGTGGATGCGTTGAAGGAGTGCTCCGCGTACAGGATCAGCGACACGTTCATCGCCTGCACCACGACCGGATCGGCCTCTTCGCCGAAGGTCATCCACAGCAGGTTGGCGGAATAGTCCAGGTCGTCGCGGGGCGCGACCGACGGCTGGCCGCGGCGGCGGCGCTGGTCGTAGGCGACCATGGCGGGAATGCCGGCGAACAGCCGCATGCTCTTGGACAGGTCCGACGCCACGGACTGGTCCTCGGCGTCGGGGTCGGTGGCACCCAGCAGGCTCACCGCGGTGCGCAGCACGTCCATGGGATGCGCGGTCAGCGGGATGAGGTCGATCGTCGCTTTGATGTCGTCGTCGAGGGCGCGCTGTGCGTGCTCTTCGGCCCGGAACGCGGCGAGCTGATCGTCGGTGGGAAGCTCGCCGTGCCACAGCAGGTAGGCGACCGCCTCGAACGGCTGCGTCGCGGCGAGTTCCTGCACCGGGTAACCGCGGTACAGCAGCGAGTTGCTGTCGGGGTTGACCTTCGAGATCGCCGTGGTGTCGGCGACGATTCCGGCGAGACCCCTGTGGATGTCGGTGTCGGGCACGGTCACTCCTTCGTGATGGTGAAGTTGTAGACGTCGGTGTCGAAACGGTTGTACCGCTCGTAGTCCACCAGGTCGTAGAGGTCGGCGCGATGCTGCATCTCGCCGAGCTTGCTGGCCAGACTGCCATTGTCGATCACGGCGTGCAGTGCTCGGTCCGCGGCGCCCATCGCGATGCGCAGCAGCGACACCGGCCAGATGACGATGTTGACCCCCACGTCGCGCAGCTGGTCGACGGTGAACAGCTCGCTCTTGCCGAACTCGGTCATGTTGGCCAGGATCGGCACGTCGACGGCCCGACGCATCGCGGCGAACTCCTCGAGCGTGCGCATCGCCTCGGGGAAGATCGCGTCGGCACCGGCGTCGACGAGGGCTCTGGCCCGATCGACCGCGGCATCCATCCCCTCCACCGCACGGATGTCGGTGCGCGCCATGATCAGGAAGTCCGGGTCGCGGCGCGCGTCGACGGCGGCGCGGATGCGTTTGACCGCGGTGGTCTCGTCGACGACGGCCTTGCCGTCGAGGTGCCCGCAGCGCTTGGGGTTGACCTGGTCCTCGATGTGCGTGCCGGCAAGACCCGCGTCTTCGAGCGTCTGGATCGTACGCGCGACGTTCATCGGCTCGCCGAATCCGGTGTCGGCGTCGATGATGGCCGGCAGGTCGGTCATCCGCGCGATCTGCTGGCCGCGGCCGGCGACCTCGGTGAGGGTGGTGAGCCCGATGTCGGGCAGGCCCAGGTCGGCGGCGATCACCGCGCCGGAGATGTAGACGCCCTCGAAGCCGCGGCGCTCGATCAGCCGTGCCGACAGCGGGTTGAACGCGCCGGGGAACCGCAACAGCTCGCCGGACGCGAGTCGCTCGCGCAGCACGCGCCGCTTCTGGGCGGGAGTGACGGTGGAGTACAGCATCAGCAGGCCCCCCGGCTCTGAATTCGGAGATTGTCACCGGAATCGGATGATCCGGGCGGAATCGTCCGATTCCGGTCGCATTCTCCGATTCCGGTGCGCGGGATACCCGGACGTCCCGGATACCCGAGAGCATGGAGCCCCACGGGACGCGGCATCAGAACAGCCCCTTCGGGGCGGGGGCGGATGCCAGCACCCCCGGTTCCGCGACGATCGACAGCTGCCGCACCTCGTCGACGGTGAGCTCGGGCAGGCGCTGGGCCAGGTCGAGGAACCGCTCGATCTCGTCGGGCGCGAGGACGGGTTCGGCGAGCATCCGGAACTTGCGGATGTAGTCCGCACGCGCGAACGGACGGGCCCCGAGCGGGTGCGCGTCGGCGACCGCGATCTCGTCGACGAGCGTCGAGCCGTCGGTGAAGCGGATCTCGACGCGGCCGCCGAACGCCTTCTCTTTCGGATCCTCGGAGTGGTACCGGCGCGTCCACTCCGGGTCTTCGGCGGTCGTGATCTTTTGCCACAGCGCGACGGTGTCCGCGCGGCGAGCACGCTCGGGCGCGTACGAGTCGACGTGGTGCCACGCGCCGTCCTGCAGCGCGACGGCGAAGATGTACGGGATCGAGTGGTCGAGGGTCTCGCGGGATGCCTCGGGGTCGTACTTCTGCGGATCGTTCGCGCCCGACCCGATCACATGGTGGGTGTGGTGGCTGGTGTGCAGCACGATCGACTCGATGTTGGCGGGATCGGCCGCATCCCGACGCTCGGTGTGGAGCTTGCGGGCGAGGTCGATCCACGCCTGCGCCTGATACTCCGCGGAGTGCTCCTTCGTGTAGGAGTCGAGGATGGCGCGCTTGGGCTCACCGGCATCCGGCAGCGGCACGTCGTACTCGGCATCCTTGCCCCCCAGCAGCCACGCGATCACGCCGTCCTCGCCCTCGTAGATCGGCGACGGGCTGGTTTCGGCCCGCATCGCGCGGTCGACGGATTCGACGGCCATCTTGCCCGCGAAGGCGGGGGCGTGGGCTTTCCAGGTCGAGATCTCGCCCTTGCGGGACTGCCGGGTCGCGGTTGTCGTGTGCAGGGCCTGGCCGACCGCCTGGTAGATCGTCTCGACGCCGAGGCCGAGCAGGGTGCCGATGCCGGCGGCCGCCGAGGGGCCGAGGTGGGCGACGTGGTCGATCTTGTGCCGGTGCAGGCTGATGCCGCGGGCCAGGTCGATCTGGATCTCGTACCCGGTCGCGATGCCCCGCACGAGCGCGGCGCCGTCGCGTCCGGCGTGCTGGGCGACGGCGACGATCGGCGGGATGTTGTCACCGGGATGCGAGTACTCGGCGGCGAGGAACGTGTCGTGGTAGTCGAGTTCGCGCACCGCGACGCCGTTGGCCCACGCCGCCCACTCCGGGCTGGATCGGCGCTCGAGCGTGCAGCCGAAGACCGTGGCGCCCGCACCGCCCGCGCTCGCGGCGTGATCGAGCGCCTGCTGCCGGGCGGCGCTGACCGGGGTACGCGTGAGGGATGCCGCCGCAACCGCCGCGTTGTCGATGACGCGGTTGATGATCATGTCGGTCGTCTCGGCCGGCACGTCGACCGGGTCGGCGGCCACCTCGGCGATCTTCCACGCGAGCTGTTTCTCGCGGGCGAGATTCTCCTCGCTGCGGTGCACGCGGACGTGATGGATGACGGTCATGCGGCTCCTCGTTCGGCGCGGGCGTCGGGCAGCGATGCCAGGACGCTCGTCAGTGCGTTGTGCAGGTGCACGTGGGTCGCGTGGGCGGCGAGGTCAGCGTCACCGTTCGCAATGGCGGATGCGATGAGTCGGTGCTCCGCGACGGATGCCGTCAGGCGCTCGGGGTTGTCGCGCGCGAGGCGGCGGACGCGGGCGAGGTGGGTGCGGACCGTGCGCAGCGCAGCGGTCAGGTAGTCGTTGGCGGCCGCGGCATCCACTTCGGCGTCGAACCGCGCTATGAGCGCGTAGTACCCGTCGGCATCGGCGGCCGGATTCGTGGTGGCGAAGGCGTCGGCGAGCGCGTCGAAGGTGGCGGCATCCCGCCGCTCTGCGGCCAGGCGCGCCGTGGTCTCCTCGAGGGCGCGGCGGATCTCGAAGAGTCCGCGGATGTCGTCCGCGTCGATGTCGGTCACGACGGTGACGCGGGGCGATTGCTGCGCGACGAGTCCGTCGGCGGCGAGCCGCGCGATCGCTTCGCGAAGGGGCGTGCGGCTGACCCCCAGCCGCTCGGACTGCTCGACTTCGCCCAGAACGGTGCCCGGCCGCAGCGCGCCGCTTTGGATCTCCTCCAGCAGAGCCGCGTACGCACGGTCGCTCGCACGAACTGCGTTGGGGGGACTCATATCCGCATTGTATACACAGATGGCTCATCGATACACGGCTGACTCCAAAGTTTCCATGTGGGTATACACAACGCATCCTGCGAACGGTCACGAACGCCCTGACCCGCGCGTGATCGACAATGGACGGATGCCGGAGGCCCCCTCATCCACGCCCCCGCGGCGTATTCGGCTCGTGGGGATATCGGGATCGGGCAAGACCCGACTGGCGGCCGCGAGCGCGTCCCGGCTGCGGGTCGCTCACCTCGAGCTGGACGCGGTGTTCTGGGAGGCGGACTGGACCTACCGCGACCTCGATGAGGCGCGCCGCATAGTCCGCGAATTCGCCGACGCCCATCCGGAGGGATGGGTGGTCGAGGGCAACTGGAACACGCGGATGAGCGGACTTCTCGCCCCGGGAGCGGCCGGCGGCGCCGATGTGATCGTGTGGCTCGATCATCGTCGAAGTCTCGTGATGCTTCGCGTCGTTCGCCGCACCCTCCGCCGGGCGATCCGACACGAACGCCTCTGGCATGGAAATCGCGAGCGGCCGTCGACGTGGCTGAGGTGGAATCCTGATCGCAACATCCTGCGGTGGACGTGGGTGCAGCATCCCGTCGTCCGGGAACGGATGCTCATGCAGATGTCGGACGGGATGCCGGTGGTCCGACTGCAGGGCAAGAGGGCTGTGGACGCATGGCTCGCCACCCTCACCGCCTGACTCGGCCTGCTCGACCGCGCTCAGCCAGCGGGTCGATGGAACGCACACCCGCCTACCACGCCGCGTGCGTTGACTCATCGACCGGCCTCGATGCCCTCGCGTCGCATTACGCGGCGGGCACGTAGTCGTAACGGGTGCGGCCGCCGAGGCGTGGGGTGCGGTCGGCGTCGACGTGCGGGGGCGGGATGAACCATACTCGTGCGCAGGTGCCGGTGCCGTCGATGCGGATGTCCCAGCCGTTGTCGTGGATGCGGTGATGACACGCTTCGCATAACAAGACGCCGTTATTCAGGT